>JAJCZT010000153.1 GCA_029262255.1 Deltaproteobacteria bacterium
TACAAAAGAAACAAATTTAGTTATAATTAAGGGTAACCGGATGTTACAACCTGAGCCCCGTGAGTACCGGATATGATTTCTGTTTCAGAATTATTTTTCCAGTCGGGGCTCACAAGGAATATTATTTTTATACTTTTTATAATTACAGTAGTTTCAGTACCGCCGGTTTTAGATGTAATTTATCCAAACTTTTGATACAATTTTTGTACCTGCAAGATAAGAGGTGGCGGATTAGTGTGTTCAATTCCAGTGTTTAGAATTGAAGTTTTCAGTTTAGTTTTTGCATAATGTTTCAGAAAGGAACTTTATAGTGTTCATCTAAACGCTGTATTTTTCATAACCTACTCTATATCATAAACCTATAGAGTAATCACCCTACCCCTTAATATTTAGGCCTTTGAGAATTCTTCACTATCAACAGCAGCATGATATGTCCGTTTAAACGCTTACTACGTATATTTAATATTTGATTGTTGAATTAACACAGCTATGGGTTATAGCTCTGTCGAGTTGGCCCGCACAGCTAGTTAGGACTACCGCCACAATTATATGCTGAATGATTCTCTGATTATCCTTTCCATCTGCGGTTTGATCCGCAAACATCAACATGGATAAAAGTGCGGTACCTGCCGATACCACCAAAACCCAGACTTTCTGCTTTCTCCGCTATTTTGTGCGGCGGAACACCTTTAATCATTATGTCAGCAGCTAACCCGAATTCATGGAGACTATTTTCCCCTCCTCCTATATCCCTATTATGTCTAGCGGTTCTGTATCCGGAAACAACAAAAACCGCAAGACCAAAGTGAGTTCTAATTTTCTCCAACCCTTCAATAAGTGCCGGATGAACCAAAACTTGATCGGTGCCGTCTTTACTTGCGAACTCAATTAATTTAAAGTGATCAGACAAAGAAAAATCTAAGCCATGTCGTGGCAGATAATATGATTTTGCGCTATTTTCAGGATGGTTACTGTAATCCATCTTCACTCCTTATTGATTTAATTGTAAATATTGGTCTGACTGCAAATTCTGTTTATGAGTATTGAGATTATTGTAAAATAATTATTAATTTCAGTAAAGTCTAAAATAAGTCTGATTATTTGGCGAAAGACATAGGACCTTTATAGGACTTTTTTGAAAAACTTTGGGAAATTTCACATACCCTCTTCACAAACACTTAACTTTTGTATTATAATAGAGATGGGTAAAGAAACATGTCGGCTCCAAAACCGCACGCGTTTCTATTTTTTTTAAGGGTTACACAAGTGCAGTTTATACAAGTACGGGTTATATCAGCTAGGCCGGGTCGCCTACTGGTAAAAAATAAACAAAGCGTCATGCACCCACGTGCTATGTGCGCTTAAAAGGTCGGAAGAAAATGACAAATCAATGGCAAACTATTGGGATTTCTCCTGATGAACGCTTTTTGGATCTCTATTTTGAGCCTGAAAGCAAACAGTTTCTCGCACACTTCTACGAACAGCTTGGTGAAGGATTCGGTGTAAAAAGCCTGTACGCAAGACATTTTAACGAAAACGAATACCACAAGATCACACCTGAGAATAAGCAGTTAACTTATGAGGATGTGATCCTTTGCCCTGAGAGCAGGAAGATATTTGTAAACGTATTCAAGCTAAAGAAAAAGCAGGACAAATATCTTGGTTACGCGTGGCACTCTCTGCAAATGATCGACTCCAACACAGGTGAGGTCACTGAAGTTCTAAAAGCGGGCCAGTTGGACAGCGAGCGCCCTTATGCCAAAGTCTGGATCACAGAGCTCAGGCGCGCGAAGAAAAATGGCGAGCAGCTTGTATGTACTATGGCATTTGAGAAAAAGACAAAAAATGGGTACGTAGAGACCGATTACTACATTACCAAAGTATTTACTAAAACCGGACTTTACAAAAGAGTAACCAAGCTTGAGGATGATGTTTCTCAAAATCCCAAGACTGGAATTATAGAAATAGAAGAAAAAATTGCCGCAGTAGGAACTTAGTTCTTATTTGGCAAGACAGATAGTACGGTATTAAGATAAACGTTTATCCGCCTGAAGAGATAAATTGGTAAAACTCTTCGGGGCTTCCGTTAAATACGTTTAAATCCACAAATCCGTCTATCCCGTGGAGCCGGCCTTTATGAGTGTACTGCCAAAAGGCCCAGGAATATCCGTCTTTAAATTCAGGTTTTGTATAAATATCCCTTATCCATATCGGATAGCCTAGATCCTCGCCTGAGAGAAAAGCATTATAGGATTCATTAGTGGTATAGATAATTGGGCGTTTACCATATTTTAGCTCAACCATTTTAGCGAATACAGATAATTCCTTATGCACTTCTTCTTTGGAAGGCCTTGCCTGACAGTTACCGCTGAACTCAAGATCAATGGCGGGAGGTAGAGCGTCTTTTTCAAAAGGCACGCTGTCTATATAGTTAAGCGCCTGCTCGTGTCCTGACTTGCAGAAGGTAAAAAAGTGATAGGCTCCCCGAACAAGCCCAATATCCCCTGCCCTTTTCCAGTTCTGCTCAAACTTGGTATCTTTGTGATCCCCGCCTTCGGTTGATTTTATAAAAGCAAAGCTAATATCTGAGCGCTTTAAAATATCCCAGTCTATCACGTCCTGATGGTGGGATATATCAATCCCGCGTACAGGGTATGTGGACTTATCGGGATAGTTAAAGCGGATATATCCTTTGTCAAAGAATATTACCGCTACTATTAGAACTAAAACAACGGTAGCGAGGATTGCGATTAATCGATTCATAAAATGGCCGTATCTATTATTATACTTATAACCTATGAGAATTACAGAAATCTTTGCCTGGAACTAGAGAGATTTAAGTTTTAGATTTTGAGCTTGGTCTAAATACCATAAACCAAACCAGCGCAGTAATTTCCGGTATTACAAGAGCTGAGAAGGCGGCTTTATATCCGTGTCTTATATCGGTTGAGCCTGAGATTTTAGCGCTACGTGTGACGGCGGCTCACCCGGAGTGTGCTCAGTCACAGGGGAGGATTGTGTATCCGATACATGCTGCACTAGCGGACTTGGATGTCTTGACAGTCCTTTGGACATCGATCTCTAGAGAATAGCCCTAGACCTGAACAAAAAGGAGGGCAACAGAGATAATTTACTCAACTTTCAGGCGGTATTTTCTTTCTATTTTATTACCATTTATGTCAGCGATGCTCACACCCACTTTGTAATGCCCTTTAGGGATATGGATTGACTTGGCGTGGAGTATTGCGCCGTCCTTCGTGGTTTTTAAATATTTTAAGACTCTTCCAGTTACATCCAGCTTAAAAAAGAATTTCTCACCCCAAACCTGTAGCGTCCCCATATCCAAAGGTGAATCGTTTTGCTTAAGGATAATGAAAAAATTTGTTGGAGTGACCGCAACTATTTCAGACCCCTTGTCTGTCGAAACAAGATCAGGCTCTTCTATTATAATGCTCGGGCGGTCTAGTGTATCGGGTGGGGGTTTAGGTATAACTTCCTTGTCCCACTCCTTGTCACTGTACCTAAGCTGTTTAGCTTCATCATCCGTAAACAGATGGGTCGGCTCTTCATCCTCAGAGAGTACCGGACTTAAAAATACGAACCCGCTTATGGCCAATACTATTAATAAATATCCGGGAATTGATTTAAACATAACGCCTCACAAGTAAACCTTTGATCAGACATTACCATACTTAATTCTGAGATAAAGATAAAATCCGGGACAGCGCGCGCCCGTATTTTAATTGAGGGTGAGATTCGTCGCTACGCTAACACTCAAAATGACAGCATGGCGCGCTGTCACTCTCTTCCCGGTTGTCACTC
>JAJCZT010000154.1 GCA_029262255.1 Deltaproteobacteria bacterium
GCATTGCTGGTATGTGATGTGCTCACATAGTTTCTCTATTCCCCGGTGAAGATATCCAATATGCGGTACAGCTTTTACAACCGTTTCCCCATCTAAGTGAAGAACGATTCTCAAAACCCCATGAGTGGCGGGGTGCTGAGGGCCCATATTGAGCATCATGGTCTCAGTACGCGTACCGTCTTCATTAATTAGAGCCGATTCTTCGCTTATAAACTCAACTCTTTCCATCAGTCCGCTCCTTCCTCTAGAGCTTTTTCAAATGAGCGCTTTGAAGCTTCACGGTTTCTGACATCAAAGTCTTTTCTAAGCGGGAAGGGCTCGTAATCCTCCGGCATGAGTATTCTTCTAAGGTCCGGGTGCCCTATAAATTCAATTCCGAACATGTCGTATACTTCTCTCTCCAGCCAGTCAGCACCACTCCATACTGGTGTTACGGAATCAATCTTAAGCTCATCTTCGGATACTTTTGCTTTAACCCTGATTCTGGCATTCTCTTCACATTCGGGTCCAAATCGATGTATATGATATACAACTTCATAACGTGGTGATTTGACTTCAAGATAGTCAACGGCAGTTAAATCAGCCAAGAAAGTGAAATCCAGCTCATCTTTTAAGTAAGCGCAAAATTTGAAAATTTGCTCTTTACTTACAAGTAGAGTTGTTTCCCCTCTGTATTCTTTGACACCTAAAATGTCTTGGGGGAACTCGTTTTTCAGCGAGTTGATCACAGGCTCTAAATCAACGCTCATACTACGGGGGCCCCTTTCATCTCAATTTTCTTTTGGATCTTCATTACGGCGTCTATAAGCGCTTCGGGTCTCGGAGGGCATCCGCCAACGTATACATCAACGGGGAGAAATTCATCTATTCCCTGCACAACCGCATAACTATCAAAAGGTCCTCCGCCGCATGTGCATGAGCCCATGGCTATAACCCATTTAGGCTCCGGCATCTGATCATATATTCTTCTGCAAACCGATGCCATTTTATATGTAATTGTTCCTGATACTATCATTAGATCCGCCTGTCTTGGAGAAAATCTCGCAACCTCGGCGCCAAAGCGAGAAAGGTCAAATCTTGACGCAAAAACTCCCATCATCTCTATAGCGCAACACGCTGTTCCAAAGGGCATTGGCCAGAGGCTGTTTTTTCTTCCCCAGTTGGCAAAAGCTTCAATTGTGGTTGTTAAAAAACCTTCTCCACCAAGTAATGGATCTGAATTTACTCCCAATCTAATGCTCCTTTTTTAACTACATAAAAGTATCCCGCCAGAATGATTGTAAGAAAAACAATTATTTCAATGAAAGCGAGCATTCCCAAATCTTTAAATACAACCGCCCAGGCAAAAAGAAATACAGCTTCAACATCAAAGAGTATAAATAGCGCTCCCACTAAATAGTATTTTATTGAGAACCTTCCTTTGGTATCCCCTGTAGGGATCATTCCGGACTCGTATGGTGACAACTTGCCTTTGGCCTCTCTTTTGGGGCCCAATTGAGAGGAAAGCCCAAGCATTATAGATGCAAGACCAATTGCGAAAATGAGTATTAATAGAATTGGTATATAGTCGTTAAGCACAGCATTATGTTATGTGGAATGTAAAAATTGTCAAGGATGAAAATTGCCGTTTTTAGTTTAATTAAAGAGTATTTGGAGCCGATTTCACCGAGTGGCCTTCTTTGTTAAGTTAGGTGCTAATGATAAGTGCAGATTTGGGTTAAATATATGTTAGACTTAATGAAAAATTACATGGAGGAATGGTCATGTTCAAGATTTTGGCAGCGTTGATTCTTACCTTGAGCTTTGCGTTTAATTCTTTTGCTGATGTAGTTTTTGAAATGGATCAAAAACAGATCAACCCTGAGGCTAAGCATAAGACTACGGGAATGGTACAGGGTAATAATTTTAAAATGGATTTTTATGAAAACGGCACAGAATTAGACGGCGCTATGATATATCGTGGTGACAAAAAAGAGATGATCATGGTAAATCATAAGGACAAGACTTATGTTGTTCTGGATCAAGCTACTATGAATGAACTGGCGAGTGTTATGTCGGAAGCTATGAGCCAATTTGAGCAGGCCATGAAAGACGCCACACCAAAAGAAAGAGAGATGATGGAAAAAATGATGAAGGGTAAGATGCCCTCCATGGGGGACAGTGGGTATGTTGAGCCTGTCCTTAAGAAAGTCGGCACAGGGAAAGCAAATGGTTACAGCTGTACTAAATACGATGTTTTCAGGGGAGAAGTGAAGATCAGTCAGCACTGCGTAGCTCCCTGGGGGAGCATTGACGGCGGCAACGAAATGAAAACCGTGATGCTGGAGATGGCCCAGTTTATGGATCAGATGGCCAAGTCTTTTGCCAAGAATAAGGGTATTATGGGTCAACAAGTTCAGTTTGAAAATAATGTTTTTAATCAACTTAGGAAATTAAACGGATTTCCTGTTCAGACTATAGACTATATGAACGGGGAAATGGAGAGCGAGTCAAACTTCGTCTCGTCCAAAAAAGCAAAGCTAAATCCTGCAGACCTTGAGCCGCCAGCGGGATATAAGCGGCAAAGTATGGGACCGAGATAAATAGGGTTTGCTTACAATAAGGAGTTTTCAAATATGAAATCATCAATAAAATTACGATTTAAACGCTCAGGACTAATATTTTGCTTATTAACCGCAGCTTTTTTTCTTGTTATATTTTTAACACCCGTGCATTACACACATGCTGTAAAATCCACATGTGATTTTCAGCATAAAGAATGTTTTACCGAGGCGGGATATCCTGCCTGTTATAAAAAGATTGACATAGAAAAGTATTATCAATTTGTAGCTGAGAATAAGCTGGAATTAGCAGAGCAGATTGTTACAGATGACAACAAATGCGTGAAATTGACGGGGAATGAGAAGGCCTTTATGCAGGATAAAAGCGGGGGGTATGTCAAGTTCGGCATCCGCGGGCAGAATGTAACATTCTGGGCAAAAAGAGAAGCGCTTTTTGCAAGATAACTTCTTCATACGAAATCTCGATATTTTGATCCTAAAATATAGGGCTAATCTTATCATGATAATTGGAAGCGCAATTGAAATTAAGACTAAATAAATATCTCTCCATGTGCGGCGTATCATCCAGGAGAAATGCGGATGAGCTGATTCAAGGGGGATCTGTAAGCATTAACGGCAAGACCGAAAGAGGTTTAGGGCACACGATTGATCCTGAAAAAGATGCAATTCGAGTTCGGGGCAAATTAATAAATCCTGAGCGAAAAAGATATCTCCTTCTCAATAAGCCGAAACTCTATATTACAGCTCTTGGCGAAGGTCAGGATGACAAAAAGACTATACAGGAATTAATTGCGAAAATCCCTGAAAGGGTCTATCCGGTTGGCAGGCTCGACTATGATGTAGAAGGATTATTAATCTTAACAAATGACGGAGAGCTGGCCAATAGAGTTCTGCATCCCAGTTTTGAGCTGACTAAGGTATATTCAGCCGTAGTGAAAGGGAACATTAACGAAGAAAAGTGTTTGCGAATGCAAAAGGGAGTAGAGCTTGAAGACGGTTACGCAAAGCCCGATTCCATTAAGGTTCTCAAGGCTGATAATAGTTTAAGCACTGTTCAAATATCATTTCATGAAGGCCGCAATCATTTGGTTAAAAGATTTTTTCTTGAGTTTAAGCATCCGGTAAGACAGCTTAGAAGAATATCGGTAGGGCCTCTCAATATAGGAAATATCGAAAGAGGGCAGTGGAGAGATTTAACAAATAGAGAGCTTAAGAGTCTTAGGAAAGCGCTGGGACTTGAAAACTGAGCACATATTGTATCTGCTGTCAGTATTATGGTAGGATTTTCAGGTGATTCTGAGCTCAATATTGCCGGTGGTAAATTCAAATTATGCAGTTATATGTCTCTTCACTAATCCATATATTCGAAGGTAAATCCAGATATGTTTATTACATTTGAAGGCGTAGAAGGAAGCGGGAAAAGTACTCAAGCAAAGCTTCTAGCCAAACTTCTTACTGAAATGGGGCACAAAGCAACTCTCACCAGGGAGCCCGGATGGGGACGTTTAGGAGAGCTCATCAGGAAGATAATACTGGATGAGAGGGATCTTGAGCTGGACCCTTTCTCTGAACTCTGTCTTTTCTGTGCGGATAGAGCGCAGCATGTAAGGGATTTTATAAAACCAAAACTTCAAGACGGTGAGATTGTAATTTGCGACAGGTATTTTGACTCTACGGTCGTTTATCAAGGGTACGGCAGAAAACTCGATAAAAGATTAGTTAATAAGATTGCGATAGCATCTACGCTTGATCTAATTCCTGACGTTACTTTTCTCCTAAATCTTCCTGCCAAGATAGGTCTCTCAAGACTACAAACCAGAGGGGAAATTACAAAAATGGACGAGGAGCCTTTGGAGTTTCACGAGATGATAAGACAGGGCTACATGCTTATTGCCAAGAGGGAGCCCGATAGAATCAAAAAAATAAATGCTGATAGAGAAATTTTAGAAATACATGAGGATATAAAGAATTTCATTCTAGAGTCTATATCCTCTTAATATAAAGCCGGCAGAGGTGCTGCTGCTCCTTTATTATTTTAAATTTTAGAAGAACTTAAGAATGTTAAACAATAAAATAATAGGTCATGATTTTCAGAAAAAAATCCTTATGCGCGCTGAAAGGGAGAATATCGTATCTCATTCATATTTGTTCTCGGGGCCGGACGGTATAGGGAAAAAGCTGATAGCGCTTGAGTTCGCAAAACTTTTAAATTGCAAAAACAAAGACTTGTCTAAAACTACTGGCTCTGATAACGAGTCATGCGAATGCGGTTCCTGTAAAAAAGTAGAAAAGGGTATCCATCCCGATGTTGTTCATGTTCAGTACGAAGGCGTTAAAAGCATAAAGGTTGAACAGGTAAGAGAAGGGATTGAGGATATGCTCTTTCTTAAATCATATGAGGGCAAATTTAAAGTTGTTATTGTAGATGAAGCTGAAAGAATGAGCCGAGGGGCTCAGAACGCGTTTTTGAAAACACTGGAAGAGCCGCCTCCATATTCGGTAATAATTCTTATTACTTCAAATCCAGACTCTCTTTTGCCCACTATACGCTCGAGATGTCAGATGATCAAATTTGGTGCGCTTAGGGAAGAATTAATATTTGAAGAATTAAAAAAGAGAGATGATCTATCTGTAGAAGAAGCGCTTGTATGCTCAAAACTCTCAAACGGCAGCTTGGGAAGGGCGCTTATGCTGGATAGTGATATTATTGAGTGGAGAAAGGAGCTGATACAATACCTCATGCATTTAAAACCCTATTCGGCGTTAAGAATACTGGGGTTAGCCGAGTCAATGCCGCTTAGCTCGAATCCTGAAGATACGGAAAAATTGAACCTTGCGTTTGAATTTATCTCTCTTTGGCTTCGAGATCTAATGTTGATTAAAATGGATTCGGATAAAAAGGGGCTTACAAATATAGATTTGATAGAGCAGAGTATGGAGATTGCGGAGAAGTGGAATATTGATAACATCCTTAATAAAATGAGCTGTGTTCAGAATACGTGGAGTGATATATATCACATGAATGCTAATAAGCAGCTTTCATTTGAAAATCTTTTTATAAGAATAGCAAGTTAGGGTATTATCATAGGTCCTTTATCTTAGTGCTGAACAGAAGAAATATTACGGAGATTAATTTTTATGTCTAAATCTTTTTATGTGACGACCCCTATATATTATGTGAATGACGTGCCTCACATAGGGCACGCCTACACGACCATAGCCGCAGATGTAATTGCCAGGTTCAAAAGACTACAGGGCAATAAGGTATTTTTTCTCACCGGAACGGACGAGCACGGGCAGAAGATTGAAAGAACTGCCGAAGCAAACGGGGAAAAGCCCATTGAGCTTGCCGACAGAGTGGTGAAAAGATTTCAGAATCTCTCAGATGCATTAAATATCACAAACGATGATTTCATAAGGACCACCGAGGAAAGACACCGGACCTCTGTAGAGGAGATATTCAGAAGGGTAGAAGAAGCGGGGGATATATATCTGAGCGAATATGAAGGCTGGTACGATGTCAGAGATGAGGCCTTTATAACCGAGACACAGCTTGAAGAGATTATGGGCCTTCCTGAAGACAAACGCCCTGTTATTGAGAAGGTGAAGGAGGAAAGTTATTTCTTTAGACTCTCAAAATATCAAGAGCCTTTACTTGAGCACTATAGAAAACATCCGGAATTTGTTCAGCCCAGCTACCGGTTAAACGAAGTGGCGCGTTTTGTGGAAGGGGGTTTAAGAGACCTCAGCATAAGCCGTACAACCTTTAGATGGGGCATACCAGTTCCCGGTAATCCCGAGCATGTGATTTACGTCTGGTTTGACGCGCTTACAAACTATATAACAGGGGTGGGATTTCCGGATAACGAGGAGATGTTTAAGGAGAACTGGCCTGCGGACGTGCATCTGGTCGGTAAGGACATACTCAGGTTTCATGCGGTCTACTGGCCGGCATTTCTCATGTCAGCGGGGATTGAGCTTCCCAAAACAGTGTTTGCGCATGGATGGTGGACGGTAGAAGGGGAGAAGATGTCTAAGTCGGTTGGGAACGTTGTAGACCCTTATCAGGTAGTAGAAGAGTTTGGGGCAGATGTGTTTAGGTATTTTCTCTTAAGAGAGATTCCATTTGGGCAGGACGGGGATTTCTCCAAGAGCGCAATCGTAGCCAGGGTAAACGGCGAGCTTGCAAACGGGCTTGGAAACCTGGTTAGCAGGACTCTGGGAATGATAGAGAAATATTTTGACGGCAGGGTGCCGGAGCCTGGCGAACTTGCCCCCAAGGACGAGGGTGTAAGAGATAGAGCGTTGTCTGCCGCTCTACTCGTAGAAACCCAGATGGATGAGATTGCTTTTCACAAAGCGTTG
>JAJCZT010000155.1 GCA_029262255.1 Deltaproteobacteria bacterium
TATTCAAAGAGAGTTTGTCGGTCACAAACTTACTATTATAAAAGTGAATCGGACCGGTGAGGAAGGTTTTGATCTTTATCTAGATAACGGGGGGCTTGAGGTGTTATGGGAAGAGTTAATGAAAAAGGGTGAGGGGCTAAATATAAGGCCGATTGGCTACGGTGCCATGAATACGCTCAGAATTGAGGCCGGGATACCCATATATGGCATTGATATGGACGAGAGCAATATTCCTATTGAGGCGGGTCTATGGAACGCCCTTAACTTTGAAAAGGGATGCTATGTGGGGCAGGAAGTAGTGGCGAGGATTAAATGGAAAGGGCACGTAAATTGGCACTTAACAGGTTTTAAGAGCAAGGGGGAGATGGTGCCTGAGAGCGGGGATGAAATTTTTGATGGAGAGCGCAAAATAGGTCGAATAACGAGCAGTACCTTCTCTTACAGTTTAAATACACCTTTATCTCTTGGATATATAAGAAGGGAATTTAAGGAAGCCGGGACTAAAGTTTTGTTAAAAGTAGCGGATGGATCAGAAGTGCGGGCGGAAGTTAGTGAGCTGCCGTTTTATAAAGGCTCTTTCAAATTGAAAGAAATGGTTGATATTGGTTGAAAATACTGGATATAGTGCTTGATTTTATTTCCCCCTCAATTATAGTATCAGCTCTGGGTTTTTTATGTTGGGTTTGTAGTAAAATAAGGGTTGGGAATCAAAAATTAATAGATTATTATAATATCTACGCCAATATATACAGGTTTACACATATATTGGGTAGGGGGTGTTGAAATGATATTGGATGCAATCCTGGGATGGTTTTCTAATGATCTTGCGGTGGATTTGGGAACTGCAAATACGCTTGTTTACGTAAGAGGTAAGGGTATTGTCGCCAACGAGCCTTCTGTGGTAGCGGTGCAGGAGGATACGAGGGGAACTAAAAAGATACTTGCCGTTGGTACCGAAGCAAAGAATATGGTCGGGCGAACCCCGGGCTCTATCAAAGCTATTAGGCCGCTTAGAGACGGTGTTATCGCTGACTTTGATGTCGCTCAAAAGATGTTGGAATATTTTATACGTAAAACCCATAATAATAGAAAAAGTTTTGTCAGGCCAAGGATTATTGTTTCAGTTCCGATAGGTATTACA
This sequence comes from Deltaproteobacteria bacterium, assembly GCA_029262255.1. Lineage (GTDB taxonomy): Bacteria > Desulfobacterota_D > UBA1144 > Nemesobacterales > UBA2774 > CR02bin9. The sequence goes on from JAJCZT010000155.1 coordinate 1,142, forward strand.
GAGGTAGAGAAAAGGGCCGTAAAGGAATCAGCGGAGGCTGCGGGCGCCCGGGAAGTATATTTAATAGAAGAGACTATGTCCGCTGCGATTGGCGCCGGAATGCCGGTTACTGAGCCTGCCGGAAACATGGTAGTCGATATTGGCGGTGGAACAACGGGAGTTGCCGTAATATCTCTTGCAGGCATCGTTGTCAGTAAGTCTATAAAAGTTGGCGGCGATAAACTGGATGAATCAATTCTTCAGTACATAAAGAGAAATTATAATATGCTAATCGGAGAAAGAACGGCCGAGGATGTTAAAAAGAAGCTTGGCAAAGTACTAGGCAATGGGGATATTGGGTCGATGAATGTGAAAGGCCGTGATTTAAGAGCGGGGATACCTAGAACTATTGAAATAACATCAGAAGAGGTTAGAGAAGCGCTTACAGAACCAGTTAGTTTGATTATAGAGGCTATCAAACAGACTTTGGAAAGGACACCGCCTGAGCTAGCGGCTGATATTGTGGACAACGGTATTGTGCTTACAGGAGGGGGAGCGTTACTGGGAAATCTGGATGAATTAATAGTAGAGGAAACGGGTCTCCCTGTTACAAAAGCGGATGATCCTCTAACTTGTGTTGTTTTAGGGTCCGGAAAAGCTCTTGATGAGCTAGACCTCTTAAGAGAAGTAAGCATGTAATCTTTATAACAGCACGTATTCCTTATAGGTATGTCAAAAGCGGTTTTAACATGCATCAATGAAATTCTTAAAGAACCGAGCAGTTTTAATAACCATAGTTCTCTTTTTTGTATCCTTACAGCTTTTTTCCCTCAATATTAGAGAAAAGAGAAGCCAAAATTTTATTTCCGGAATTGTGCTCACCCTAACATATTATCCACAAAAACTTGTATACATTGTTTCAGACAAGGTTTTAAATACCTGGCAAGACTATATGGACCTGGTCGATGTTAGACAGGAAAATATCAGGCTGAAAAAAGAGGTTTCGAGTCTCCGTCAGGATAAGTTTGAGTTAGCTGAGCAGAGAGTTCAAAACTATAGACTAAAAAAACTTCTGGATTTTAAAGAGAGTCCTTCCTATCCTATTGTTTCAGCTAATGTTATTGGAGGGAGTCCTTCACTACTGCGCACAGAAGTTGTTATTGTCGACAGGGGCACTCGAGATGGGGTATCCCAGGGGATGCCGGTTGCGTCCTCGGAGGGTATTGTAGGGAGAGTTCTTACGGTTGGCGATAAAAGCTCAGAGGTGCTTTTGATTACAGATCCGGTAAGCGCCGTGGACGCTTTTATCCACAGGACCAGAGTCAGGGGTATAGTAAAGGGGACAGGCTCCGGTTGTACCATGGAGTATATAGAGCAAAACTCTGACGTAAGTATAGGGGACAAGGTAATATCATCGGGTAAAGAGGGCTTTTTCCCCAAAGGGGTAATAATAGGGACAGTTTCTAATCTTGAAACAAAAGGGAGCTTTATAAGTGCCCAGGTATCTCCATTTGTTGATTTAGATTCACTTGAAGAGGTTGTTATAATTCTTAAAACTAATAATAATATTGTGTTAAATGAATAAGTACCTATCCATTATATTCTTAGTGCTTCTCTCTGTAATTTTTATTACCATACAAACCACTTTGCTCTCTCCTGGTAACCTTGGCTATTTTTCCCCGGATCTAAATTTAATTCTTATAGTATTTCTGGCCATTTTTTCAGAGATTAGAGGCGGCTTCTTTTTAGCTCTTGGTAACGGATATCTGATGGATGTACTTTCAGGAAATTTGCCGGGAACATTTATGATATCAAGATTGAGCACTTATCTCTTGGTACGCAGCGGCTCAAACCATGTTTATTTAAGAAAAGCGCTTGTTCAAGGTCTTGTTATTTTCGTTGCGACGATTTTTACATGGATTTTTGTTCTAACTATAATTACAATAAAGAAGGACAGTAGTTTTGATATCACGGCAAAGTCGATACTGATTCAAGGTATAGTTAATGCCGTAGTGGGAATTCCAATTTTTTGGATGATACAGAAGGTAAATGCAAGATTTCAGAAATAGGTTACTGATTGCAACTGTGATACTCGGACTTGCTTTCTTGGTTCTTGGATCCAGGTTGTGGTACCTGCAAGTTTTGAGGGGAGATGAGTTTGCGGAGTTCTCCCGAGAGAACCATATAAGGGTCGAAAGGATTCCTGCACCCAGAGGAAGAATACTCGACAGATATGGAAAAGAGTTAGTTGTTAACAGAACATCTTTTGATGTTTATGTGATACCCAAGGATGTTAATGATGTTGATCATATAAGTTCCTCTCTTTCTCAAGTTCTAAGCCTGGATAAGAATCATATTGATAACAACATAAGATCTGCTTTAACAAAAAGAAGCTTTAAACCCGTTCTTATTGCTAAAGATATAGACCGAGACCAACTTGCATATATAGAGGCCCGCAGAAGCTCCCTCCCTGGTGTTATCATAGAGATCAATAATCTTAGGCAGTACCCACATGGTAGCTTGGGGGCTCCATTCTTGGGTTATATAGGCAAGGTAAGCGAGGCTGAGTTAAAAAACAATCCGAAAATAAATAATAACGACCTGGTAGGCAAGACCGGCGTCGAGAAAGGATGGGAGACCAATTTAAGGGGTGATGACGGTTATATTCAAAAAGTGACCGACGCTTTGGGGAGAGAGGTACAATCTACTTTATTTCTAGAAGACCTTCAGAATAAGAAAAGTATGCCGGGAAATGATGTTGTCCTTACAATAGATATAGAGCTTCAAAAGGCGGCTGAAGAAATACTCGGAGATCAATCAGGAGCTATAGTCGCAGTTAATGTCAGCAGCGGAGAAATCCTGGCGCTAGCAAGTAAGCCCTCCTTTAACCCCGCCGATTTTATAAAGGGTATTGATTCTAAGACCTGGTCTAATCTTGTAAATGATAAGTCTTCACCGTTGCTCAACCGGGCTACACAAGGGCTTTATGCGCCCGGGTCCGTTTTTAAAATGGTACCCAGTGTAGCAGCGCTTAATGAAGGGGTTGTCGACCAGGAGGAGTACCTTCATTGCCCGGGCTATCATAAGGTGGGGAATAGTACTTTTAGATGCTGGAAACGGGGTGGACATGGCTGGGTTAACCTCAGAGGTGCGATCGTTAAATCGTGTGATGTCTATTTCTATAAGATCGCTGAAAGAATGGGGATTGATAACCTGAGCAAATATATACGAGCTTTTGGATTTGGATCAGTGACTGGAGTAGGCATTGAAGAAAGGGCGGGGATATCTCCCAGCAGACAATGGAAGCTAAAAAGGTTTAATAAGCCTTGGTATAAGGGAGAGACAATTGTATCTTCTATAGGTCAGGGCTATGTAAGTGTAACGCCTACTCAGGTAGCAATGATGACGTCTGCTGTTGCTAATGGGGGGACATTGCTTAAGCCCGCTATTGTTAAGGAGATAGTATCTTATAGTGGGGAGAAGGAGTTCAGGCACGCTTCAATTGTTAGTGGCAAAATTCCTGTTGAAATGGAGATGCTTGAATTAATCAAGGACGCTCTGGTTGGCGTTGTTAATGATCCCGACGGAACCGGTCGTGCGGCAAGAATAAAGGATATGACCGTCGCCGGAAAAACTGGTACCGCGCAAGTAGTGTCACTTGATGCACAGAGCGATCAGAGAAAACATAGAGACCATGCCTGGTTTACTTCCTATGCTCCCGCAGAAGATCCTGAGATTGCGGTAACTGTTCTTATAGAGCACGGCGGAAAAGGCGGTGCCGTTGCCGCGCCCATTGCCCGGAAGATTCTTGAGGTTTATAAAACTCTAAAAGAAGAGAGAAAAGCAGATGATAATGTTTGACAGGAGACTTATTAAAAATTTTGGGTGGTCTCTTTTCCTAATGACGCTTGCTTTCTCATTTGTATCGCTCCTTAATCTTTATAGCGCTTCCTATGAGACTGGGCTCGTTTCTTTTAAAAAACAGATTGTTTGGGTTGGTATAGGGATTGTTACTCTTGTATCGGTTTCTTTTCTGAACTACAGATTTCTTAAGCAGCATGCCTTGCATATCTACTGCGGAGCAATATTGCTGCTTTTGTTTGTACTTGTTTTTGGCAAAGAGGTGGCCGGTTCAAAGAGCTGGATAGATATTGCCTCACTGGCCACGATACAGCCTTCCGAGCTTGTGAAAATTGCAATAATTCTTGTACTAGCCAGGTTCTATGACAACGATTACCAAGCTGCTCCATACGGCTTTTTGGATCTGATAAAACCAATAATATTAATTGCCATACCACTTGTCTTGGTGATGCTCCAGCCTGACTTGGGCACTGCACTGACTATCGTGTTGGTATCGGGCAGCATTGTGCTTTTTATGGGTATTAAAAAATGGTCGGTTGCCTTTATTTTAATTGCAATTATCGGGGTTTCTTTTTATTCCTGGCACTACTCCTTAAAGCCCTATCAAAAGGACAGAATAAGTACATTTATAAATCCTTCGAGTGATCCTCTCAATGCGGGTTATAACGCCATTCAGTCCCAAATAGCTGTCGGTTCAGGAGGGGTTACGGGTAAGGGGCTCAGATCAGGTTCTCAGACACAGCTTAGGTTTATACCTGCCCAGCAAACCGATTTTGCCTTCTCGGTTTTAGCTGAAGAATGGGGGTTCTTGGGCGGAATATCCTTATTGCTGCTCTATTTTATGATAATTCTTTGGATGCTGGATACTTCAAGCCGAGCGAAAGACCGATTCTCCATGCTTGTATCTTTTGGAATTGCCGCAATGTTCTTTTGGCATACCGTGGTCAATGTGGGGATGGTTATAGGCCTGCTTCCTGTCACGGGGGTGCCCCTTTTAATCTTTAGCTACGGGGGTTCTTCTACGCTTACGGCAATGATCGGAATAGGTATAGTGCTTGGTATAAGGATGAGGAAGTTCTCTATGTCTGCAGATCCCATAGACCTTAAGTAACTCTATTGGCTCTTAGTTCTTTTGAGCATGGAATGCCGCCCAGAGTCGTGGATTGTTCCACAGCTCTGATAATTGCCTTTTGAGTGAGTTCAGCCGCAATCACCCCTAATAGATTCACATCTTCCTTCAAATTCCCTGCGGAAACCGATATCACCATATCCCCGTCTTGCACGGTATGGACAGGAGAAATAACTTTTGTAAGTCCGGTTTGTGCGAGGGTTGAAATTCTTAGTAACTCAGATTTTGAAAAACTCGCGTTTGTGACGACTACGGCAAGAGTTGTATTTTGGTAGCTATCAGCCCGCCTTATTATTCCCTGCTTGAACATCTCTACGGTTCCGGGGAATTGGTTTCCCCGCTCAGAGTTTCTTACTCCCGCCAGGATTTGTCCGCTAGTAGGCGAGATCACATCCCCAAAGGCGTTAACTACTACCAATACTCCAACAATTACTCCATTTTGTAATTTATAGCTCCGTGTTCCGATTCCGCCTTTTGTTGCGTGCCCCAGACCCATTAGCTTTCCTATTGTAGCTCCGGTGCCGGCTCCAACGCTCCCTTCTTCAACCTCGGATGATGTTGCCTGTTTACATGCTTCATATCCCATTTCTCTGTCAGGTCTGATTCTCCCGTCTCCGATCCCCAGATCGAATATGACCGCTGTAGGAACCGAAGGGACTACTATGCCGTGTCCAACCTCAAGTCCTACATTTTTTTCTTCAAGGTATTTAATAACCCCACTTGTGGCATCAAGTCCAAAGGCGCTTCCACCGGTTAAGAGAATTGCGTGGATTTTTCCAAATGTGTTGTGGGAAAGAAGAGAGTCAATTTGCCTGGTGCTGGTTCCTCCTCCCCTAAGATCAACAGCAGCGGTGGCCGGACTTTCAAATAGCATAACGGTACAACCGGTTATGGCCTCAAAATCTGAAACGTGACCTACTTTTATTCCTTCGATGTCAATAATTGATCCCATTTAATACTATTCTAAAATTAATATTGCTGTTTTCCAAATTCTAAATTTTGACTACCCCGGGCGCTACTTGACAGGAAATGAGAATCAGCTAGAATCATGCACGTTTTGAGGTGGTGAGGGTTTAAGGGGATTTATGTAAATAACCCGTTATGACCTCAACCTATATCCGCTATTCACCCCGGTAATATGAATAAAAATGTGTATCTTCATAATGTGTGTCTTCATATTATTAAAACGGAGATGACAAATTTTGTGTGGTGGTATGAATAACCGCATGATTTAAGTAAGTAAGGGTTGATTATATAATAAAAATGTCTAAAGCAAAATTAATATCTGCAATACTGCTGATGCTCTTATTCTTTTCATCAGAATATGTGTTTGCTATAACTGATGCAAGGGATGTAAAGGATATAGGTATTGACGAAAAGCTAGGGGATTTAATACCCGGTGAGATAATCCTACTGAACGAAAATAATGAGTCCGTGGCTTTTAAAGATTTGTTATCTAAGGACACACCCACAATCTTGAACCTTGTCTATTATAGCTGTCCTAAGCTCTGTAATTTTGCTACAGATGGATTGTTTCAAGTCGTGGAGGAAACGGACACACTAAGGTTGGGAGAAGACTTTAAGATACTTACGGTTAGTTTCGATCCGGAAGATACAACCCAATTAGCTGCGACTAAAGCACCTAAATATCGTAAGGGTCTTGAGAGGGCAGAAGGAACACAGAACAATTGGCCCTTTTTGATTGGTGATAAAGAAAATATAGAACAATTGACGGAGTCAGTGGGTTTCAGGTATAAAGTAGATGGTGACGAGTTTGCCCATGCTTCAGCTTTAATTGTACTTACACCCGAAGGGAAAATTTCCAGATACCTTCATGGTATACAGCATGAGCCGACTGATTTTAGGCTTGCTTTGCTCGAAGCTTCAAAGGGAGAGATAGGTACTTCTAAACTGATTAATAGCGTATTGCTATTTTGCTATGGGTTTGATCCTGTCGGAAAAAAATACGCCCTTCAAGCTTTAAATATAGTTAAAGCAGGCGGTTTGGTTACATTGTTATCCTTATGTGTGGGATTAACGTACTTTTGGAGAAGAGAGAAGAAAGAACCTGAATAGCGATGGAGGTTTAAAAGAAAACAGATGACTTGGATTCCAGAGGCGGCATCAAATCTTGCGAGTAAAGTAGATGGAGTATTATTAGTAATAACTCTTATATCTATTTTCTTCTTTGTTCTGATTACTGTGGTTCTTATATACTTCGCAGTAAAATATAGAAGAAAAAGTGAGGATGAGGAAACTCCTTCTATAACCGGCAGTGAGCCTCTAGAAATAATCTGGACCGTAATCCCCTCTATTTTACTTATACTCCTATTTGTATACGCGTTTGTGGTTTATAAGGATATGAGGACCCCTCCCAAAGATGCGGTTGACATTACAGTTACGGGAAAACAGTGGCTTTGGACATTTGAATACTACAATGGTAAAAAAACACTAAACGAGCTCTATGTGCAGCAGAACAGGCCGGTAAGGATGGTCATGAGAGCGGACGATGTTTTACATAGTTTCTTTGTTCCGGCATTTAGGGTTAAGCAGGATCTTATACCTGGCAGATATACTCAGCTCTGGTTTACTCCCACCAAGATAGGGACTTTTGATCTATTCTGTGCTGAGTACTGTGGCACTGGGCATTCAGCTATGCTAGGGAAAGTAGTAGTGCTTAGTCCTGAAGCGTATGACATATGGCAGAACGGGGTCGCGACTGATGGCGGAGCTGTTGCCTCATTACCCCCTGCAGAATTGGGCGAGAAGGTTTATAAAGAGAAAGGCTGCAATGCTTGCCACAGTGTGGACGGCAGTGTTGTAATAGGTCCTTCCTTTAAAGGGCTTTACGGTAAAGAGGGAGTGCTCGAAGATGGTTCCAGCTATACGGCCGATGAAAATTATATCAGGAAGTCAATACTTGAGCCACAAGAAGAGATGGTAGAAGGGTTTCAGCCTGTCATGCCTTCTTTTAAAGGTATACTAGGCGACGATGAGATTAC
>JAJCZT010000156.1 GCA_029262255.1 Deltaproteobacteria bacterium
TACGCTATCTCTTTTGCGGGGTTTTGATGACAGCTAATTGCAACAGCTGAGACAAGAGCCAATATTACCAGTGACGATACAGTCAATATCGAGCAAATATTTTTCATGCTGCATCCCTCCCGTTAGTTGATATTACAATTATGACACAAAGAGAGACAATTAATAAGCTCTTTAGTAGCCCTACTCCTCCATCACATCACTTTGCTTGATGTGCCTTATCTCCTTCTCGGTAAGATTGTAGAACATCGCCAGACGCTCAAGAGTCTCGGTGCTGTACTTTATTGAATATAAATCTTCAACTTCAAGACTGTAACGAAACGCGAGTTTAGATACTTTGCTCCTCTCTATCTTCTTTGGAAGGTTCGGAACATTGGCGGCAAGAGGCTTGTTGTTTCTAATCCTCTCCTCTATGTTCTGAAGAAGTCTCATAAGCGCGGCATAGTTCGTCTCTCCATGCACCGCTCTTATGCTCCAGAGAGTCCCGCTATTTGCGCTCTCTGTAAACGACACTCCAAACACGCACAGCTTACTATCGGTATTACAGGATTTAGACGCCCCAACATCATGAGACAACTCACAGACGTTTAATACCTTAGTATCGGATTTATATTTCTTAGTATCACAGAGTTTTAAATTCTCAGATTCATTAGCCCCCTGTTCTGCGCCCGGGCCATCTTGGGGAATCTCATTTACTCTTGTATTATTTTTTTCATTCTCCGACCCATAAGAAGCGGATTGCTCGTAAAATTTTCTTCCACGTTTTTTATTGGGCCCCTCAAAGGGTTTGGGATTATTTTTGCATCCAAGATCATGTGTTCCATCCGAATATACAAGCTCACTGCCACAATTGGGGCAAGCTAAGTGATCGAATTCCTCTGCCATTTTGGTCTCCTTTGATTTAATTATTTTCTCCTACAGGAAACCAGGGCAAATTAATGCCCACTTCTCTTAATTATCTGTTACAGAGCCTTTTTACTCTCAACCTCTATATACTCCACACCTCCCTAAAACATATTTATTAACGCCTGCATTAAACTTAGCAAACAGCACTTAAAATAAAGCTCCCCTATCGCTGAGGAATACAACTCTCACCTTAGCTCATTCTACAGAAACACTTAATATGAATTACTTGGCGAAATCGGGTCCAGGGCTTACGGACGTCTAATAATGATCTTAGTGTCCGTTTGGCTTTTCGGACTTGTTGTCCCAGGGCAGATTGATCTCTTTAGCTTTGGAACCGGAAGATCCGGTTGTAGCTTTTTCAAAATTTACCATTGGCACGTTGAACTTTCTCCCACCTTCCTGTTTCTGAAAGTGAAGGATAAGGTCCCTGTCGTACTTCTTGTTGCGAGCATGGTAAATTTCAAACGTTTCATCTTCAAAGAGTAATCCGATTATCCTAAAGGTAATCCCCAATCGCTCATGATAGTAGTTTGCTCTCATTTCTTCCTCTTAACTTCCGGAGCAATCGTTGCATCTAAATTGTTCCGGACAGTGTTAATCTCTCGTTTACCTAATCGAGGATATCGAATAAAATAGGGCACTTGAATATCAAACTTTTGTTGACTTAAACCCTCCCACCAAAAGTTTACAACAGTGCTAGCATCTATTATACCTCATAATTGCTCAAAAATCCCGTATTTTTTTCACATTACACATAGAGAAGAAAACAACTGCCCAAAACTCCTTTGTTTTCTCTCCTCTACCTAAAACCCTATCATCTAACTACAAGCCCATCGCGCTTTAATACCGGTGCTTACTATGCGTGCTGAAAATAGCCCTTCTCCTTATTACGCTTCTGAATCTCAAGCAAAAGCGCATCGGCGCCGGCATGATTTTGAGCCGGCTCCATTCTGTATAGCCTTATACGATCCCTTAACATTTCAAGTTTCTCAGCAGATAGAGGCACATAATCCGGCGGCTCAAGCACGGGATTAGAATACAAAGGTTTTTTATAAAACTTCTCGTGACTCCTTTTCATTCGCCGCCAGTCATAAGCAACATCGCGTCTACGATCTATACAACAATATTCATCGTTCCCCTCTATTCCGAAACATGCTTTAAAATACTGATACATCACGGAGAAGCCTTCTTCGGAATCCCCAAATTCCTGACGCCAGTAATTAAAGCTCTGTCTATAGAACATTGAGTTCTTGGCACATACTTTAGAGATAAACTTTTGTGAATACTTGCACTGGCTGAGATACGCCTTGCACCTCTCCCAGAAATTATCAAAAGCATTAGTCAGACAAAGCCTTTCCTGCGCTCGTTTCAAAATATAGTAGATGTACTTAAACCCCTCCAGGAACCGCTCGAGCGTCCTTTGCCCCCTATCCGTCGGGAAAAACTCCCTCTCCCCCGGACGAACGTAGTCCGCGTAAGGATCTATCTCCTCATACAGCGCAAATAGTCCCTTGAGTGCCCCCTCTGGGTTTTTAGTGTTTTCCGCACTTTCTAAATACTTGAGGGCCTCTTGCATGAGCCTTTTGCACCGTGCCTGCCTCCTGGGATTTATCTTCATATACCCCGCTTCGTAAGCTCTGCGGAAAGCCTCCCCGTACATCTGCCCGCTCAATTCCTCTGAGTTCGTCGTAAACTCTCTCAATCTGTTCTGAGGCATCTTCTTCCTCCTTATCTTTTCTTGTAAATGATAGTTTCACACCGTATTCATTACCCTGTTTATCCAACCCTTCACCACTCTCGCCGTAAACTTTCTCTATAGCCCTCAATTGATAATCAACAGCCTGAGCCTGATTTGCCAACATACAAATATCCGGAGGCTTATGCAGCCATCCAAACACTCCTCCTCTTAGCTGTGAGTCCAGCATAAACCGCGCCCCCTCGGTTGCTCTAATGAAAAGAGCCTCGGCCGAGAGATCAGGATTAAGTTGCCCAAGCCTTCTGAGATAAGTCTCAGCCGACTTATACTCCCTTCCTCCCGTTAGCACCGGCTGCCCGGAGGCCTCCTCATACATCTCTGAGAACACTTCGTTATACCACCTTGTCGAACAAAATTTGTCCTTCCATTTTTTCTCTTTAATCCTCTCCTGCACTTGCTCTTTGGCCTGTGATTCATAATGAGCCTTTGGTTCATAAGCGCTTTTTATCTTCGCATGATATCCATTTCCCGGCTCCGCACCCGCACCCACGACATCATCCGCCACCAAAGATTCTAATTTCCTCACAAGAGGCTCCGGGCTAAAGACCACGCCTTTTATTCTGCCGTTTGTCTCTACCCTTACTTCCCGCTTAAGTAATCCCTTTTTTTCAAGTGTGCCGAGTCTCCTTTGAATTGTTCTTTCCGTCACCCCGTTTAACTCAGCCAGATAGCGGTAAGGGTTCTCCGTTCCGCTGTATTTAAAGTGATCCAGATAATCCAGCAATATGGCGTATTCTTCGTTGTTCAGACCGAGATCCCTCCTCTTTAATCTGAGTTCCCTCGGCACAATCAGATATCCTTTTTCAGTTAGCAAATAACCCCAGATTTTTTTACTCATTTTCCAGCACCGGCTCCCAACGCACTCTCTGTACTCCAGATTAAATTCTTCAAATTGATGTTGCATGATGTTTTTTTGAGATACCCCCTTACTCCCGCCAGCGTTTGAGCGCTCTTATGAATTCACGCTCGAGCAATATGGCGTCTCTCATCAGATCTTCCGGACCAAGCGCCCTTCCGCTATAGTTCTCGGAAATGATCTTGAGCAGCTCCATCAGCCTCCGCTCCCGGTCCTCTTCCCATGTGGACTCATTCTTACGCTGTCCATGGTTAAGCGGAAGCCCATTTTTAATAGGCTCCTCGCGTCCAAGGACGTTTATGGAATGAACCCACGCGCTCGGGCCGCTTTTTGTGTACCGGTACTCAACGAAGTCACCCACTATCGGTATCTCAAACGGCCCTTGTCGCTCTTCTGGTTTTGGAAAAGAGAGCCAGTTGTCTCTCCCCTCGATCTTAATCCCGGTCTCGCTCACCCTGGAGACCTTGCCGCGCCCATCATCGCGTTTAATTGCATTCTGCTGCATTTTACTGCCCCCTACTGATAATCAGATTTTGCCACCCGGCCAGTTTCACCTTCCATCTTTACAAATGACCACGGACCCTGTCCGTTCCAAGTGGCTGCGGACCCTGTCCGCCGCGTGTCCCATCTTCCGTTTACAGTAGCAGGTAGTACCTGCCGCTAAACTATTTCTTCCGGCCTTCTACTTACTATCAATCAAACCCAACCCATCTTTAGCCTTCCGCAGAACTTTTACGCTCACCCCGTAGGTTGGCAGGTAGAACCTGCTGTCATAAAATTTCTGCAACCTCCTGCTGCCAAATAAGGAACACAAATCCTCATCCATCCTTCGTTGTCCCAAAGAACTTATACTCCTGCGCACATTGTGCGCAATTGTGCGCCCCGGGCCCTCTCCGTAGCTGGGCAGCAGCAATTTGAAAAGCGCCCAGGGCTGTCTCTGTAGGAGTGCTGCCCCGGTCTTCCCCTTTGTTAAGAAGGATGGAGGATTGCAGGAAAACCGGGACGGATGGATATGCGAAGCTCAGGTTCATCTCTTTGTGAACTCCATATACTTATTATTCCAAGCGGATTTCGGTGTAGGATCATCAAGCTCTCTTAATACTTCTTGATAAACACGCTTGTACGCCTCTATTTCCCTTTGAACTTCCCTGCAGTCAAAGCTCTCTTGCGGCTCTGTCCAAATTGTAACCATCCCATCATCAAAACTCCCCTTCTCATATGCTCTGCCAAAATGCCAGGACATATAAAAGAATCCAAAAACCAAAATCATGTAACTTGTGTAGCGAAAAATTGATGACATCATAATTTCCGACCTCCTGGGACAGATTGTGTCCTAGACACTGTGCCCCTATTTAATTTCCCTTTTGCTTCTCTTTCTGACTGAACCTTTATTTGCATCTGCCAACCCCCTCCTGGTCTCAAGCGCTCCCCAGTATCCCCTTTGCTTGAGGCCCGAGAGCACGGCAGGATGAATCTCTTTCATCCTTAAAGTCTCAATAAGCTCGACAGGATTAAGCCCGTCCTCAGCAAGATAGTCCGAGAAGGTCTGTCCTCTTTTCCTCAACTCCTTCTCGAAATGGAGCAGGTTCAGGTATCCGTACTTCCTGAGTGCCTCCTCTACCGGCCTGCTCTTTGCCCCGTCCACATAAATCACCATCTTGGTCGAAGCCGGGCTTACCCCGTGTGAGCTTGCAAAATTGTTTATACTTCCCCACTCCCCTATTATCTGCTGCGTCGTGATGTGTTCAATTCGTCCCATTAAATCATCTCTCCTCTGAAAAACATTCTCTGATATTCGGTAGTCATCCTGAACTTGATTCAGGATCTCGTCTTTTAATCCTTCTATATAAAGAGACGCGTTGCGTCCTCTCTTTTCCTGCCCATTCATTGTTCTGTGATCGCTTGTCATCGTTCTGTGTGTCCCGTTTACTTGCAATTTCCAAATTTGTGTATTAATATTGTCATAGTCTTATTGTTTATGTATATTATATTCACAGAACTGGGAATTTGTCAATAAGTAAATTTACAATATTGGGAATTAGGGGGTTATCGTGGATCACAATAACGAGATTGGAAAGAGATTAAAGCTTGTAAGAGAGGCGCTGGACCTAACTCAGGAAGAGTTCGGGAAAGAAATTGGTAAATCTCTCAACACAGTAAATAGCTGGGAGGCAGGCAAGACCCGCCCGCCCGATCACTTCATGAAGGTGATAGAAAAGATATACAATATCAGCCCCAAATGGCTTCGCCGGGGGCAGGGGGACATGTTTCTGCCCGATATTTCAGGCGTTATGGGCGGGGGTGAGATGCTTGAGGTTAATATATGGGAGCTTGCGGGCGCCGGGAATCCGCTCGTGTCCGTAGACGCCGAGCCAATAGAAAGGGTGACCCTACCCTCAAAATTTGCCCGCAACTATACTAATGGTTTTAAGGTCGAGGGCGACTCGATGTATCCGACCATAGTAAACGGCGCTTATGTGGGGTTTGACCCGAATGACAAGAAGGTCATAAGTAACGGCATCTACTGCCTTCACCTTCCCTATGAGGGCTACGTCGTGAAACGCCTTGAGATCAAACCGAACGAAATCATCATTAAAAGTGACAATCAAATGGTGGACGACTACTCCCTACCGCTTGACGAGATGAGTCAGAACCTCGTCGTCGGCCGCGTCCGCTGGATCTTCCAGAATGTGTGACGCTTAGAAAGAATAGGAGCATTGCTTATCTGGATTTTTCAAGATTGTAATATGAATGATTTTAATTATTCCGATAAAAAGCAATCAACAAAAGAACTAGAATTCACATTTTCTCCTTGTCAAAGTAACTCATTGAGGTACTATAGTATATGAAAGAGCCTCTGGTAACCGTCATTGAACATCCCAACTATCTAAAACGGGCGGAGAAACTTTTGAGCTCTGAACAAATGGATGAAATAATAAATATACTAGCAGTTAATCCAAGATCGGGGGATATCATCCGTGGCACTGGAGGGTTTAGAAAATTCAGATATGCAGGAGTTAGAAGCAAAGGAAAAAGCGGGGGTATGAGAGTTGTCCATTTCTTTATAACTAGGGATCAAGAGGTTCATCTTGTAGATATATATGGAAAAGGAGAGAAAGATAATCTTACCAAAACCGAAGTCAATGAGCTTGCAAAACTTGCAGCCATTTTGAAAGGAGAAAAAAATGAGTGAGAGATTTGAGTCTATCCGAAAAGGGGCTCAGGAAGCAATCAAATGGAAAAAGGGCAAAAAAACCACAGCGCGGGTCCATACGTTTACTGCCATGGACGTAGCACGTATCAGAAGAAAGACAAAAATGAGTCAACGGGAATTTTCACAGTCATTTTCCATACCGTTATCAACTTTAAGACAATGGGAACAGGGTAAACGTGTACCCCAGGGTCCCGCACAGACCCTGCTTAAAATAATAGACAAGGATTCAAAGGTTGCGCTCGAAGCGTTAAGGAAATAATTCATTGATTTATTACACTCTCCCACAAAACCCATAACTCGAAAAAGCACATCTATTAGTTAGGCAATCTTTCTACCTCATACCTAAAAGATCTATTCTTACCAAAAGAAAATTAAACCACAATCAAAACTAATAATCATCTCAAAATTTTATTGCTAATTTCACAACCCACCCAAAACTCCATTCCCATTCCTGCTTTATCCTGTAAACTAAACCCCAATGAGCGCACAAGTATGGTTTTACGAAAAGGATAGCAAACCGGCAGGCCCTGTCACTGAAGAGGAGCTCTGGGATTTATTAAATAGCGGAGAGATAACAAAAGACTCTTTAGTGTGGAAAGAGCCGATGGAAAAATGGCTCCCGTTTTCAAAAGTACATGAGTTGAGAATCCCACCCAGACCCAAACCGCCGCCCATGCCGGAGCATGAGGAAGTCTTGGTTTCAGATGAGCCGTCATTCCAGACGCCTCCGGAGACTGAAGAGGAAGAGAAAGAAGAAACCTATGAGAATGTCGAGAAAGTAGTTTTTAAAACCCCCGAATATCAAGGTGCTGAGACTACTACAATTGACGATTATGCTGAAGAAGTAAGCCAGGTGCGCCCGTGGGTAAGGTTCCTCGCGC
>JAJCZT010000157.1 GCA_029262255.1 Deltaproteobacteria bacterium
GGAAAAGAGAAATGAGGGCTATTCTTCACCTTTTTGCCGCTTTTTCCATTTACGGTCGAGATATTTTTTAAGAGCGGCTTCCCTGCCGATTTCTGTAGGCTCATAGTAAATACTGTTCTTAATTTCTTCAGGAAGGAAATCTTGTCCTATGAAATGCTCATCGTAGTCGTGAGAATATTTGTAGTGCTTCCCGTAACCGATGTCCTTCATAAGCTGCGTAGGAGCCGGTCTTAAATGAAACGGAATCTTCAAATTCGGCTGCTTCCTTACTTCTGAGGTAGCCTCCCCTATTGCTTTATATGATGCGTTACTCTTTGGGCAGCTTGCGAGATAAGTAGCAGCCTGGGCTAAAATTATGCTGGCCTCAGGCATGCCGACATAATCCACCGCGGTAAAAGCGGCAGTTGCCAAACTTAGTGAATAAGGCTCTGCGTTACCTATATCCTCAGAGGCTAAAACTATTAATCTTCGGGCTATAAATTTTGGGTCTTCACCAGCTTCAAGCATACGGGCTAAATAATACACCGCAGCATCAGGGTCACTTCCCCGCACACTTTTTATGAATGCCGAGATGGTATTGTAGTGCTCCTCCCCTGCCCTATCATAGCGGTAATGGTGAGTCTGATAAGCCTCACGAATCGTATCCCGGTCAATTAAGGATTCCCGTAAGTCGGATATATCCACCGCGACTTCAAGAGCGTTTAACATTATGCGGGCGTCCCCGCTGCTTTGTCTGATAAGCTCCTCTTTTGCCTCGGGAGTAATTGTTGCCTCACCCATGAGATCATCCTGGCTAAAGGCTTTATCCAGTATTTTCTCAAGGTCTTCTTCCGTAAGAGCCTCAAGTACATACACTCGGCACCTGGATAGAAGAGGTGAGATAACCTCAAAAGATGGATTTTCAGTCGTAGCACCCACAAGAACCAGGGTCCCGTTCTCAACGCTTTTAAGGAGTGCCGCCTGCTGGGATTTGTTAAAGCGGTGAATCTCGTCAATAAAGAGCACCGTTCTCTTTCCCATATTAAGAGAGTTTTCCGCTTCAGAGATAATCTCCCTTAGCTCTTTAACTCCTGAGGAAATAGCGTTTATTTGAATAAACTCGGCTTCTATTTTTGTAGCCAGAAGCCTTGCGAGCGTGGTTTTTCCCGTGCCAGGAGGTCCCCAGTAGATCATCGAGCGGATATTTTTACCGCCCAACATCTTGCGGATTACTCCGTCAGGGCCGAGCAGATGATCCTGCCCTACAAAATCATCAAATGTTTTGGGGCGCATCCTCTCCGCTAGAGGCGCAGCATCCTCAGGAGGCTTAAAAAGTGAGGGTTCCTTTGCTCTACTATCCATGGATATAGAGATTAGAGGGATATATGGAATAAATCAATACTAATAAATTGCCTCTACCCTATATTCTCCGTAGATTGCAATAGCGGAACTAAAGACTGCGCCAGGACTAAGGATATAATTACTTGTATATTGTTAAGCAAATGATCCTATGCCGGATTACCTGTATCCCTTAGCGCAAAGGAGAACATTATCATCGAGAAGCCATTGATTAGAAAATAAATCCCAACTAGAAGCCCTATGACAAAAGCGCTGCTTTGTGGGAACTCAGCCCAGATCATAACCGCTAAAATAACGGAGGCTATGCCGCTTATAAGGATCCAGCCCCAATTCGCAGCAGATTGCATCTGAAATGCGCTAATGATTTTGAAAAAACCCTCTACCAAGAGAAATGCCGCCAGCAGAAGAGTTAAAGTAATGATTCCTTCTTTAAGGTTTGTCACAAGGAAAAAACCTACGATAATATACAAGATACCGCTTAATAATATCAAAATTAAGCTCTTCCAACTGCCCGAGAAGAAAGATCCAACGACTGAAATTATTCCTCCGACCAATAATACATAACCAAGCAATACTTCAATAGCAACCGTAGCGGCCATTGGATAACCTATTGCCACCCATCCTAGAATTACGTAAGCAATTCCTAATACCAAAAGCCATCCCTTATTTGCATTTAAACTTTGTACTATAGATGTTCCACTCATATCTTACTCCTCCTTTGAATTGTCAAAATTTCGGAAATCAAACCCTTTTTACTGCTATAGAATACATACTATCTAAGTAATAATTTTTTACAATTTATTGCAAGTGTATGCTATTTAGGAATTTTACCGATGAACCCCCAAGATTGATCTTACTTCCAATATATCGGCTTTTTCAGCATAAACTAATAACTTGTCTCCGGACTCGATTATCGTAGCCCCCCTTGGAACAAAAGAGGTATCCTGCCTCTCAATCAGCATTATTAAAGCACTCTCAGGGAGTTGTAACTCCACAACCTGCTTTCCGATCACCGGGGAGTCTCCCGGGATGATTAAACTAACTTGCTCGGTATTTTCATCATAGGAGAATTCAAACTCTACATGGTCAGTCCTGGTTTTTGAATCCGGAACATCAACGCCCAGCCATCTGGCGGCAAGCGGAATAGTCGTTCCCTGAATGAGTACAGATGTTATTACAATAAAGAATACAACGTTAAAGAGGATTTCCGCTTGAGGCACCCCTGCAAGAAGGGGAAAAGTCGCAAGAACAATCGGAACCGCACCACGCAAACCGACCCATGAGATAAAGGTCTTCTCCTTTAAATTAATCTTAGCAAACGGTAGGGAGAAGAACACTCCTATAGGACGCGCGATGAAAATAAGGAAGAGAGAAATCAAGACGCCCGATACAATCACCGGGACAAGGTGTGAGGGAAAAACCAAAAGTCCCAGGATTAGAAACATCGTGATTTGCATAAGCCAGGCAAGCCCGTCATGAAACCGGGTGAGGCTCTGTTTATTTACAAATTCGCTGCCGCCCATGATAAGCCCCGCTATATAGACGGCCAAAAAGCCACTCCCGCCTAATGATGCGGTAATTCCGTATGTGAAGATCACCAACGATAGGGTTAGTACGGGATATAAACCCTCAGAATCTAACCTGAGCCTGTTTACCTTAAACACAATGGCTTTACCCATGACAAAGCCTATTACGATACCCAGAACCATTTGCTGAACGAGAAGGAAAACCATGCTCCAAATTGAGGCCTCGGGATTGGTAATTAGATGAACGAAACCCAGTGTTAATATCACAGCCATCGGGTCGTTACTCGCGGATTCAAATTCTAAGAGATCTTTAAGGCCGCCTTTTAATTTGGTACCGCTTGAGCCCAAAACAGAAAATACGGCAGCCGCGTCTGTGGAGGAAACAATAGCCCCTAATAATAAAGCGGTTAATATGGAGAAATCAAAGAAGAAGTGAACGAAAGCTCCTACAAGAATAGCGGTTAGAAAAACCCCCACTGTAGATAAAGAAACCCCGCTCCAGAGAACAGGAGAGACCCTCTTCCAGCTTGAATGAAGCCCTCCGGAGAAGATGATGAACGCAAGGGCAATTACTCCTAAGAGCTGAGCTGCCCAGGCATCATCAAACTCTATCCCGCCAGGCCCTTCGGATCCCGCAATCATCCCTACCAGTATAAAAATTAGTAGCGCAGGAACACTTAGTTTTGAAGCAACCTTGCTAGCTATAATGCTCAGTAGCAGCAAAACGGAAGCACCGAAAAGTATATATTCAATAGGGTAGTTCAATATGTAATCTCTTTAGCCACTTTAGATTTGTTAAATTATGATCGTAAAAAGATTTTTTTACAATCTATTCTTATGGGTATATCAATTCTTGGAATTTGAAAGCGAGCAAACTTAAGAAAAGTGTTTAGAATAATTAGTTTTTTGAGCCAATTAATTCAAATTGTATATTGCTGTTGCTATCTGACCCAAATCGTTGCTCACTTCAAGAATTTCAGATATTTCGTCAAGCGGGGCATTATTCACAAATACGGCAAATATCAGCCGTCTGTCACTTATTGAATCTATGTAGCCACCCAGAGACTTGGCTTTAAGTATAAACTGTTGAGTATCCGGATTAAATCCTACAGATGTACCGGTTTTTCCGCGCACCCTGCCGGTGGCTGGGCTCCCTACATCCACAAATTTAAGTGAACCATCCACACCCATTATAGGAAATGAATCGAAATAATCATCGAACACCTGAGTCTCGCTCATATTATCAAGAAGAGTTGTAACAGCGCGGGGGGAGGCTTCGCTGTCCGGGCTTCCGCTTCCGTTTGTCGGAAAATTAAATCCATTTGGAGGGATATCAAAATCGTTAATTAGCGTCATTCTTTCCTGCTCTAGCGCGCCGTCTACCGTCCTAACACCCTTAGCCAACCCAAAGAGAATGAGGCTTAGATTAGCGCCGTAATTGTGGCTCACTTTTAAAACGAGTTTTGCGTATTCGGAAAATGGAGGAGACACATACTCAGCAACCTGGGTCTCTGAACTATATGAATTCTGAGCGGGCAGTTTGTTTTCGGGGTTTGGCCCGGTCAAATTAGTATTAACGCTCACGCCTGCCCTTCGGAGAGCTTCTATAAAAGCAGTGCGCGCATAGGCTGAAGGACCTTCAATTTTAAACGTCTGAACCAGAGTCTCTACTTCGGGCAAATCCGGCTTAAATCCAGCAGGTATCCGCCCCTCTACAACCCCGACGCATTCCGCTAACTCAAAACAAGCGGCGTCAGGCTCGGAGAGCTCAATATACAGCTCCTCATCTTGTCCTACTGTCATTACATTTGCGTTAATATCGAATGCCGCGCTCTTGGGACGCCAGTCTACCATCGCGGGCTGACCCGGCTCTGTCGGAATAATTGTTACGTCCACAAAATTTTCGTTTACGATGATTGGAGAGATCAACCTTTGATTGTTGGGAACGACGAATTCATCGAAAAGCCTTGCGTCTATTACTACATCACCATTTATTTCTTTAATACCGGAGTCGGCAGCTTGCTTCGCTAAATCATCCAACCCTGCAAGAGGGTCTTGAGAAGTTAAAACTGCACTTCCAATAGCATCGGCATCTACATGGTCAAAATCAGTGAACTGGATTGTGTCTTGAGGCGTCACCCGCCCGCCAAGAGTTAAATCACCATCTGCCACTAATATGAGATTCCCTTGCAGGACACCTTCACTGTCAACATTTCCCTGTCTGTGTACCGGAGTCTTAAATCTATGGTCAGCGCCCAAGTCATTAAGTGACAAGCCTGAGGAGAATGCTTTTCTAAGTGAGCCAGTAAGAAGAACAAGGTTCGGCTCCAGGTTATAGATCAACTCGCCTGTATCAAGATCAATCACCCGAAGACTCCACACAGCATCTGCATATCTGGGCTTGTTCATTATGGCCAGAATCTCTTCAGGAATAGGCTGAGCATTGTTGCTATTTTTATTGCAGCCGCCTACTGACAGAATAGAAATTATAGAAACTATTAAAGCAAGTGACAGAAAAGTCTTATAGCTTTTCATCTCCCGACTCCCTCTATAAAGAAAACTAATTATCGCGCCAGATGATGGCTGTGATAGTGCCCTGGTCTTGAAATACCTCTAACACACCTTCTATATCAAAACCCAATTGAACTTCGTTTACAAACATATTAAACATAAGCCTTCTGCCGCTCTTGGCGTCTATATATCCTCCTAAAGCCTGTCCTTTGAGAAGAATTCCGTTCTCATCTCCAGTGGCAAAAGTGCCTGTCTTGGCGAATGCGTTTCCCTTAGCACCTGCTAACGTAGAATCAGATTCAAAATCGGTCACAAATGAGAGTGATCCATCTACGCCGAGTATAGGCAAAGCATCCAGAAATTCAGGGAAAAAACTCTGCTCGCTATTGTATTTCAACATCTGGAGGATTGCTTTATTAGTGGCTGTAGCGGGGCCTCCGCCGCTTCCGTCAAAAAATAAAAACTCGTTGCCCGGTATGCCTATATTCTGTGTAAGGTTCTCTCTTTCTACAACTAGAGCGTCATCCATACTGTCAACTCCCTCTGTAAGTCCCCAGAGAATTAGACTAGTATCCGCACCAATATTGTAGCTCACTTTAAGTACGAGCTTTGCATACTCAGAATATGGAAGCGAGACCAGCTCAGCAAGCAAAGTGTTAAAGCTATAAGAATTTTGTGGTGGCAATAATTGAACAGGATTTTGTTCAATAGGATTAGCGTTTACTGTAACCCCGGCTCTTTGTAGAGCTTCTATTAATACAGTACGCGCATAGTTGTCGGGTCTTACTATTCTAAATGTCT
>JAJCZT010000158.1 GCA_029262255.1 Deltaproteobacteria bacterium
CACCCTCTGTGTCTTGAGTTCGCATTCCTCCCTGGAGAATTGATGGATAGTATCGTTTACATTTATATATCTTTGGGACGTCGACATGACCAAGAGCGCCACGCCGGGTATATAGGTAAGGGGTATAAGCAATTCCAACGCATTCATATCCATAACAGTCACTCCTTAAGATGATAAAAATTTATAATACCACATATTAGAGCTATTTAGAGATATTTGGTTTCGCTGGTATTAATTTAAAGTTGGTAATTTATTCTACCGTTTTTGTGATTCCTGAATTATAATAGTGCACCATGTTTAAGAGACGCACCTTGCCGTTATTTGTGATCCCAATATTGGTCGGAGCCTTTGTAGGAGTATTTTTCCTATACCCCGTAAATGAATTTGTATATTTCCATGAGCACGACCCTAACACGGGGCTTGGTTTCAATTACACCTGGGAGCAGCTGTGGCTGGGGATAACAGGTCATTATCCGATTAAAGTCCCCTTCTATGCCGGGGTCGGCGCATTTCTGGGATTACTCTCGGCTTTTTTCTTTAACTCGCTTTATAAAAGCACCGCTCAGATTAAAACGCTTAGCGATGAGCTTCAAAAAGACTTGCTCGCTTTGATATCACACGGCGAGAGCGCCACAGCCGAGTTTAAATCCTCATTCAAATGGGATATAAAAGAGTCCAAGCCAAACAGGGCTCTTGAAGATGTAATTCTAAAAAACCTTGCCGGGTTTATGAACGGCGAAGGCGGCTCGTTAATAATAGGGATTGCGGATGACGGGGAGATTCTGGGCCTTAAGGGCGATTACAATATACTTAAGAAAAAAGACCGTGACGGTTTTGAGCAGGCAATCATGACCGCCGTTGCAAAAAATCTCGGCACGGACGCTTGCCAGTATTTGCAGCTCGTATTTCACGAAGTTGACGGCAAGGATGTATGCAGAATAATAACGGGAAAATCCCACCGCCCTATTTATATAAAAGAGGGGAACGACCTCAAGTTTTACCTACGAACAGGTGTGAGCACCCGCGAGCTAAACGTGCAGGAAGCCGTTGAGTTTATCTCCACAAGATGGGGGAAGTGATTAGCACCCCTTGTCTTTGCTGCTCTATATCTGAGAAAAGACTCAAATCTGAGTATGGCAAAATTATTAAATAATCTTGTGAGATTATGCAAATTCTTATAGTATGGTTACAGTTATTAATACACGTTTATTCTGGCGGGGGTAACCAAATGAAGACTAAATATTCTTTACTAATTGTACTAATCTCCATTGAAACTAATAATATTCGCATTATCTATTTTCCCCTCCAATCTGTATTTGGTTTAAATCTATCTTGGTTTAAACCTGCTCTATGAGCAATTTCTATGCCGAAATAGAAATTGTAGTAAATTCAGAGGATTAGGCTCTTCCGCATGGGAGGCCCTTGCAGGGCTATAGTGTACGATGTAAGGGGAATTTAAGATATGGAAATTGCAGGAAGCCGGGGGCGTAATCAAAGGGAAATTAGACATTTTAGGCTTTTAGAGATACCTTTTAATTTCTTATCCGCTCATGTAAAATTTTTTAAGCGTTAAAATAAATGTAACAAAAATCCTATAAGATAAGTTAATATATAGATCACAACATACCCAGGAGGTATTATATGAGATTTGTATTATTTTCATTAACTGTTTTAATGCTCACGGCGGGTATCGCCATGGCGGAAAAACAGGAAAAGAATGAAAAGCCCAGAGAAGGGTTCAGAAAGGAAAGAGTTTCCAGAATAAAGAGCGGCAAATACAGCAGGATGCTCGCAAGCATGGTACAGAAGACTGCCAGGCTTGAACTTACTAAAGAGCAGAAAGAAAAGGTAAAAGGTATCAGGGCAGAATATATTAATCCTATTATGGCAGAAGAAAATCAATCCCGCATACTACAAAAACAATTTATGAATCAGCTGCACTCCTCTGACTTCGATTCTTCAACACTGAAAACCACTGCTAAGGACACCGATAAAATTAACGCAGAAATTATGGATATGTTCATAGACGGTATAGCGGAGTTAAGGGAAATAGTGGGACCGAAGAATTATGCAAAACTAACGCCGGTTACAAACATCGATAGACATACCCTGATAAAATTAAAAGCCTAACAAACGGCTAGAGCACAGCAACAAGCAGCTGAGCAGAATGCCGAAAAAGAGCCTGAAAATAAATCAGATAAAAGTGAATAACGTCTCAACGGCCTAATGAATACAGTATAGGGATGTATGCATGAGTACTTGGCGGGAAAATGCATACATACTCCTACTTCTTCCCCTTTAATTTTCGCTTCTAAGTAACGATTTACACTTTTTTCAGGATATCTATTAGGAACAAGCTATGAAAACCCGCATGTACTTAACAATATTGATAGCAGTATTTCTTTTAACCGGGGCTAATTCCTGCACTCAAAAGGAGATTGGCGATTCCCCACCTGCGCTTGAGGATGTTCCTCAAGCTGAAACCTCAAAAGAGACCAACCAGATAATTGGGCAGATAACCGCTAAAGACGAAGAAGTTGAGGAAGACACTGCCGTAACGTATCCAAGGCCTGTGAAAATTAGAGCTTACAAAAAAAGCTCTGGAGAGGACCCCTGGTTCCTGGTGGGAGGGGTTACGGGGGAAAGGGCATATTCGATATTTGTAGATCCGGAAACGATCGAGGGTGAAAAGAGCCTGGTTACTTCCTGGAGCAAGCTTAAGTTTGAAGAGACGGAGCATGATACTGACGGCCTCTCATATAAAGAAGTGCTGATCAATTCATCTGTGGACTGTGAGAGAAGAACATACTCTTACACGGATTCCAAATTTTACGATGCCCTGGGAAGGCTTGTAGAAGATCAGGTTGTTCCATATTTCCCCCAGCCTATAATTGAAGGAACTGTTAGCGCTAAAATAGCCGATTTTGTCTGCGGATATCAGCTTAACCGCCCCAAGTAGATTGTTGTCCTGATGTTTCGTGTTACGGATAGCATCATATAAGCCTTGGTAATTAAAAACTCAGAAAAGCATATCCCAATTTTTGCTAGAACGTGTATATTACTGGGCTAATTAACACATAAGTGTTATTTCTCGAAAAGCATTCATATTTTTCTGAAAAGATGTAGGAGGATTTTCTAAATTATGGCAGACGATAGACCAATACTCGTAACAGGGGACAGACCTACGGGAAGGCTTCATCTTGGCCACCTTGTAGGCTCGCTCTATAACCGGATCGCTTTCCAGGACAATTACGACTGCTTTTTTCTGGTAGCCGACCTCCACATGCTCACGACTCACTATGATAAGGTAGGAGAGGTCGAGCAGAACACGCTGGAGATGGTCATGGACTGGCTAAGCGTTGGGATGGACCCTGAAAAGTCGACCTTCTACGTCCAGTCGCAGATTCCCTACATCACAGAGCTGTACGCAATGCTCGCAATGATATGCGGAGTGCCCAGAGCAGAGCGTATCCCGACACTCAAGGAAAAGATACAGGACATGGGGGTAGGTGATAACTACTCTGTAGGACTACTGGGATACCCCGTGCTTATGGCGGCTGACATCCTGATGTTTAAAGCCACCAAAGTCCCTGTGGGCGAGGATCAGTTAAGCCATGTTGAGCTTACGCGTGAGCTTGCCCGAAGATTTAATTTTCTATACGGCGAGTTTTTCCAGGAGCCCGAACCCGTGATAAGTGAAACCTCACGTCTGGTTGGTACGGACGGGGACCGCAAGATGAGCAAGAGTCTTGATAACTGTATCTATCTCTCAGATGATGAAAAGCAGGTTAACAAAAGGGTAATGAGCATGTTCACCGACCCTAACCGCATACGGGCCGATATCCCGGGCAAGGTTGAGGGGAACCCGGTGTTTATTTACCACGACGCTTTTAATAAGAATATTGCAGAAATAGATGACCTTAAGGCCCGCTACAGAACAGGGACGGTAGGGGACGTTGAGGTAAAGAAAAAACTAGCCGCGGCAATCAGTGAGCTTCTAGAGCCGATCAGAGAAAAACGAAGTGAATATGAAAAGCGCCCGGATGATGTGCGTGATATTCTTAGAGAAGGAACCAAGCGCGCAAGAGAAGTGGCTCATGAAAACATGGATCAGATCATAAGCGCTATGGGGCTTTTTAAACCTTAAGGGACTTTAGTATCCTCCTGCCTCAAAGTAAGCAAGTACTCCTCGGGAGCTGTGTTTTCAAGGGTTAATATACCGTCTGCGTACGCCCATTTTACCTCCCCTTCTTTATCCTGCCCGCTTTGGGTGGGCTGTCCGTATTGTTTGCAAACAGTGCTAAATAATAGATCTATATCCCTTTGATTCACTCGAGATAGTCTTATCTCGCATTTGTTAGCCGATCCTTCGTTATCCACCGCAAAGCTAAAGGTCGTATGGATTTGCTGACCTTCAAAATTCTCCTTATGACTTAGCGTAGTCTTTTTGTTCAGTTTCGTCGTGCTAGCGTGCTTAAATTCGCTAAATGTTCCTTTGATATCCTCTTGGTTCATATCCCATTTCAGGTTCCTGAGCACATCGAACAGGTGCACCAAGGCCGGGGTAGGCTCCGGGCCCTGTTTCTTGTCGAGCCAGAACATTATGGCAAAGGCGATTATAATTCCAATAGAAAGTAAGAGGGTGGTCACAAAATATTATCTCTTAGCAAGAGGCCTTCCGTCAAGGGATTCCTTTATGCGCTCAAGCAGGAGTGATTCGATAAATCCGTTTGAGTCTACCTCATAGCCTATTTTGCCCGCGAAGGTGTAGGGTCTTATCGTATAGTCTATGTCCACCTTGGTAACGTCCTCTGAGACCTTGATTACGGTCATTTTGAGGTTTTCTTGCGTGAATACTGTGCTTGATCCGCGTGGACTGTAACGGCCGACTTTTTCCAGGTAGTCGTTAATACTGGAGGTTTGCAGGTTTTCTTTGTCGGGCCAGGTGTAGGTCCTGAGCAGCTTTCCTGATTTCCTATAAGCGTAAGCCTCTTTTAGCCTTATGACGCCCTCACGCTCGTCCAGAAAAGCTATATTCCACTTGAGCCATTTAACGCTCTCGATTGCGGCGAGCCACACATCTATAAATGGGGCGTCAAACTCATTTGGCGCTGAAGTGTCAACCTTGGTAGTCTTTTTTGCCTCTACTTTCTCGGTCTTTGGCGGAGGAACGGTTTTAGTTTTATTAAAACGGGGGATATATGATCCGCCGCCCCCGCAGCTTGCGGCTAACACTATAGGTATTAGTAAAATCAGAGCATATATATTGAGAAGTTTCATATAACCCACCTTTAATTGTTTAAACTTAACATATAATTCCCGGAATCCTTATAAAAATTTTCCGTAGATCGAATTTGAACGGCATTTCTATGCTTGTTCTTTCCAAAAACCCCCTGCACCCTGAGGCTCTCGAAGGGTGGAATCCTTTATGCCGAGCGCCTCAGGTTGAACTCAGGACGAACGGCTTAAAATATATGCATTCCGGTGTTTCTCGTACTGTCCGAATGTGCTACAATATTAATCCATGGAAACATTCCAGAGTTTTGACGGAGTTGAGCTTGCGTATTGGGACAAAGGGGAGGGGAAACCCATATTACTCCTCCATGGTTTTACAGCCAGCAGCGAAATAAACTGGGAAAGCTCAGGTATTGCAGAGAACCTCGTTAAAAGCGGGCGAAGAGTAGTGATGATGGACGCCCGTGGCCACGGGGAGTCTGATAAGCCGCATGCTTCTTACAGCTACTGGAACCGCGCTATGGCTCAGGATGTTGGCGGGCTTGCTGAGTATCTGATGCTTTACGATTACGATATTCTGGGCTATTCGATGGGCGCTAAAGTCGCCATTGAGTCAGCTCATATGTTTGGCAGAATCAGGAGCCTGGTCCTTGCAGGGCTTCATTTATACGACAAAGACTGGACCCTGAGTGATAAAGAGAGAAAAAGAAAAGTTAAAAACATGCTTGATGATAATCCCAAGGAAAAGGATGAGTACAGATTGTTTGCCGAGAAAACAGGAGGAGACCGTAAAGCCTTCGCGGCACGACTTGAGGGGAATATCTATCCTGAATTCAGCCTATGGGACTTACAAAAAATACATTTACCCGTTCTTATTATAAACGGCAAAAGAGAGTATGATGCTCAAGAGGCCGCCACTTTCTTCCCTAATGCCAGAGGCGTATCTCTGAGAGCAAACCACGTCACTCTTTTAAATAACAAGAACTTCTCAAATGAAGTCATCTCATTTTTGGACGGTTTAGACTAAAAGCGTAAGTCATGCTTTTCTTCTAATATCTTAAATTGTATAAAAATCTAAATAAAGTACTTTAGCAATGAGGGGGCATTAATCCTTATCCCCGCATTAGATTGACTACTCTCGGAGGGTGAGTGAATGATTTCAAAATATGGTTTGAATCTCAAATTAATAACTGTTTTCTTTTTAGCGCTATTGCTGGCTCCGTCCTTGTTATCTGCTGCTCAGCTAGAAACCGTAACCAACACGAATGACGCGGGGGCTGGCTCGTTAAGACAAGCCATAGCGGATGTCGATACGGGTGGGGAGATCGTATTTGATATCCCGGGCGCGGGACCGCATACAATATTAATCGCAAGCTCTTTAGAAATTGATAAAGCCTTAACAATTACAGGGCCCATAGCGGATTTGTTAACTATAACTTCCGGAGCAGGAGCCTCTTCGGTAATAATCGCAGGCGACATGCTTGCAGTGCTACT
The DNA here is from genome assembly GCA_029262255.1 of Deltaproteobacteria bacterium. Classification (GTDB taxonomy): domain Bacteria; phylum Desulfobacterota_D; class UBA1144; order Nemesobacterales; family UBA2774; genus CR02bin9. The sequence continues at coordinate 6,730 of JAJCZT010000158.1, forward strand.
TCAAGTTGTGATATCGGATCTTACGGTAGATGGTGGAACGACAGCTTCCTCAGGAATCTACAATATGGAAAATTTAACATTAAATAATATTGTTGTTACCAGGTGTCAAATTGGAATAATTAATTCCGGTCAGCTCTCAGAATTTGCTCAAGGCCCAAAAGTTATAGTGAACAATACAACTATCTCGGGAAATACCGCAGGAATTTTTAATAGCGGTGGAAATGCAATGGGCTCCACTGGAGGAATTGTAGAGGTTAACAATTCATCTATTACAGAGAATGTAGCGGGTAGCAGTACTGAAGGAGATGGTATTGTCAATCAGGGTGGAAACGTACAGGGCGCTACCGGCGGAACTGTAGTGATCAGAAATTCAACAATATCCAATAATGCCGGTACGGCAATAATTGCGCTGGGCGGTCTAGTTGCCGGCTCAACCGGGCCAATTACTCAGATCAGCAGCTCAAGCATATCCGGAAACAAATTTGCTCTAATAATGTTCCCTGTTCCCGAACAACTCGATGCTTCTCCGGTTGTGGAGGTAAAGAATTCAATCTTAGCTAACAGTACCGGCTTAAATTGCTTCCTAAACGGGCTAATGCTGACTAGTTTGGGGGTAAATATCGGCACAGACGACACATGTCCCGGATTTATCGCTGTTACACCGGATGAGCTAAACCTGGGAGCGCTTCAGAATAATGGTGGTCCGACACAGACTCAGGCTTTAATCCCTCTAAGCGCTGCGATGGATATAGTAGATGACTGCACCTTTATAGACGGTGAGCCTGTACTTACAGATCAGAGGGGCTTTTTAAGGCCGCCGACAAATTGTGATGCGGGCGCTTATGAGTTTGGAGCAGTTCCACCTGCCGGGGCAAGTAAAGTTCCCACACTCTCTGAGTGGGGAATTCTCTTAACCGTTATGCTTCTAGGAATTGCCGCAGTGCTCTATTTCAATCGGAATAAAAAGTTAACATAAGAGGGCAGCGCGTAGCACGCGCAGGCGTATAAGTTCTAAGTACCTTCTGTGATGAATTGTACTTTAGAGCGGCTCTCTATCTCCGGAGTTTCAGAGAACTGGTTCGGTCGTGGGTACTGCCCACAAGCTCTCCAGGGTAGGGCTCAAAGAGGGAGCTTGTTTTCGTTAGCGGCTATTCTTTCAAGCACCCCCATTTCCCTCCGGTTCTATGGGTAATAATATCTTAAACGTAGTTCCTGCCCCAACTTCGCTTTCACATGAAATCTCTCCTCCATGGCTATGTGCAATATCACGAGATATACCAAGCCCGAGCCCTGTGCCTTTCCCTACTGGTTTCGTAGTGTAAAACAAATCAAAAATATTTGTAAGTTTCTCTTCGGAAATCCCGCAGCCACTATCGGAAACAGATGTTTGAACAAATTCCCCCTCAACGCCGAAACGAATCCGTATTTTTTTCTCCCCTACACCCTCCATAGCATCCAGTGCATTAATCACAAGATTGAGGTAAACTTGCTGGATAGAGGATACTTCCATCCAAATATC
>JAJCZT010000159.1 GCA_029262255.1 Deltaproteobacteria bacterium
CCTCAAATTATTGCTCTTATGGTAAAACACCCGGATTTGCTTCAAAGACCAATTGTTATTAAAGGCGGAAAAGTTGTTCTAGCTAGACCCGCTGAGGAAATTGAGAAGCTTCTTTAAAATATATGGTACTTGCCAGAACTACATAGAAAGGTAAAAGAACTGGCTCTTAGACCTTAATTTGCCCCCTATGTACATTGCAGCTATTGCAAAACCCGCGATAGCTAACAACGAGTCGAAAAACCCATTGTATTGATTTTTATTTAATTACGTTCTGTATAAATATAATCACAGGTTATAATAGTCGGCTACTACTATGATCGCTAAAGTTCTAAGCAGCGCAGTTTTGGGCGTGGACGCCTATCTTGTGGAAGTGGAGGTTGATATAGCGCTTGGGTTCCCTCAGTTCGCAACTGTAGGACTGCCTGAAGGTGCGGTAAAGGAAAGCAAAGAGCGCGTAAGGGCTGCCATAAAGAATTGCGGGTACGATTTTCCACAGAGAAGAATCACCGTTAACCTGGCGCCTGCGGATATTAGAAAAGAGGGGTCGGCGTTTGATCTTCCAATATCACTTGGCATTTTGGCTGCCACAGGTGTTATAGATCATGAAAAACTTTGTGACTACATCGTCCTTGGAGAGCTGTCGCTTGACGGCAACATAAAATCCATAAAAGGGGCTCTTCCCTCATCAATATGTGCAAGGGATTCAAAGCTAAAGGGGATTATTCTTCCAAAGGAGAATGCGGAAGAAGCCGCGGTTGTAGATGGAGTAGAAGTGCTTGCAGCAGATTCCCTTCAGGACCTGGTGGAATTCTTCGCCGGTAAAAGGGAGATCATTCCTACAGAGATAGACATAAACTCAATCTTTACTCAGGCAAAGGAATATCAGCTAGATTTCCACGAGGTAAAGGGTCAGGAGCATGTAAAGAGGGCGCTTGAAGTAGCCGCGAGCGGGGGACATAATCTGCTCATGATTGGCTCTCCCGGCACTGGCAAAACAATGCTCGCCAGGAGGCTTCCCTCTATTCTTCCAGATATGAGCTTTGAAGAAGCTCTTGAGACAACTAAAATCTATTCGGTTACCGGGCTGCTAAAAGAACACTCTTCACTCTTTGCCACAAGACCATTTCGTTCGCCCCATCATACTGTGAGCGATGCGGGACTTATTGGAGGAGGAGCGATACCTAAGCCCGGCGAGGTAAGCCTGGCGCATAACGGGATTCTTTTTTTAGACGAGCTTCCTGAATTTAAAAAAAACGTACTTGAAGTAATGCGCCAACCACTTGAGGACGGAATGGTAACCATATCGAGAGCAGTAACGTCAATAACTTATCCGGCAAGTTTTATGCTTATGGCTGCAATGAACCCCTGCCCGTGCGGATATTATGGTGATCCCAAAAAGGAATGCTCCTGCACGCCGATTCAGATACATAAATACAGAACAAAGGTGTCGGGCCCGCTTTTAGACAGGATCGACATCCATGTAGAGGTGCCCCCGGTTAAGTACAAAGAACTTGCCGATGATTCCGGAGGAGAGAACTCCGCCCAAGTAAAAGAACGCGTTAACCGTGCCAGGGATATTCAGAAAGAACGCTTTAAAGGAACAGGGATATACTCAAACTCTCAGATGCCGCCATCTATGGTTAGAAAACAGGCCAGGCCTGATAGCGAAGGGCTAAAGCTCCTTGAGACCGCAATAAATAAACTTGGGCTTAGCGCAAGGGCATATGACCGCATACTTAAAGTCTCCCGTACAATCGCAGACCTTGATGAGTCAGAAACAGTGCTCTCTCAGCACATATCAGAAGCCATACAGTATCGCTCGCTGGACAGGAGTATCGTTTAAAACTAGCCGCGAGCAGGGGACATAATCTGCTCATCTTCGAGGTAAAGTTCTATAAATGAATGTTCTTCTCGTAGTTTGTTCTCTTTATAGTTTAAAAATTTATCATTCTTGTTCATAAAACTAATATATAAGGCTTGTTAAAAAAATATGTGGGCAATTTCTGCTTTATTAATATTTCAATCGATAGGCTGTAACTATTCAGTTTGACTTTAAAATGATTTAAAATCATAATAGGAATTTAAATGCCAAAAAGATCAAACGAATTTCAAAAAATAGTTTTGTTACTAAAAAAACATTTTGCTCCTTCAGAAGCAACTGTAACTGAAAGCAAAATGCTTAAACATAGAATTACGGGTGAAGAAAAAGAAGTAGACATATGCATCGCACAAATGATTGCTGGTCATTCATTTGTTTTAAGCATAGAGTGTACCGACACCGCACGCAATGTTACTGCCGAATGGGTTGAAAGAATGAGAGGTAAGCACGAACATCTTGAAACCGACAAACTAGTACTTATTTCTAGCGCAGGATTTTCTGATAATGCATTGAAAGAAGCAAAGGGTTTAGGTATAGAAACGTATTCATTTGAAGAACTTAATGATGAGTCTGCCGAGCTTATATTTAAGAACACAAAATCACTCTGGCATAAAGTTGTTACACTATCTGCCAAAAAAGTACTATTCCTGATAGAAAGTATAGGAGAACTTCCTGAAGAAAATTTGTCAGTTAGTTCCAATACTTTAATATTTAATGAAAAAGGAGAAATAATATCAGAAGCAAAGGAATTAGTAGAATTTTTATTGGCTGATCCTAATAATGTTGGTAAGCCAGTTACTAGAGATGCAACAGAAAATCATAAATGGTTTGAAATTCATATCGAGAAAGCGGAGGAGGTTTACAACAACAATCCAATATTTATTAAGTACTTAGAAGGAAATCTACTAAGAAAAATAAAATCTATATATATTTCTGGTGAATTAACACCAACTATAAACGAGTTTCCTTTGATCCAAGGTAAAATAGGTGAAGACAACATAGCTTGGGGAACAGGCAAAATTCAAGACAAAGAAGCTATTATCTTTACTACAGAAAACCGCAAAGGAGAAAGAAGAATGACTATAAGTACAGACTTTGATGCAAAAGGTAAAAAGTTTAAGAAATAATACTACATAAACATTTTCAGATAATTCCTAAAATTTAATTTCAGACGACCATCACATAATTCTTTAAAACATTTAGTGATTTGACTTTGCTCAGGAAATTGTTGCCATATCTAATAATGTTAGATAAGTTAATGCGAGAAACCAAAAAACTGAATTTAGAAGAACTTAGAAATTTGCACGAGTATATAGGTTCCAAGCTTCCCCCAGCAGTTGTTTATCAGCAAAAACCTTCGAAATGTGGCTGTAAAAACTGTAAAGAGGGGGGAGAAGGTCATGGGAAGTATCGGTACGCCTACTTTACTTATCATAACAAGACGCATTGTATTTACGTAGGTAAGGAAAAAAGAGAGATTAATCCCTTAGAAGAATTAGAGAAAAAAGCAAAAAGGAGGTAAACCATGAACCCATGCCCGTGCGGATATTATGGTGATGAGAAGAAAAGTAACTGCTTAAAGGATGAAGGATTAAAAGATGAGACCCTGAATCGAGTTCAGGGTGACGACAAAAGATAAATCCTCCCTAACCCCCCTTTTTCTAAGGGGGAGATAAAATGTGCAAAGGAAGCTTCAGCTCCATTTTTTTGTATCCAGAAAGACTAAAATAAGTCAATAATTTCAGCAAGTTAATCTAGAGCGCATCACCCTTATGTTCGGCTCTCAATACCACTCATTTTTATCCCTTCTATTCTAGTATTAATAAAACATAGAGAAGCTTAAATCGAGTTAAAAAAAGGATGCAGTACAAGGATGGAACAGGGCATTTACACTATTCATAATTCCAACTTAATCCGAGCTTGGCAAAAGGGGAGCAGTACACAATTGTAATATTGATCTATTTTCCCCCGGTTGAATAATTATATAAACAACGAATAGACTAATATAACGATGAAGGCGGCCGGAAATATAAAGCGTGAATACCAGTCTATTGAATTAGCCAACTCTTCATTTTTTGAAAAACTCAGAGATCCACTAATTATAGCCTCTATAAAAGCCAGAAACACCAACAATGTCGAACCAAATACAAATTTATCAAAGCGAGTAAGGTAAGCAACATTGGGCACGACATGCCCTATAGCAAAACGATACGCAATCAGTGTGAGCATAGAGGTTACAGATAAGCCGATTTG
>JAJCZT010000160.1 GCA_029262255.1 Deltaproteobacteria bacterium
AGCCTCACCCAATATCCCTTTTAAATTATCATAAACGCTGGGGTCAATTATAAGCGCTCCAAGAGTACCTTCGCCGCCTCTGAGCATTTCAGATATTTCATTAAAATTCGCCATGGTCTCTTGCAGCTCACCTGACGCAACGCTCAAATTTGACAATGTAGTGTCAACCTCACCAGTAAGCTTCTCATCGTATACAAGTGCATGAAGCGCGCCGTCGCCTTCATTTATTTGATTGAGCAAAGTATCTAGCTTCGTTACTGTTTTATTTAGCTTCACCAGGGTATTTTCATCAAGTTTTTCGCCCGATTTATCCTTCGGTCCGTAGATCATTGTATGGAGTATTCCATTGCCTTTTGCAATAGCTTCCATATTTTTTTGTAATGACTCAGAACTTGCTTTAATAGAGGCGATTGTCTGATTTATATTTTCTAGATTCTTACCCTCTCCAATACCTTTGACTATTTTGTCTAAACTTTCTGAAATGCTGATCACATTGGTTATTAAATCTCCGGATTGACCTATAATACTTGCAAACTCTACCGGGGTCTGACTTTCTATTGAGAGTGTATCAGGAAGCGCTGTAAGAGGCGGCTCTTCCCCTGGGAGTATCTCAATAAACTTATCTCCTAAAAGACCCTCTGTTTTGATAGTAGCCTTCGCGTCCGGATTCAACCTGCCCATCCCATTTTTATTTATCAGCATAGTAACATTTATCACTTTGTCCCCAACAGGATCCGTAGCAAAACCAAGATATGTTACAGCTCCTATACGTACTCCTGACAGCCTTACTGCGGCGCCTTTAATAAGCCCGGCAGTATTCTTAAATGAAGTTTTTACAGTATAGCTCTTTTCAAAGTAGCTCTGTTCCCCGCTTAGGAAAAATAAAATCATAGAAAAGATGCTGACTGCTATTAATGCAAATAAACCTACTTTAAAGTTAATCGATTTTTGATTCTTCATTCTAAAATTCTCCCAATTATTATAACGCTACATATAGGGTTAAATTTCAAGGAAAATACCCAAACAAATTATACCCACCAACCTATACCCAAAGATTATACGTAACATTTAAGGATTTCTCAAAGGCATAAATATCTAAGATTAAGACAATCTTCAAAGAGCCTATTGGAATTTCATCGCATTACGCTAAAATAATAGTTTTTACTCAAAGCACAAATATCGGATTTCCAAATTAAATCACAAGTTTAAGAGCGTCGATTGTCTTTATAATCACTTCTACAAAGGGGCAGGCAAATGAACAAGATTAAGAGAGTTGTGATAAGTGTCTCAGATAAAGAGGGTATAAGTAATTTTGCCAAAGGTCTTGAGGACTTTGATGTAGAAATCTTATCCACAGGCGGAACCGCAAAACAGTTAAGAGATGCGGGAGTTAAGGTAATGGATATTTCTGAATATACAGGCTCACCCGAGATTTTAGACGGGCGAGTTAAAACACTTCACCCAAAAATCTACGGCGGCGTCCTAGCTCTGCGTGACAATGACACTCATTTACATCAAATGGTGGAAAACAACCTTGAGCCCATAGATATGATTGTTGTCAATCTTTATCCTTTTGAAGAGGTAATAAAAAAGGAAGATGTAGATTTTATGGAAGCGATTGAAAATATAGATATCGGCGGACCAACTATGTTAAGGGCTGCCGCTAAAAACTATCGATATGTAACGATAGTAACACATCCGGAAGATTATCAAGAGCTACTAAAGGAACTTAAGAAAAATAAGGGCTCTATATCACCCGAAACTAATTTCAGACTGGCGGTAAAAGCCTTTTCATATGTATCCCGATATGACGCCGCAATCTCAAATTTCCTTGGTTCAATTGATCAAAATGGTGAAAAGACAAAATTCCCTCCAAGTATCACAATACACATGGATAAAAAGATGAAGCTAAGATACGGGGAGAATCCGCATCAGGAAGGATCTTTTTATGTGCAGTCAGGTTTTGAGGAACCGTGCATTTCAAACTCTATCCAACTGCAGGGAAAAGAATTATCACTCAATAATATATATGATACAGACGCCGCACTTGAAGCTGTAAAAGACTTTTCAGAAACCGCATGTGTTGTGGTTAAGCATAATAACCCTTGTGGTGTAGCAACCGATGAGAGCGTGGTTGAGGCTTTCCTCAAAGCTAAGGCCTGTGATCCTGTAAGCTCATTTGGAGGCATTGTTGCCTTCAATAGAGAAGTCGATGAGGCTACGGCCTCTGAGCTTGCGGGCATGTTTCTTGAAGTTGTAATAGCTCCCGGGTTTTCAGAGAAGGCTTTAGAGGTACTTTCCAGCAAAACAAACCTTCGCGTCATGAAAACTCCGGAATTACCACTAAAATCTAATGCAGGTTTAGATTTCAAAAAGGTAATTGGAGGAGCTCTCATACAGGATCGTGATACTGGTATTGATAAAGACTTTGATAACATGAAGGTTCTTACTAAACGCAAGCCCACAGATGAAGAATTGGCCGCTCTTAAATTCGGATGGAAGGTCTGCAAGCACGTTAAATCAAACGCGATCGTCTTCTCACGTGAAGCTCAAACAGTGGGTATTGGGGCAGGTCAGATGAGTAGGGTTGATTCTGTAATAATCGCAACTATAAAAGCGGAGCTTCCTACAGAAGGAGCTACTCTGGCATCAGACGCCTTCTTCCCATTCCGTGACGGTATCGATGAGGCCGCTAAGGCGGGCATCACGGCAATAGTCCAGCCCGGAGGGTCTATAAGGGATCAAGATATAATTGATGCATGTGACGAGCACGAAATCGCAATGGTATTTACGGGATTCAGACATTTCAAACACTAATCTCTAATATTAACTACAAGCAAATTCAACCCGGTGCATTAACCCCCCCATGCATCAACTCCATGGATAGGGCTGTGCTATATACTCTCCCGTCTTTGTAGTAGCAGATTTCTTAAGGGATGAAATAAGTAAGCTGCAAATTACCAGACACCTCAAAATCTCTCTAGATATTTACATCCATTTACAAATAATTTTGAGCTTATCAATATTCAGCTATATTATAGATCAGAGAAAATGAACGTTACCGTCTATTACGACTATATATGCCCTTTTTGCTACCTTGGTACAAAACGAATTCTTGAATTATCAAAAGAATTTGACCTAACTATAGATTGGAAGGGTATAGAAATACATCCGGAATTTTCTCCTCAAGGCAAAAAACGAACAAAGACCCTAAAGTCGCAATCCTTTGCCGAAACTATAAGGGAAATGGCCAAAGAAGATAATATTGAGATCAAACTCCCAGGATTTGCGACAAATTCGAGACTAAGCCTTGAGGCATCCGAATTCGCCAAAATTAAAGGCAGGTTTCTAGAGTTTCATGCAGCTGTATATGAAGCCTATTTCCTTGAAGGACGCAATATAGGTGATATCGAAATTGTCCTCAACATAGGGGAAAATGCCGGTCTTGATAAAAGTGAATTAGCGCTATGTCTTGATAAACGCACGATGTTCGACAAAATAGCGGAAAATAAAAAAGAGGCTCAAGATAATCTCGTATTAGGAGTACCTACATTTATGTTTGGATCCTTCCCAGTCCATGGCAATCAATCAATGCAAACCATGAGGCACATAATTAAAAGAACTCTACAAATATCACAAGACTAATCAGATATAATTCCAAAACATTATAGATAGAAAAAGATAAAAAAAACCCCTTCCCTTACTTACGTAAGAGAAGGGGTGAAAAGCTTTATCATCAAGGAGAAAAAGGCTTTGTAGCCTCTCCTATCCTTTAATTTCTATTTAAAGAACTGGTCAATGAAGATCATTAATCTACCTTGTACAGTCCATGGTGTTTCATCATAGTTTACTCTGTCAGGATTGATATCGTTCTGAGCTAATGTATTTAAAGCCTGACCTTCGAGTAATTGATTCAAACTGTCTCCTGTAAACACAACACCACCGATTAAGTCGAAACTTACTCCGGGGTGAATATGCCAAGTTATTGTACCCTCAACCTCAGTACCCATATAGGTGTTTATGTTAGTAACACCTGGTAATGGATTATCTGTTTCTTCGTTGAAAGCAACTATAACCTGCGGTGTGAAAGAGATAGAATCAACCAACTTCACTGTTCCCCAAATTCTTGCATAGTAAGCATTGTAAACACTGCTTTCTACCTGATAGATGTTAGGGATCATGTTTTTGAAAAGTAAGTTGTCTATGTTGTAAGCTGGGTTGAAGAATATAGCACCACCTTCTAATTCGCCTGTGCTAACATCATCTCCCTTTGCCCAACCAAACTCAGCAGCTACGATCTTTAGCGGCCATCCAGGATATACTTCTGCTCTTGCGGCAAAAATGATGTTTGAAGCATCTATATCAATATCTCCAAAGCCCTCAACATTTAGATTACCCCATGCTCCCTGAATCTCACCAACCAATCTCCAAAGATCTGTTTTAACATCGATAAGTCCAGAATAGAGAGTTAATCTTTCAAGATCTATTCCTGAAGCTACACCAGCTCCAGAAGGAAGTCCTGAATTAACTCCTGTACCCGGCACACTTCCAATGTTGGTCTGGTGAATGTATGGGAAAATATAACCACCAAGTGTAAAGTTGGTGCCCATCATGTTAGGATGGTTGAAAATAAGAGCTGCTGCTCCACCGTCCCATCCGTCTCCAGTACCTGTTACAACGCTGTTGCCCTGTGTAAATCTATCCGTAACGAACACGAATGTTAAAGATCCGGGTCCCGCTGCGAATGATTTAAGGTATAGGAACCTGTCAAGAACAAAACCGAGGTCAGAATATGGATCCCAACCACCGTTTGCCAGGATACCAAGACCCCAGTCAAATGGTTGACGACCAACCCTTAAGAATCCAAGGTTATTCGGCAACACTATATCAGCATGTAACATTCTTACGTCAAAAAACCCAGGATCATCAATTGCGTTAGGACCGGTGAGCAATGCTCCTCTGAACCTATCGCTAAATGATAGACTTGAATTAACAACAGTGTTTCGTCCTCCTAAAAATCCTGTTGTTGATCCACCCCAAATGTTGTTATCAAACACATTGAGCTGTGCTCTGATCGTTACTGCATCGCTGAGCACTAATTGGGGGGTTAGACGCAGAGTGGTATCTGCAAAAAAGATGTTGTCATCATTGTCATTATACCCAAGCTGCTTGGCGTTGTTATTGCTCAACGCAGATATAAACGTTGCGTTTGAAATAAAACGCGCTCTTGTACGCATGTAACTCGGGAAACCGCCCAACGTGAGCTCTACAGCAAATGTCGGCACGGCCATGGAAAGAGCCAATAAAAACATAATAAGCCATTTGGCTTTACTCATCTCTCCTTACCTCCTTTTATTTGGTTTTTAAAGTTCTGAGCTTACTCTATATAAATTAAACAATTTTGTCAAGAGGTTTTTTTGCCAATCGAAAGCAGCCTCTTGACCATATTCAGATTACTTAATCCTCATTACTTAAACATCTTTCTTCCTCTACTCAATTGATTCTAGCATGTTTTGATTAAAAATCCAATGCTATTTTTTTATTATTCAACAAAGACCGCAACACTCCTTATATCAAGCACTTTTTAAACAATAACACACAACAATCTATATTTAAAGACAAACTTCATATTTCTTTAATATCTGCTTAACAATACATGACTATAGTTTAATTAACATGAAAATTCTAATACTTTCAGATATTCACGCAAATTGGTACGCTCTTGAGGCAATTTTAGACAAAGAGAGCTATGATGCCCTGATTTTTCTAGGTGATGTTGTAGATTTTGGCCCAACCCCCCGAAATTGCATAAAATTTCTCATGAATTCCTCAAAAGGACGTTTTTGGGGAGTAAGGGGAGATCATGATCACGCTATGGCTTACGCAATAGATAGCAAATGTCCCGGAGAACTCAACATAATCTCAGCAATAACAAGGGAATGGGGAGAAGGGTTTCTCTCAAGTGAAGAGATCGGCTTTCTAAGAAGATTGCCTTTAGAGAACAACTTCTCCATAAACGGAATGAATTTTGAGCTTTTTCACGGATCAGGGTTAGATCACCGGACATCCGGTAAATGCAAAGCAGAAACCGGGGAGCCTTATAGTAATTATTATTCCGGGGAAACACAGGAGGATAAAGAAAGAAAGTTCATTCTTGCTGGACACTCTCATAAACCCTTTATAAAAGTTATAGGTAACACAACAATTCTAAACCCAGGTTCCGTTGGTCAACCGCGGGATTTTAATCCCCGTGCATCTTATGCGGTTATAGACAATGGGACTGCTTATATTAGACGTATAACATATGATATAGAAAGAACTGTTAAAAGCCTGGAAAAGAGTGCTCTACCCAAATACCTGACTAGTAAACTAATCTCTATGCTGGTTGTTGGCGGAATTGTTAATTAAATCAACTTATTAGCATCCCTTAAAATCTACTATCAAGAGTTTAATCCGCACGGCAGTGCGCTGTGTGGAATCCTCAGCAGCAAACACCGATACATTACCGCCTTAAACTATATATTTACTAGATTATTCCTCTGGATAAAAAGAATCCCGGCACTTGAGGTTAACTCGAGTACCGGGATTCTTAGAGGTTTTGGAGCTAGAATAAAAAGGGAAAATAGATAAAAGAGAGATGAGTTAGTTATCTTTTTTTATTTTCCTTATCCTTAAATCTTATTCTTAAAAGTAGGCTTGCAGCTGAAGACTGACTCTGTTGTCATCTTCTTTTGAAGCCCCCTGTGTAAATTCAGATCTTGTAAATAGGTACTCAAGCTGAACTTTCCATCTGTTATCATGTGAAATATAGTAGTTGAGAGACGGACTAAGTGTCCATGACGAATCTCTTGTTATGCCAACATCCGGGGGAAGAACCCCGCTTGAGGTATCGTAGTCAATATAGGAATACCTTCCTGCGACCTCAAATGTCTTAGGCATTAAGAAAGCTCCGGCCTGTACATTGAAACCCTGGTCAAATGCAGTGTCCTGGGAAATCCCTTGCTCATCAGGGTTGATCCATCTACCGTAATAGGAGCCCTGCACGTTAAAGATTGGTATTTTGAAGTTTATATCGCCTGTAATTGTTGTCATATCAGCTTGTACTAAGCCTAGCTCGTCGAACCTATCGCACTGGTCACCGTCTGGTGATTTTCTATCACAGTTCAGGCCTGGAATAGTACTAGCAGCAGCAGCAACAACAAACGTAGGTGATTTGGCAAAGTTTGGTATAATTTTGTAAGCACTAGCAGTTGGGAATGAGGAATTAGCTCCTCTGAATAGTCCCCCAAATGTTGTTTCCTTTCCTCCTAGTCCCAATTGGATTCTACCAGCGTAGAGCAGGTTTGAGTCGACACTTTTCCCGTTTCTTCCGTCACCGTTAAATACACCAGCTCCATATGAGAAGTTGCCCTGTGGTCCAAATCCACCCATTAGAGCAGCACCGCGGTCTCTTCCCAAACCAAACTCGTCGTTAACTATTGATCTGTTAATAAACTGCAGAGCTGAAGACGAAGTAAGCTCATCTCTTCCGAAAGGAACTTTCCACTGACCGACCCTTGGCATAATCCTGTCGTCGTATGCTACGGTGAAATACATGTCCCTTAGATCCAGATCGTCGTTCACGTTTAACTGAACCGTGTATAGAAACCAAGGTTTAAATGCAAAACCATCCCATTTAAGCCTGAGCCTTGGAACACTGAAGTTGGTTGAAGTAAGTCCCCCGTCCGGGTCATCCACAGTCAGACGAAACTGGCCTCTAATTCTGAACCTCATTTTAAATTTATCGCCAGCTTGGAAAGTAAGACCTTTCTTATACTGAGCTTTAAACTTGCTATACCAAGCGTCCTTTTCTTCTTCCTTCATCTGGACTATCTCTTCTTTATCAGCCTGTCTGGCATTATCCATCAGTTCAATCTGCTGCTGGAGCTGCTCAATCTGCTGCTGATTCTGACGCTGGATTGCTTCGATCTGCCGTTTTAAATCTTCAATTTGAGCTTTTGTAGACTCAGCCTTTGCCGCAGCACCTGAAAGCGGTAGGACAATAGCTGCAAATATTAGCAACTTTAAAAGCAATTTCATCTCTCGACTTCCTCCTTTAAATAGATTTGAATTAGAAGATATATAAGTAAAATAAATTTGATGTGAAATTAATGTTAAGATTCAGTTAAGAACCCAAGCGGCTTCTTGCAACTGCAAGGCTATCATTTAATCTATAGCTAAAGTCATTATCAAAATTGGTGCGGGAAGTGTAAGAAATATGTCGGAAAAATTAATTACTATAGTAGATGACGAAGAAGATATAGTAGAGCTTGTAAGCCATCATTTAAAAAGAGAGGGATTTAAAGTAAAAGAATTTCATAACGGCAGGGATTTCCTCTCTTACATTGAATCTGTGATGCCGGATCTTGCAGTTTTGGATATTATGCTCCCCGGGATAGACGGTCTTGAGATATGCAGGATCTTAAAAAATAAGATAAGCACGAGTTCCATACCCATAATTATGTTAACCGCCAAAGCCAGTGAGGCTGATATTGTAGTAGGGCTTGAGCTAGGCGCTGACGATTACATTGTAAAACCTTTTAGCCCCAGAGAGTTGGTAGCCAGGGTAAAAACTGTCCTTCGCAGAACAGGTGTACCGGAAAATGAAGGGAACGTTATCAAGATCGGACCCATATTGGTGAACACCGAAAAATATGAAGTGAGTGTTGATAATAACAAGCTAACTCTTACCACTACCGAATTTAAAATCCTTGAAGTTCTTGCTGAAGGCAAAGGGAGAGTTTATACAAGGGACCAGCTCTTAAAAAAGAAACGGCTTTGGGGAGACGATAAATTGGTATATGATAGAACTATAGATGTGCACATTAAAAACCTTAGAGAAAAACTGGGCATAGCAGGGAACATGATTAAAACGGTAAGAAGTATAGGATATAAATTAGAAGAGTAGGGAACAGTTGAGCATATTTTGGAAACAGTTTATATCGAGCTTTCTAATCATAGTCTTAGTCTTATTTCTTTTCACATTCCTGGTGATCGGGGAATTAAATAAATACGACAAATCCCTTACTAAAGAAAGACTGCTTACTACTGCGAATCTGAGCACTCAGGTTCTTAAATCCTCTTTAGAGACTCCAACCATAGAAGGAGTCCAATCCATAGTGTCAGGCCTGGGGGAGAAAACCGGGGTCAGAATCACAGTTATAGACAAAAACGGCGTGGTCTTGGGTGACTCTAAGAAAAACCCCAGGGAGATGGAAAACCATTCGGAGAGACCTGAATTTAAACAGGCTTTTAATGAGGGGTTTGGAGAAAGCACGCGTTATAGCTCAACTCTTCAAAAAGAAATGTTTTACGTTGCCGTTCCATATCAAGACAAGAATGGAAAAACTACAGCTATTATACGAACAGCTCTTCCGTTAAGCATTATTCAACAAGCACTAATACCACTTGAATCAAAAGTAATCTATATGGGCATCGCGCTAACCATACTTGCCCTGCTTCTATCATTGGCAGTGTCAAAAACAACCACAAGATCACTTGCCGGAATAATCAATATTTCTGATGAGCTCGCCAAAGGCAACTTAAATGTCGAAATACCGGTATCCGACAGTAAGGGAGAGATACCCAAAATAACCAAGGCCTTAAACCACATGGCTCAAAAACTAAATGAAGTATTCAAACAACTATCTCACGAAAAGAACCAGCTCGAAGCCGTCCTTAGCGCTATGAGCGAAGGTGTTATGGTTGTATCAGGGAAAGGAAGAATAATAATTATCAACAATGCACTTAAAGAGATGTTCAACCTTACCGATGGTCCTATTCAAAAACCTTATTGGGAAGTATTAAGAAATAGAGAAGTAATAAAGCTTATAGAAGGTGTACTTGAGAATTTGAAGCCGGACAGTAAGGAAATTTTCTACCTCTATCCTGAAGAAAGATATTATCTGGTAAATGTCATTCCTCTTAATTCTCCTGAGAAAGAAATCATCGTAGTAATGTTCGATATTACAGAATTTAAAAGGCTTGAGAATATAAAGGCAGATTTTATTGCCAACGTATCACACGAGCTCAGAACTCCGCTCACCGCAATAAAGGGTTACACTGAAACGCTTCAGGAAGAGGCATTTGAGAGCCCTCAGGACCAAAAGCACTTTCTAAGTATTATTAAGAGGCACGCGGATAGGCTCATAAATATAGTGTCGGATCTCTTAGTATTATCAGAGGTTGAGAGCAGGGATGCTTTATCAAAAGCGAATGAAAACAGGGATTTTGAAGAAGTAAATATTGATGAAATTATCAAATCATCACTCGAAGCCCTAAAAACTAAAGCTTCGGAAAAAGGTCTTAAGGTCTCATTCGAAACTACTGAAAGTGGGCATATAATTACTGCAAACAGATTCCTTCTTGAGCAAATGTTTATTAATTTGATAGATAATGCAGTTAAGTACACACCTGAGCATGGCAAAATTGGGATTGAAATTTCCAGTCGTGATAAAGAGACAATAATAGAAATCTATGATACCGGAATCGGGATACCCAAAGAGAGTCTGCCAAGAATCTTCGAGCGGTTCTATAGGGTCGATAAAACAAGGTCCAGAAAAATGGGGGGGACAGGGCTTGGACTCAGCATAGTAAAACACATAGTAATAATACACGGTGGAAAAATTGAGGTTCAAAGCGAAGAAGAGAAGGGAAGCAGATTCATAATAACTCTGCCTACATAGAACTGGCGGACACTGGAGGGCTTATTTGCTTAATTTGCCCTCAGGGTAAGAACCCAGAACCTTCAGATAAATACAGCTCTTGTCCAGCTTTGAAAGCAAAGACTTTATTACCTTATCCTGAGAATGACCTTTGAAATCTACAAAAAATAAATATTCCCAGGGCCTTTCCTTTGAAGGCCTCGATTCAATTTTGCTAAGATTCACTTTTGCATCGGCAAAAGGCTGGAAAAACGATTTTTGAAGAGCCCCCGGCTTATCCTTCAATGAAAATACTATAGAAGTTCTATCCTCACCGGTCGGCTTATTGGTTTTATTGCCTATCACAAAAAATCTGGTCGTATTAAGACTGCTGTCCTCTATATTTTTTTGAATAATGTTGAGCTTGTATATGGAAGCCGAGTATTCACTAGCTATAGCGGCAAGATTTTTCTTTCTGGAAGCAAGCCTGGCCGCCTCAGCCGTACTTGAAGTTTCAAGGAGCTCCAAGCCTGGAATACTTTTGCTTATCCATTTCTTACACTGACCAATCGCCTGAGGATGAGATGCGACAACCTTAATATCCTCAATATTCCCCGTTTTAGACAGAAGAAAGTGGTTTATCCTTTCAAACAGTTCGGCCGCTACCTGAAGGTGCGAGCGTGACAAAAGATCAAGCACCACAGCTACTGAACCCTCAATCGAGTTTTCAACCGGCACAACTCCAAATGAGGCTCTTTCGTTCTCTACTTCCTCAAATACTTCTTCGAAACTTCCTACGGCTACAAGCTCGGCTGAGCTCCCGAACTCATGAAAACAAGCCTGGTGAGAGTAGCTCCCCTCAGGTCCCAGATACGCAACTCTGGTAGGTTGCTGCAGTGAGCGGCTAGCGGAAATTATTTCTCTGAAAATATTTAAAACCGAATTGTCAGAGAGTGGACCTTTATTAAGTTCCTTTAATTTTTTTTCAATGACCTTCTCTCTAACCGGATCATATACGCCTACGGAATTCTCCGTTTTCAGCTTTCTAATCTCAAGCGCTATATCACCGCGCTCGTTTAAAAGCTTAAGTATCTCCTGATCGAGAGAATCTATCTTTTTTCTAAGTTTATCGAAGTTAGTTGAAGAGCCCATTTTTTATCTGCTATTAAGGTTTGAGAGAATGATATCAACAGCCTAATTATAAGTCAAATATTCACAAATAAGCTGGCATTATTACTCTCCGAAATGTTATCCAAAAGAGTGATATGGATTTAAACTTCATGCTTTAAATATTGAATCTCCATCTCTTGTGTCTAAGTTTAACTTCTTCGTGATTTGTATCTTGAATACTTCTTTGATGTGGTGACATTTAACCTGCTGTCAATATTGACTAATTATCCGCTGTATTCAGCTAATTTGTGAGATATTATGATAATCCAATCCAATAGAGTACGCAAAATACTCACATAAACCGTGTTATTTTAAGAGATCTCACATGGCTCTATGTATATGCATTGATTCTACATAGATCTCTTGAACTTGAGAGGTTATAAGTAGATAAAATTCATTATCAATATAGCAAGTAAGGATTTGACTCTTATTTTCAAAATTTTCAAGTCTGGAGATGCCACATACTTTTTCTGATTTTTCTTCCATATGTCTCACTTTATCAATTTTCAATTTTCAATTAGCTGTTAATAATCATAATTCCTCCACAACCATACCGTACTTGCTATCAGTGGAATTAACATAAACCAGGTCCCGAAAGGTGCAAGCACATATCCTGCAACAGGTGCAGGGAGAAAGGATCCTAGTACCAGAGTAATAGTTAGTACGCCAAGTGGAGATACTACTAAAAACCAGCGTGGATACATTGTTTTCCCACTTAAAATTCCAACGGCCTGC
>JAJCZT010000161.1 GCA_029262255.1 Deltaproteobacteria bacterium
GAACTCCCTTATACTTTAAAACATATTCATCTCACCAGAATGGAGCAAAAAGAAGAACGGTATCTCAAAATTAATCCCAACGGTAGAATTCCAACGATCGTGGATCACGATAACGACGGCTTCTCAGTGTTTGAGTCGGGCGCTATATTGATATATCTGGCAGAGAAAACAGGAAAGTTTCTCCCAACCGATGCAAAAGGGCGCTCCACGGTAATACAGTGGCTCATGTTCCAGATGGCGGGAATAGGGCCTATACAGGGGCAGGCACATGTGTTTTATAGATATGCTCCTGAGAAGATTGAATATGCAATCGGACGCTATCAGCGGGAGACCAGGAGACTTTACGAGGTTCTGGACAATCGACTTAAAGATAACCAATATCTTGCCGGAGACTTTTACTCTATTGCTGATATGGCTACATATCCCTGGATTACGCTTCACGATTGGGCCGGGGTCGAGATGGACGATCTCGTAAATCTAAGAAGATGGGAAGAGATTATCGCAGAGCGCCCGGGCGTGATACGCGGTATGAACGTTCCTCAGTCCAGGCAGCGTAGTGTTAAGGACGCTGAACAAAGAGGCTCAACCATGTTGGTCTAATTTGTGATTAGGCGATATTACAATAATTCTAGACAGTTACGGAGGAAATAGATTTGAAGAATTTAAAAGTTGATGTGGCTGTAATTGGTGCGGGAACTGCCGGGATGGTCGCATTTCAAAAAGCCGGGGAGTATGCCGAAAGTGTAGTTCTTATTGAAGGTGGACAGTACGGTACTACTTGTGCCAGGGTAGGCTGTATGCCGAGCAAACTGCTAATATCGGCGGCGGAAGCTGCTCACGCTATTGAAGAAGCTCCGGGTTTTGGAATATACCCCAATGGAGAACCCACAGTAGATGGAGTAAAGGTAATGGAGCGGGTTCGGAGTGAAAGGGACCGTTTTGTAGGATTCGTCTTAGATTCAATTGAATCAATTCCGCCTCAAAATAAAATAAGAGGCTATGCCCGCTTCATTGACGATCACACACTTTTGGTAGACGACCACACTACTATTGAAGCAGCGTCTGTTGTTATTGCAACGGGCTCATCGCCGTCAATTCTCCCTATGTTTGAGGAAGCGGGGGATCGTCTTATCGTAAACGACGATGTCTTTTACTGGGATGATTTGCCCGAGTCCGTTGTCGTGTTCGGAGCGGGGATAATAGGGCTTGAGATCGGACAGGCGCTCCATCGTCTTGGAGTAAAGACAAAGATTCTGAGCAAATTTGGATTGGTTGGACCGCTTAATCATCCGGAAATAATTGAATATGCGAATCATACTTTTCAAAATGAGTTTTATCTTGATACGGATGCCGATACTTTGGATGTTAAGAGAGTTGGCGACCGGGTCGAGGTTACATTTAAAGATTTAGACGGTGTCCTGCAAAACGAAAAATTCGACTATCTTCTAGCCGCAACGGGAAGGACTCCAAATGTAAGAAATCTTGGTTTGGAAAACACAAGTTTAGAAATTGATGAAAGAGGAGTTCCCTTCTTTGACCGGTATACGCTACAGTGCGGAGACAGCTCTATCTTTATAACGGGCGATGCAACCAACAATCTTCCGTTGCTTCACGAAGCTGCAGACGAGGGACGAATTGCGGGAGAAAATGCGGCAAAATTCCCCGAAGTTCACGCAGGTGAAAGAACTGCGCCGCTCACTGTGGTTTTTACAGATCCTCAGATTGCACTTGTGGGCAATAATTATAATCAGCTAAAAGAGACCACTAATTGCTGCTTTGTAACGGGCATGGTGTCTTTTGAGAATCAGGGGCGAAGCCGTGTAATGCTTAAAAATAAGGGCCTCCTACACATCTATGCGGAATATGGTACAGGATTATTCTTGGGTGCGGAGATGTTTGGTCCCCGAGCTGAGCATATAGCGCATTTACTGGCATGGGCGTATCAACAAAGAATGTGTATACCGGAAATGCTGCAAATGCCGTTTTATCACCCGGTGATAGAGGAAGGGCTAAGAACTGCGCTCAGAGATGCTAATAAGAAACTTCACCTGGGACCTGGGCTTGATGAAAACAGCATGGAATGCGGTCCAGGTATTTGATTTGCTCCAGCAGACACAATGACTAAACTATCAATTATTGATATTCTGAATTTAGGAGGACAGGGTTATGAGACTAAAGGGTAAAACCGCTTTAATTACAGGAGGTGGGGAGGGGATAGGAAAGGCTACCGCGCTACTATTTTGCGAGGAAGGGGCAAAGGTTGGAATAATGGGAAGAACGGAGTCCAAGCTACATGATGTTGTAAGTGAAGCCCGGGGGCCCGGGGAGATTACCGCATTCCAGGGAGATGTTTCTAAAGAACAGGATGTGAGGAGGGTTGTAAATGATTTCTACGGTAAGTATGGGAAAATCGACATACTGTTTAACAACGCCGGCATTCTCGAGGGCGGCAGTGTGGTTACCACTCCTGTAGAAGTTTGGGACAGGACTATGAATATAAACGTTAAGGGCGTATTTCTTGTTAGTAAATATGTTGTGCCCATAATGGTGAAACAGGGCGGAGGAGCAATTGTAAACAACTCTTCTGTGCTGGGAATGGTAGGTATGGAAAACTGTGTTGCTTATAACGCATCTAAAGGGGCTGTGAGGCAAATAACGAAAAGTATGGCGCTAGATCACGCAAGTGATAATATCAGAGTAAATTCCGTATGTCCGGGCTATATTAAAACTAAAATGGATCCCGAGTTTATGGGGAACCCTCCCGATGCTGAAGAGCAGTTAGATAAGATCGCTGCCGACATGATTCCACTTGTAAGACGAGCGGAGGCTCTTGAAGTAGGGCATGCCGTATTATATCTGGCGAGTGATGAAGCAAGATACGTTACAGGCTCGGATTTGGTGATCGACGGCGGCTGGACAACGGTTTAATTTTCTCTCTGTGACTATAAAAGCATCGATCATAAAGAATCTTGATTAAAAAATTTTTAAGTATTACTATTGTACTATCTTTGTTTAAATCTGAACTCGAACAGTGGAGGGTTCCGTGCTAGATGGTGTGATGCTGCTGTGGTTTATTTTAACTTCTATATCCGTTGTGTTTGTTGCAGTGGATATCCGTAAAACTCCGGAATCAAAAGTTTTGAAATGGGGGTTTATACTCCTGACCTTGTATACGGGACCCTTTGGCGCTTTTTTGTACGTGCTGGGCTGCCGAGAGCCTCTTGCGGGATTACATGAGCGTTTCGTAGCCGTAAGATGGCGGCAGGTTCTTGGCTCTACAATGCACTGCGTTGCAGGCGATGGGGTGGGGATATTGGTCGGAGCTGTAATAGGCAGCGTGCTGTCTCTCGCCATGCTTGCCGATATTGCGCTTGAATACGTTTTGGGTTTTGGTTTCGGCTGGACTATTTTTCAAGCTTTATTTATGAAAGATACGGCGGGCGGCTCGTACCCTCGAGCGCTTTATAATACATTCATACCCGAGCTGCTTTCCATGAACTGTCTGATGGCTGCGATGGTGCCGGTAGCGTCTATTGCCAAGGCGAATGTTCCGGGAAGCGAAAGCCCGCTAAGCGCGGCATTCTGGTTTATAATGTCGATGGCTCTTTTGGCGGGTTTTATAGCGGCCTATCCGATGAACTGGTGGTTGGTATCCAACCATTTAAAGCACGGGATGATGACTGTGAGACCTAAAAAAAGTAACTCCGATCAAGGCAAAGAAGATCAGGGGCATAAAATGGATATGGGTTCGGGTGAGCCCGGTCACGGCGGTATGGATTCTAGCCCGGTTTCTACTTTTAAAATATTACAAATGACAGTGCTGTCTTTTGCTATATTTGCTGTGGGAATAGGTATAGCTTTAGCGTTTAATGGTTAACGGATTTGAAACCAAAACTAAATTGCTATCGTATCTGATTAATATAGATAAGGGAAAAAGGAGGAATTCTCATGGAATTAAATGAAAAGCAGCTAAAAATGTGTGAGGATAGCAAATGGGATTTTTCCGATCTCAAAGCGTTAATTCTAAATTGCACTTTAAAGAGATCGCCCGAGCTGTCTCATACGGAAGGACTTATAACCATATCCAAAACTATTATGGAGAAAAATGGAATCTCCGTTGAGCTTCTTCGCCCAATTGACTATGACATAGCAACCGGTGTTTATCCTGATATGACAGAGCATGGGTGGAAAAAAGACGACTGGCCTATGATTTATAAAAAAGTTGAGGCTGCCGACATACTGATTCTGGGCTCCGCGATATGGCTTGGTGAGAAAACCTCGATTTGCACGCAGGTAATAGAGCGTCTCTATGCCAATTCACACCTTCTAAACGATCGCGGCCAATACGCTGACTACGGCAAGGTAGGCGGATGTCTGATAACCGGAAATGAAGACGGAGCAAAGCACTGCTC
>JAJCZT010000162.1 GCA_029262255.1 Deltaproteobacteria bacterium
CTTGATGTTACAGTTGACTACAAATTTATGGACGCTCTTTTCGAGAGGAGATCAAGAAGGTTCGGTCTCGGGATGGAGATTGAGAAGGGCCCCCTTCAATATAAATCCAAGCACGAATCCGTACCCCTGACTGAGCTAGAAGAAGCACTAATAGTCTGGAACGGGCTCGGCATTAAAAATATCAACCTCTCCGATTTCCCCCCACATGTTGGACTTGATCTGGAAATGCAGTTTACAAGTAAAACTATCCCCGCCCTTGGAGATGTGCACAGGACCGAGCTTTTTTACACGAATGACGAAGCTACATACATGATAAAAATGCATGATAAACAGGCCGATGATTTCAGAGGCCTTGAAGGGCTTAGCCGTGAAAAGAGGGTCGATAGGATTTTAGAACTTTTTAGAGAATCAAGGGTAAAGCTTGAAGATAAGCGCGCCGACCTGCCCTCTAAACCGCCCGGGCTAGCGGGGCATAATCTCTGGAATGTGAATAAGCCCGGGACTACTCTATTTATGCCTGTTACGGATCTATCGGCCTGCATTATAAATCTCTTGTTCTTTTATATGAGGCCCGATCACAGGTTTAATTTTGTAGATGAGCTCCATAATTTAAGACTTCCCGGAACTACACAGTGGCTTGAGAACGGCTATCTTGATAAAGGTAAACGCATGCCGCTTATAGAAGCTGAGCTAAGGTTTGCAAACGGATATATAGCCGAGCAGGCATTTATGGGACAGAACATGGTATTAACGCTTCAGACGCTAGGATTGGGTGGATGGCTCTTTAGCGGATTCGCGAGCATGTTCATGCTTGGAGGGACGCCGTTTAATAAAGGCCTTGGGTTTAGATTCATCACGCCTGAAGTAAAGGGTGATACCGGGAACCCAAATCCTGTTGCAGTTGGTAAAGACGTGCTTTTTCAGGCTTACTGCCCGCCTTATTATAAAGATATGGGGGAGGCGGTAGAAGCATTTAACGATGCTAAATGGAGTAATTGGGAATCCCATACAATGCCGTATCTCAACCCCGAGGGGGTATTAGGAGAGGTCGAAAGACCCGGCAAAGAAGAGATACAGGTGGTAAAAGATATTTGCAACTATCTCTATGAGACTTACGGCAGGTTCCCCGCTTTCTCGGACCCGATGTTTCTGAGATTCATGGTTCAGGCTCATCACTCGGACCTGGACTTTTATGACAAATTCTATCCGCCGGGCGCTTATACAGAAAACCATAAGAATCATTTTAAACTCTGGCATCCGGAAATTCCCGATCCCTTTGAGGGCAAATGAAAAAGATTTTTGTAACCTCTCAATATCCGGGAGAATCGGTAAAACGTCTGTCGGAAAAATACGATGTAGAGGTATTTCCAAAAACTACCCTGCCCACTCGGGAGGAGCTTCTTGAGAACGCTAGAGGCTCCATTGCCTTAATAACTACAGTCTCGGATTTAGTAGATAAAGAGGTGATAGATCTCTGTCCCGATTTAAAAATCGTATCGAACTCCGGAGTTGGGTATGAGAATGTCGATATTCCCTATGCGACCAAGAAGGGTATTTTCGTTACCAACACTCCAAACGTGCTTACGGAGACAACCGCTGATCTTGCCTGGGCATTGATGTTCTCCGTGGCAAGAAGAATTCTCGAGGCGGATGCTTATGTTAGAGAGGGCAAATTCACCTGCTGGCATCCGTCGCTGCTTTTAGGGATGGATGTTCACCAAAAGACTCTGGGTATTTACGGCATGGGGCGTATCGGAGCCGCTGTTGCCAGAAGAGCAAAAGGTTTTGGTATGCGTGTTATATATCAAAACAGAGGTAGAAACCAAATTGCCGAGAATGAAACCGGGGCGGAGTTTGTAGATTTTGAGACCTTGCTTGAAGAATCAGACTTTATTGTAATTACGGCTCCCTTAACCCAAGAGACAAGGGGCCGCTTTGGATCGGGTGAATTTCAAAAGATGAAATCCACATCTATTATCGTAAATGTGGGAAGAGGGCCTATCATAAAGGAGAGTGAGCTTGCGGCCTCGCTTAAAGAGGGGGCAATTTGGGGTGCCGGACTTGATGTTTTTGAGAACGAACCGCAAGTTAACGAAGAGCTTGTAGAGCTGAAAAACACTGTTTTACTGCCTCATATAGGCAGCGCTTCAATCGAAACTCGTGAAAGAATGATAGACATGGCTGTTCAAAGTGTTGAGCTTGCGCTCAGTGGAGATGCTCCCGAATATCTGGTAAATCCGGAAGTTCTTGATTCCAAAAACAACTGAGAACTCATTTAACATCTGTATTATTTATCCTCATTGTCTGAAGAGGATCCGAAGAGAGACCTAAAAGGTATTTTGAGCATATAAAGTATTACGGCTGGACGGAGAAAGATAGAAGTAAATTTCCATATGTCTTGAGGAGTCATATAAATATGAGAGTCCCAGACACCCATCTGTCCAGTTATAACTACAAAATCTCCTTCAACAGACGCATCCTTAATGGTAATATCAAAGTCACCCGCATCACTACTAACTTTCATAATTCCTCCGATGTATGGATTCTTTTATATCGAGAATATATGAACATTATTATCTCACAAACGAATCCCGTTTGCCAATAACGAATATAATGTCTGATATTACGAGTATATAGGAGAGGGTAGATTAGTAACCGAGCGCTTTTTTCATAATTTCAACAGGGGCTGTCTCCCCTGTCCAAATCTCAAAGCTCTCTGCACCCTGGTAAAGAAGCATGGTAAGTCCGCCCGAGGCTTTATGCCCCAATTCCTTAGCATCTGTTAAGAGTTTAGTATTGGGCGGTTTATATACGAGGTCATAAACGACTGCATTTTTATTAAGACTTGTAAGAGGTATGTTAAGAGATCCCACGCCGTCCATTCCGGCAGGAGATGCGTTTACCAAGATCTCAGCTTCATCGAACCTCTGCTCTACTATATCCTGATCTTCAAGCGATAAGGTCTCAATCTTTATGTTTTGGAAATTAGCTTTAAATTGGTTTGCAAGCTCAATAGCTTTATCTTTTATTATATCAGCGATATAGACTACTGCTCCGCCGTTCATGCAAAATGCCGATAAAACTGCACGCGCCGCGCCGCCTGCCCCTATTAAGAAGAGCGTCTTGCCATCGGGACTAAAATCGAGGTCCTCTCTAATGGCTCTTAAAAACCCACCGACATCGGTGTTGTAACCCGAGAGTTTTCCGTTCTCATTTTTAATTGTATTGACGGCTCCTGTGAGTTTCGCATCAGGAGATACTTCATCTAAATAAGGAATAATTGTTTGTTTATGAGGAATGGTGATATTGATCCCTTTTATGCCCATTACCCTTATAGCCCGGGCAGCCTCTTCAATATTCTCAGGGTCGATATCAAACGCTACATAGACTGAATTCAGTCCAAGAGCGTTAAACGCGCCGTTATGCATATCAGGGGAAAGGCTGTGTTTAACCGGATGACCAAATATGCCGTAAATATCAGTAGTTGCTTTTATTCCCACAATATTATCCTCAGTCGGTTTTATAGTAACACTATACTAGTTTTCTGAAAGTATGATGTTTACTTTCTCAACATCTTTTTTTATTTGTTCAACCAGTGCTTCGGGACCATTGAATTTTTGTTCATCCCTTATCCTGTCGATGAACTCTATCTTCATTCTTTTCTTATATATGTCCTCATCAAAGTTAAAGATGTGAGTTTCAATTAAAAGTTCGTTATTTCCAAAAGTAGGCCGGTAACCCACATTAGTTATGCTATTTAACACCCTGTCGTCTACATGTGCGAGGGTCGCATAAACTCCGACTTTTGGCAAGATATCCCAATCCGTATCCAGATTAGCCGTGGGAAACCCGATTTGTCTTCCCCTTCTTTCTCCTTCCTTTACCTGGCCTTCAATATAAAAATTATATCCCAGGAATTTGCGGGCTTTTATTACGTTGCCTTCCCTAACCAGGTTTCTAATTGAAGTACTGCTGACTATCTCCCCATCAATTAGGGCAGTTTCAACAACCTCGGTATCAAAGCCGTATTCCTTTCCCATTTTAACTAGAAGATCCAAGTTCCCTTCCCTTTTCCGACCGAATGAAAAGTCGGGTCCTACGATGAGGTGCTTAAGATTAAGCTTGCCAACGAGAATATCAGTGACGAAATCTTTTGCTGGAATCTTAGCTATATCTTTTGTAAAAGTGTAGCATGCTACAACATCAATCCCTTCTTTCTCCAAAAGCTTTAATCTTTCTCTTATCGGAACTAGAAGCGGGATATCAATGTTTTGAAGAACTTTTTGCGGATGGGGATGGAAAGTTATAACACAGGAGCTGAGCCCCTTTTGTTTAGCCTCTTTCTTAACGGCGGCAATAATTTTCTTATGTCCTATATGGACACCGTCAAAGTTTCCAATTGTAGCGGAAGTAGAATTTTCTATCGGCTCTTCTGGGTCGAATATTACTTTCATATTTTTTTGAATGAGAATAATTCCGGATTTATTCTTTGGATAATTTCTTGTTATTTCAAACGCTCAGAATATTACCATAACATATTTAAAGTAAAAGCTTTTATCGGGCCTTGTCTGTACATGGGGTTACCTTCTCCAGAATGCCGGAGTGAAAATGACCAGAATAGTAAATAGCTCAAGCCTTCCAATTATCATCAAGAAAGAAAGTACGACTTTCGTGAAACTTGAGAGATCGGCGTAGTTTCCAATGGGGCCGACTTGTCCCAACCCCGGACCTATATTTCCGATTGATGCAGCGCATGCGGAGATCGCCGTAAGAATAGGGATATCCTCAGCAGCCAAAACAAGAAGTGTGGAGACAAGAAAAATAAAGAGATAGATTAAGAAAAAGCTTGTGATACTGGATACTACATCCTGGTTTATAGGCTTTGTGTTTACTCTAATCGGTACTACTGCGCGGGGATGAATGATTTTGTGCAGTTCCTGATAGCCCTTTTTGAATAGAACCATTATGCGTATTATTTTTATTGATCCTGATGTTGATCCTGCGCAGCCGCCGAAAAACATAAGCATCAAGAGGAACCATTTAGAAAAAGAGGGCCAGAGGTCAAAGTTTGCCGTTGAATATCCTGTGGTTGTGCTTATTGATATAACCTGAAAACTCCCGTACCTCAAAGCTTCAAAAAAGTTCGGATATATAGTTGACCAAAGCTCAAAGGAAATCAGCAGGATTATTGCAAGGTTTAGGAAAAAGTAATATTTAAATTCTGAATTCCGGACTGTTCTTTTGAAATCCCCACGAAGTAACCAGTAGTGAAGAACGAAGTTCATCCCGGCTAGAAACATAAAAATCGTAATAATCACATCTATTAAGGAGCTGTTGTAAGAACCAATACTTAGGTTCTTGGGAGAAAACCCGCCGGTCGACATTGTGCTGAATGACTGAAGTACCGAGTCGAATATGGGCATGCCGGCAAATTTAAGAAATAGAATAAGTACAAAGGATAAGAGTAAATATACTCCCCAGAGTTTCTTTGCTGTTTCCGCTATTCTGGGTGTAATTTTCTCAGTTGTAGGGCCCGGTGCCTCAAGACCGATTAGCTGCATACCGCCCACCGCAAGTCTGGGGAGAATGGCAATTCCTAAAACGATTATGCCCATACCCCCAAGCCACTGACTATAGCTTCTCCAGAACAGCATCCCATGAGGTAAGGCTTCTATATCTGTCAAAACGCTTGCACCTGTGGTTGTAAACCCGGCTACAGATTCAAACCAGGCGTCTACCGGATGTTGAAAAACTCCATAAATCAGATAGGGGATTGCTCCGAAGATGCTGGCGGCAAACCAGGAAAGGGCGGCTATTAGGAAGCCCTCCTTTCTTTGTATTTCCTTCATCTTTTCTGAGGGTTTCGTTGCAGTTTCAAGAATAAAGCCGAACGATGAAGTAATCAGAGCGGAGATAATAAATGCCCATAAATCATTTTCCTGATAAATAATTGAAATAATCGCCGGGACAAGCATTAGAAGTCCCAGGAATTTCATGAAGTTGCCAATTATATGAAGAGAGAACCGAATATTCACTGTCCTAATATCTTCTCAACTTTTTTTACAGCTTCAGGGAGAGTGAAAATGATGACTCTGTCTCCCAAAGCCGCAACGTAGTCGCCCCTTGGAATAATTACTTTCTCCCCGCGAAGCACGATTCCTACTATTGATCCACTTGGGAAATCGATATCTTTAAGAGGGGTACCTAAAATCTTTGTTTCGGAGCTTATGTCAAACTCAAGGACTTCTGCTTTTCCCTCTTCAACTAGAGCAACATGGGCTACTCCGTGCATGTGTAGCAAGCTAAGGATTTCGTTTGCAACTGATAGCCTCACGCTTATTGCCCTATCAACACCTATAGCCTCGATTACGTCTATGTAGTCGGGCTTAGTGTAGAGTAGTGTGGTTCTTTTTGCTCCGAGGTTTCTTGCTAGAAGTGCGCTTAAGACGTTGTTTTCATCATCTCCGGTGAGCGCTATAAAATAATCCGCCGACTCAATACCGGCCTCTTTAAGGGTTTCCGCGTCCGTAGCGTCTCCCTTAAATACGAGTACATTGTCCAGATCCTCGGCTGCTTTTCTGGCCCTTTCAGGATTACTCTCTATTAATTTAGTTGAGATATTGTTTTTTGAGAGGATTTTTGCGGCTCCTCTTCCAAGTCGGCCTCCACCGACAACGACTGCGGATTTAATCTCTTTTTCATGAACGTCAAATAGTTCTTTAAGTTTGCCCAGTGCATCAGGCACTCCCAGAGCAAAGACATAATCGCCGGATTCAAGCGTTGTCTCACCTTTAGGTATTGTTATGTTTCCGTCTCTTGAAACCGCAACGAAAATCCAGGATTTAGGGGGGCCCAGACCGGCAAGACTTTTGCCGACAATGGGTGTATTGTCCTCGACCTTTAACTTGAACATCTTGATTTTCCCCATGGCCAGCGTCTCAGTTTTCCACGCAAACGGGGAGCCTATCAGACTTGTAATTTTTTCGGAAATTATTGCCCAGGGATGCACTACTGAGATATCTACATCTTTAAGTATTTTGGGATATTCCAGGTAATTCGGGTTTCTGACTCGTACAATGATTTTTGGTACACCAAGAGAAGCGGAATAAAAAGACGCCATGATATTAGTCCTGTCATCTCCTGAGACCGCGAGCAGAATCTCGGCCTTCTCAATTTGGGCTTCTTTAAGGACCGAGGTGCTTTCCCCATCTCCTTCTATGACAATTACGTCAAATGATTCTCTTAGTTTCTCTGCGGTTTCTGCGTCCTTTTCAATTACGATTATATCGTGTTCGATTGAAAGGTTTCTCGCAATAAAAGATCCGACTTGTCCTGCTCCAATTATAACTATGTGCATTATCCCTCTCCTCAGTAAACTTGAGGCTCTTTTCCTTTCTCCTCGTTTTGACCAACCTTGTAGAGCATTACTCCTCCTACAACTACGAGTATTATGGAGATTATCTGTGCCTGAGAAAGACCTGGTACAAAACTGGGCGTTGTACTTCTAAGAAACTCCACTAAGAATCTCTGCACTCCTAAGACCATCAGCGTAAGTGCTGTTATCCATCCTGCGGGTAAATCTTTTTTGCGTATTTTCCAAAGAATAATAAAAAATATCACCATTGAAATAGTATCGTAAATTTGAGTAGGGTGAACGGTTAAATATGTTGGAGGCGAGCCGTTAGGAAAAGAAAGCGCCCAGGGCAGACTTGTCGGAATACCGTAATCGTCTCCTACTAGAAGGCAGCCGACTCTTCCGACGGCATATGCAAGGATTAAGGCGGGAGCTGCCGCATCGGTTACTGATAAATATTTAACCCTTTTCATCTGTGTAACAAACCACATCAATATAAGCGCTCCCAGAAAGCCTCCCAAAAACGTGAAGCCGGATGCGAGATATCTGACGGGATCCGAAATGAAATCAGAGAAAACTACCTGTTGATATAGAAAAAGGAGCTTTGCGCCCCCTAAACCGCCTATGACGCAGGCAACCAGTAGCAGGTCGGCAAGGTTGCCATTTAAACCCTTTCTTTTAAGCTCCGATTCTCCCACGAAGTAAGCAACAATAAATGCAACAAGTACCATAAAAGAAAAAGAGGAGATATAAATATCTCCTATTGTAAAAAGTGTCGGATACATTCTCGCTCCATCTGAATTGTTTTAAAAAATAAGTCTTACATGGTTTAAACCTCTCTGCAAACTATATTTGGCTTCTCAAGTTCTACTGTTATTGATTATAGGGATTAGGGAAAATCTATCGGGATGATTTGTCAGCATCATTTTTATATTCGCGGCCGGACGTCTAAATTGTTGATTTTAAATCCATCTTTAATATTTTGTGGTAATTTATTTATCTATGAGCAGAAAATTGATTTTGTATCTCGTATTGGTTCTGTTGCTGTCCCCCGCAAAATTAGTGTTCTCAATTCCCAATTGTGAAAATGAACAACTCACTGCGGAGAACATAATTTCGCATATACGCTATCTGGCATCGGATGAGCTAGGGGGGAGAATGTCGGGCACCGCTGGTGCGGACAAAGCGGCAGAGTACATATCCTCGCAATTTAAAAAAGCAGGGCTTGAGCCGCTTGGAGATGACAACACTTACTTTCAGAAATTCTCTTTTACTAAGGATATCAAGCTCGGCGAGCAAAATAAGCTTGAATTCGAAATTGATAAATCAAAAACTGAGTTAGAACTAGAGCAGGATTTCTATACACTGAGCTTGTCAAGTAGCGGAGAATTTAGTGGGGAGGTGGTATTTGCGGGTTATGGAATAAGCGCTCCTGAGCTGGAGTATGACGATTATGAGGCTATCTATGTCAAGGATAAGATTGTCTTAGTTCTTCGTTACACACCGGAGGGTTACGATCCTGAGAGCCCTTTTTATGATTATTCTGCCTTAAGATATAAAGCGATGAACGCAAGGGAAAAGGGGGCCAAGGCGATAATCTTTGTTACTCCGCACTCTCAGGACGAAGAAGAGGATTTAACTTTAGTAGGGCGGGACTTCTCCTGCTCTGACTCGGGTATTCAGTCCTTGATACTCAAAAGGGAAAAAGCCGAAGAGCTGTTGTTAAACTCGGGCACTGATTTGAAGAAGCTGGAACAAAAGCTGGCGGATAAAAATAATTCCTCATTTCTAATCCCGACAACAAAAGCGGCGATTAAGACTGAGCTTATAGAAGAAGAGGGCGAGAGTTCAAACGTAATTGGTCTATTGGAAGGATCAGATCCGATATTGAAAAACGAATTTATTGTGATTGGCGCCCATTATGATCATATAGGATTGGGGGAGAGGGATTCCAGGGCAAAGAAGGATTCCACTGAGGGCAGTATTCATAACGGCGCTGACGATAATGCCTCAGGGGTTGCCGGGCTAATTGAGCTGAGTGAGTTTTTCTCCTGCGAGAAAGAATCTCTTAAAAGAAGCCTTGTCTTTATCGCCTTTTCCGCAGAGGAATTGGGGTTGATCGGTGCGTCTTATTATGTTGATAGCCCAAAGGTTCCCTTAGATCAAACTGTTGCAATGATAAATATGGACATGATAGGAAGGCTTGATAAGGATAAGCTTACCGTTTTCGGCGTAGGTTCGTCTCCTGAGTGGAAAGATCTTATAAACAACTTGAGTTCTGATTTTAACTTTGAAATTAGTTTAAATAACTCAGGTTTTGCGCCGAGTGATCAATCCGTGTTTTTTGCTAAGAAAATTCCTGTGCTTCATTTTTTCACGGGACTTCATGCTGATTATCATACTCCTTCGGATGACTGGGAAAAGATAAACCCGGCGGGAGAGCGCAAAGTTCTGGAGCTTATTTCAGAACTCGTCGTTAAATTAGACTCATCACAGGAGAAAATTGCTTTTTCTGATGTGCTTGAGCCTAAAAAAGGCTCTTCAAAGTTTAAGGTCTACCTTGGTACTATTCCTGATTATTCCAATCAGGCAGAAGGCGTAAAGCTAATGGGGGTAAAAGGGGGGAGCCCTGCTGATAAGGCGGGAATTTTAGGTGATGATATCATTGTTCAATTTAACGGTCTTGAGATTAAGAATATCTATGACTATGTGTATGCGCTGGGCAAATCAAAGCCTGGCATTCCGACGAGCTTAGTTGTGCTTAGAAACTTTAAGCCGCTGAGTTTAATTATTGTCCCAGAGCCCGGATAACCGACTTTGTTGTGATAATAAAAACTTCTTGGTGGCGGTTTTGAAAAATTACGGTTCCCAAGGCGTGTAGTTAATATTGTGAATTTTGTCCATTGAAAAAGAAACTGACTGATTAAGCTTTTCTCCGTATTCGGCAATCCACTGTGGCGGCGCATCGCTATAAAAGTCATTAAGCGTCATCCAGGGGCCGGCGTTTAAGATTTCCCCCTCAACAACGCTAACAAGAAAAGCTGTCATGTCGCCGCCGTCCATGGCGTTAATAACCCTGCACTCGGCATAAGAATGCGCGTCTTGTAGTACAGGGCTTCCGGTTACGCCTAATTTATATTCTATATTTTCAAACTTCTTAGTCTCACGACCTGTGTAGAAACCAAAGTTCTTCACAAGACTGATTTGGTCTCTTCTTAATAGGTGAACCGTAAATGCTTTGCTGTTAGTTATGAATTCATGGGTATAATTAGCCTTCCATATGCCGACCAGAAGCCTGGGAATTTCGTGAACTATGGAAGACGTAACGGCAGTCACCGCAATTTGACCGTTAACTTTTCCCTCCCAAGCGCTTGTTATCGCAATTACCGGTGAATTAGTCCAAAAGGCTCCCGCTACGGCTGATCCTTCTTCTTTGCTCATCTCTCTTTCCTCTTAAGACAACAGTGTTCTAATTTAAGGATATCTGGCAAAAGACGCCGCCCTCAACTACCATTGAAATCCTATTACAATCTGTCCGCTTATTAAAGGGCCGACATTAACCTTGTCCCTTTCCGGTACGATGATTTTCATCGGGTTTACAATATATCCTACGGCGTTTAAAAAGCCGTTTTCCCGCCCCACGAGCCAGTCTGATGTTTCTTCGAGAATTATACCAACAGGAATACCTACTCCCGGAGTTATAATAAGATCATGGATAGAAGGGGACTGCGTTACGCCTTCGATTGTGTATTCAAACAAAGCGCTCTGGGCGAATGACCCTAGTGCGGATGTGTAGAAGTTGTAGCCCTTTGCCCTGTAGTAAAGATATGAGTATGCTCCGAAAGCAGGGTGTGCTACCCAATTTGTTTTAAAACTGTCCCCGTCTTTTAATTCGAAGTCGCCCCGTTTTCTGCTTTTGTTTTGGAATCCGAATAAATTTCTCCACCATCTAAGAGGATTCACAAAAGTTTGCTGTTCCTTATTGTGAACATCCAGAGCGTTTACCTGTATTATGCGAATGAGCCAGATTGTAAAGTAAACATTTCGCGAATCACGAAGAAAGTCACCAAAATCAGCCAATGATTTATCATTTAATTCCTTCCTAAAGAGGATGTCTGCTTTGTTCTTATCCCTTAAATCTATAAATACTGAATTATTAGCCGGAGTCATAGATACTATCGAGTCATCACCGAATACGGTCTCTGAGATTGCAGAGTTGTTGATCTGAGCTATAATAACAAGAGTAAGAGTTAAATAGAGTGGAAAAAATTGTAATTTTTTCATAAAATATGACCCCTGTCCCATATTCAATTAATATAATAACACCAGAAGTCGAGCTTTGATAGTAAAAATGTGGCATAACTAATTTGAATCCTTATAATTATTAATGTTTAATTTGCTGTGTTTTAGATTAAAATGTCTTGACTTAGCAAGCAAAATAATGTAATTATCTCAGGTATAAGATTTAGAATTACCCGGAGGAGCAAAATGAATAAGGCGAAGTTTATCTCTGTAGCATTTAGTCTGGTATTTGTTGTATTTTTTGCTTTCGCCTGCGGGCCTAGCGTAAATAAGGAAATGGCAGATGCTGAAGCTGCCTTGCAAGCGGCTAGGGATGCGGGGGCACAAGGCACACCTGAGTATCAGGCAGCAGAGGAATTGATTGAAAAGGCAAGAGAAATGTTAGCAGCCGGGAATAAAGACGCTGCCCGCCAGCTTCTAGAAGAAGCCAGGTTTAAAGCTATTGAAGCTGAGGGTAAAGCCAAAAATCAGGCATATGTTGAGTCTGTTGATATAGGATCTATGGAGGAGACTTTAGGATCTCTTTCTCCGTCGGGTTCAAGCTTCGGGCTTGTTGACGTATTCTTTAATTACGATAGTCAGAACATTACGTCTGAGTCAAGATCGGTACTTAATCAAAATGCAAGTATTATCAACAATAGCGGCGGCAAGTTTCAAGTTGTAGTAATAGAGGGTTATTGTGATATTCGTGGTACAGAAGAATATAACTTGGCTCTAGGCCAAAGAAGAGCGGAGTCGACAAAAAACTATCTGGTGGGACTAGGGGTTTCACCTTCTAAAGTCCAAGCTGTAAGTAAGGGCGAAACAGAGCAATTCGCGTTTGGTACATCTGATTATGATTACCAGCAGAATAGAAGGGCTCATTTCGTTCCGGCGTTTTAGGATATAATTGATGAGAATTAAAGTTATTACAATTTTCTTATTGGCAGGGATTGGTTCTATGTCTTTAGGTTGTGTGGCTAAACAAAGTGAGGTTAACACCGTCTATGCTAGACAAACCAGGCTCGAAGCTAAAATGGAACGTCTGTCTCAACAGGTTCAGTCAATCCAGAGAAGTGGGGGAGGCAGCGGTGGTAACGATATTGAGCTTAGAGAAAAGGTTTTTCAGATGGAGAAACAGATAAACGATTTGAATCAGTCATACTCAAGATTAGAGGCTAAAGTAAATCAGGGAAGTTTAGGCTTACCCGATGCGCCCGAAAGTGGCTCTGAGGGTGGATCTGAACTTTCATCATTAGATATTAAAACAGAAGACTTTATTTTCAATAAAGGGTATACTGATTTAAGCGAGGGTAATTATAATGGCTCCAGGGAACAGTTTAAATTATTTTTATCTAAATATCCCGATTCTGCCAAAGCAAATGACGCTGCATATTGGATAGCTGAGTCATATTATAGACAGGGAGAATTTGAAGAAGCCATACTTGAGTATCAAAAGTTTATTGATGCATACCCAAAGGACGATAGAGTGCCCTTATCTTATTTGAAACAGGGACTTTCGTTGGTTGAAATAGGTAGAGAAGAGGAAGCAAAATTGTTTTTTCAGACTTTAATTGACAAGTATCCACAGTCTGAAGAAGCTAAAACAGCAAAAGAAAAAATAAGAGAGCTTGCAGTTAAGCGCTAAAAGGTTTATTATTAGGTACTCATTAGGTACTCAAAAAACTCTTAAAGGAGGTGCAGTAGAATGAAAAGGGATAAACAAGTGCTTTTATTAAGCATCCCATTTTTAGTTGTTGCATTGCTCTATTTAGCAAGCTGTGCGACACCCCCGCCGACAAAAGAGCTTGCTGCCGCTGATTCAGCGGTTGCTGATGCAACGGCAACATGTGAGCAGTGTAAGCAAAGAGTTTGCGGTGATGATCCAACGACAGGAGATTATTGTGGAGCTCCTTGTGGTGAAGCGGAATTAGCAGCTGCAAATTCTGCACTAGCCAAAGGAAAAGCCCTTGCTGGAGAATTCTGTAGTGAGCTCGAAGCACGCAGAATGCTTATTGACGCTAAAGCAAAGGCGGATGAAGCTAAGCTAAAATGTTCAGCACCACCACCAGCACCCCCACCCCCACCAATACCTACATCTGATCTAAAGGATATCTTCTTTGATTTTGATAAGTCAGATATCAGACTGGATGCAGGAGCTGTGTTGGGAGAAAACGCTGAAATCCTTAAGGTGGATGCCAACGTAACCGTTCTCATCGAAGGCTATGCGGATATTAGAGGTACACCTGCATACAACCTAAGACTTGCTCAGAGAAGAGCGGATGCTGCTAAGGCGTTTCTTGTTGGGTTAGGAATTGACTCTTCAAGAATCACAACAGCAAGCGGTGGAGAAACAACTCAGTTTGGCGCTGGAACAACCGAAGAAGCCTATCAGCTTAACAGAAGGGCTCACTTCATAGCTACATCGCCATCTGCAAAAGTAGGCGCAAGACTTATCTTTAGTTACGCTAAATAAGATAAACTTGCTCTATTAAATATGAGAATTATCTCATTTAATCTATTTTTAATAGATTGATGAGTATAGAAAGTAAGGGGAGAAACTAATAATAAGTTTCTCCCCTTTTTTTATGTTCCAATATCTGCCAATGCCCTTTTTGACTGATATACTTGACACCTCTATTTGATCCATGTTTACTACTCCCAGTCTATTAATTTTCTGGTCCATAAAGTAGAAATGAAACTCCAATTTACTAAATCAAAAAGACTATATAAAACCGCCCGGGATTTAATGCCAGGGGGGGTAAATAGCCCTGTAAGATCGTTTATGGCCGTTGGTGGCACGCCAGTGTTCATATCCAAAGCCAAGGGAGCTTATACTTATGATGAGGACGGGAATAAGTTTATAGACTATATGTCTTCATGGGGACCCCTTATATTGGGTCACGCGGATACGGATGTAGTGAGAGAAATAAAGAAAGCGGCGGAAAAAGGTACAAGCTTCGGGGCTCCTTGTAAAAACGAAGTAGCCGTTGCGAAGCTAATTGTTAAATCATTTCCAGGAATTGATATGGTCAGAATGACCAGCTCGGGAACTGAAGCTACAATGAGCGGCGTAAGGCTTGCAAGGGCATATACCAAAAGGGATTATATAGTAAAATTTGCAGGATGTTATCATGGACATGCAGACTATCTTTTGGTTCAGGCGGGATCAGGCGCCACAACTTTCGGAACACCGAGCAGTCCTGGAGTTCCAAAATCATTTACAGATAAAACTCTGTTGGCGAAGTACAATGATATAGATTCCGTAGAAAGGCTTTTCAAAAAATATGGAGACAAAATTGCAGCCGTTATACTAGAGCCGGTAGCGGCTAATATGGGTGTAGTTCTTCCTCAAAAAGATTTTTTGAAAAACTTAAGAAAAATTACTAAAAACGCAGGAGCGCTTCTTATTTTCGATGAAGTTATAACCGGTTTCAGGTTAGGTATGGGGGGGGCACAAAAAGCATTCGGAGTTGTGCCTGATATTACGTGTCTTGGGAAAATAATTGGCGGCGGTCTTCCGGTAGGCGCTTTTGGAGGCGCCAGAAAAATAATGGACATGGTAGCCCCTGTGGGCCCAATGTATCAAGCCGGGACCCTCTCTGGTAACCCTCTTGCTATGGCTGCTGGAATGGCCACACTGACCAAACTCAATAAAAGTGGGAATTACAAAAAGCTAAAAGGGCTTACGGAAAATCTTGTAGAAGGTTTGCAGGACATAATTACAAAACTCGAAATTAAAGCAAGTATAAGCTCTATAGAATCGATGTTTACTCTATTTTTTGCGGACTCCGCACCTTATGATTACAGCTCCGCATTGACCTCGGATACAAAAAAATATTCAAAATTTTTTGAAAATTTGCTAGGTGCTGGTATTATGTTCCCGCCTTCTCAATTTGAGGCTGTATTCCTTTCGCTGTCTCATACTGAGAAGGATGTAGACAAAACGCTCAATGCGTTATATAGAAGTCTTAAAAACCTTTAACAAGTGATAGAGGTATAAAGTTTAGAAAACAAAAAAAATACAAATGGTTGGTCTTTATAGCAATAGGGTTTGAACTTGGGTTTTCCGTTATTGCCGGGATAATGCTAGGTCAGTACGTTGACAATTGGCTTGAGGTAGAGACACCCTGGTTTACTATGATAGGTCTTGTGGCAGGTATGATAGCAGGATTTAGTTTGCTTATTAGGATGATTAAAAGAATCGATGACAGAAAAGATATTGATGACAGAAAAAACAACGAGTCTAATTAACATACCATCAATTACAGTAGAAATTATAAGCTTAATAGTTACTGCAATATTAGTTGTGGTTAGCTATTTGGTGGGTTCTCGGGAATTGGCCTTCGGAGTTGCTGCCGGTGGGGTATTGTTCACGGCTAATTACGTGGCGATTAGATTTGTAGTAAATGCACTTGTCTCAAATACATCTTCAACCAGTTTTGGAATATTTGTATTTATTATTAAGATGTTGATTCTTATAGGTATTGTGGCTTCTCTCTTTATTTTTACGGATGTTAATATTTACGGATTTTTCATAGGAGTCACAGGTGTAGTAATTGTAATAATAGGAGAAAGTTTGAGAAGGAGCACAAATGGATCACTTTAGCTGGTTTACACTATTAGGCTTGGGCCAATATGATTATATCTTAGGCTCAATTTTAGTTCTCATCCTTTTAACTTTAGCGGGATATAAAATTACTAAGGTTCTTTCCAGTGATGACTCGGTTCTGCCTGATGATAAATTTTCTATAAGAACTATTTTTGAAATTTTAACCATTGATTTCCTTTTTGATCTATTTACAAATATGCTTGGTTCAAGGAAAAACGCCAAACTGTATTTCCCTCTCTTAGGCGCCTCGTTCTTCTTTATAATGTTTGCGAATCTTTTAGGAATTATTCCCGGGTTTCTTCCCCCAACTGGAAATTTTAATGTTCCCGTAGCATGTGGTATTGTGATTTTTGTTATGTATAACTATTATGGATTTAAAGAAAATGGGCTTCAATATCTTAAACACTTTGCGGGTCCCGTTATCTTTTTGGCGCCTTTAATGTTTATAATTGAGATAATAAGCCATTTGGTGCGTCCGCTTTCCCTGTCTCTTAGGTTATTTATGAATATTACGGGAGACCATATGGTGCTTGGGGTTTTTACTAATCTCATCCATTACATTATTCCCGCAATATTTATCGGGCTTGGAATTTTTGTATCTTTGCTACAAGCGTTTATATTTACTGTTCTTTCAGCAATCTACATTTCGCTTGCGACTGCGCATGATGCGGATATAGAATAAATTGAAAATATAAAGTTATAAAAAACGACTTACTCAACGAAAAGGAGGTAGACAAATGAAAAAGATGTTATCTATGCTTTCTATATTTGGAGTTGCCATGATTGCAACTTTTGTTCCGGAAGCAGCCCATGCAGCTGAAGGCGGTGGGGAATTAACAAAACTAGGACTTGCTTTAGGTGCGGGACTGGGAATAGCAATAGCAGCCGGCTTGGGTGGATTGGGTCAGGGACGAGCAACAGCTGCAGCTTTAAGCGGAATTGCTAGAAATCCTAGCGCGGGCTCGAAGATTCTTACACCAATGATTATTGGTCTTGCTCTTATCGAGTCACTCGTTATTTATGCTCTTCTCATAGCATTCTTGCTTCAAGGAAAAATATAATTACTGCCTGGGGGAGTTTTACTCAAACTCCCCCAAATCAGTTTCTCAACACTGTTTTTCCAGGGACTAAAATTATTTAGCTTTTCCCTCTAAATCTCTTATCTTTTATAGATGAGGGATACACGGAGGGTTGTATAGTCTTAATCGATAAATTTATCTGCGGGATATTTTTGAGACACTATCTTTCTTGCATCTTCCGGATCTTTAATCTCTCCTTCTAATTGAGCGTCTTCTACAAAGTTTAGGATTTCAGAGAATATAGGACCCGGTTTATATCCCATCTCTATGAGTTCTTTACCACCTAAGAGTGGGGCCGGTTTGATTTCTTCCTCTTCAAACTCACTGAATTTCTGCATAATAAAATCATATGCGCTCAATAATCCGTGGCTTGCCTGACAGTCCGCTAGGTGAAGCGCCATATGTTCCTCAAAATACGGCATTCCAATAAAGCGTTTAAGAGTGCTCGTTTTCATCTTAAATACGTCTTTGAATTTTAAATGTTCCCTGACAAGAGAATATATTACATCTATTTGTTTGTTTGAGAATTTTAATTTACGGCAAATCCTTTTGGATATTTCAGCTCCAAGTCTGTCATGACCGTTAAATCTAATTCTGTCCGAAACTGTATAAGTCGGTGGTTTACCCACATCGTGCAAAAGAGCGCCAATAGCGAGTTCCGGTGAAACTACTCCACCTTCATTCTCAAGGAGCTTGTCGAGGACAAGACATGTGTGAATAAAAACATCTCCCTCGGGATGAAACTGAGGCGGCTGCTCTACACCCTTCATAGTTTCTATATCCGGGAGCACATATTTAAGTAAGCAGCTTTCAGATAGCATATTGAGACCGTGCCCGGGATTTTCTTGAGAAATTGTTTTTATAATCTCATCCCTTATTCTCTCACTGCTTACCTGTGTGATTTCTGAGGCCAGCTCTCTTATAGCTTCAAAGGTATCCCTATCTAGCTCAAAATTGTATCTGGAGCTGAACCTGACTGCTCTCATCATACGGAGCTTATCCTCATTAAATCGCTCGTAGGGGTTTCCTATCGTCCTGATTATTTTATTCTCTAGGTCATCTATTCCATTTACATAATCTATTACTTCTTCTTTGATAGGGTCATATAGCATCCCGTTTATTGTAAAGTCGCGTCTTAGGACGTCCTCTTGCTCCTCAGTGCTATATGTGACGCTGTCAGGGTGTCTTCCGTCAGAGTAGCTCTGGTCCTTTCTAAAGGTTGCGACCTCGAATTGATATTGTCCTACGATTACCAGAATAACTCCAAAACTTACTCCTATAGGAACTGTATGAGGGAATATTTCGGCTACTTCCCGTGGTGTAGCGCTGGTGGTAATGTCATACTCCTTGGGGGCTATTTTAAGGAGCGTGTCTCGAGTGCTCCCGCCAACACAATATGCCTTATGTCCGGCATTTCTTAGCTGGGTGACAACCTCTTTGGCAATCTCTAGAAGCTCACTTGAGAATGGTTTAAGTTTTTCTGCGCGTTTCATAGTTTTAAATTATCAGTTTTACTGTATATTTTACACGTTATCTGAGAAAGATATTCTAATTAAAATTAACAAGGATTCCATATGAGTGAAAAAACTATTCCTGAATTAGTAGCAAATAGATCAAAAGAACACGGAACCAGGCTCTTGTTTCAGCGTAGAGACGGTTGGAGCTGGAAACAGATTACATGGCTTGATTTTGACAGAGAAGTTAAAAATATTGCCAGTTTTCTTATGGATGCCGGTTTTGAAGCTGGCGATAGGGCGCTAATTGTCTCCTCTAATAGCCTCGATGCTACTGCAACTGAGATTGCTCTTTACCATCTTGGCGGTGTATTGGTACCGCTCCCACAAAAAGAAGATTTGGATAAGATAAAAGAGGCTGCGAATAATCTAAAGGCGAAAATAATTTTTATAGAGGACGACACTTTATTAAATGACATTGTAAATATGTTGGATGAGCTCAAGAGCGTAGAGAAAATCATCTTCTATCCGGATGTAAGAATTAAGCATGAGCGTATTACTAATTTTAAGATGGTCCTTAAATCGGGACTGATGAAAAGAAAAAAACTTCACGACGAATTAGAAAAAGCGTCAAAAAATATAGGTCCCGATAGCCTGGCCGCTATCTTTATAAATTCTGAGGGAAATGGCTCCGGGACAGAAGTCTCACAGGGTACTTTAATTGAAATTCTTGCCGGCGCTTCTGATAAGTATTCACAAATAGGTATTGAGGATCAATCCTTTTCTTATATGACTACCGCAAGTCCTTTTTCAAAATTCATAAATTATCTGACTTTCTTTATGGGAACGAGGGCAGCGGTTGCCGAATCAAGACAGGATTTTTATAATGATATTCTGGAGGTTATGCCGACTATTTTATTTGAAACAAAAAGCGGTTTGGAAGCAATATACGAAAAATCAATGTCCAATTTAAATGGAACTTCTCGTGATAAGAAACTTAGGAAAGATCTTGGGGTCAGGATTAAATATATATTTACTGATTTTTTGCCAAGTAAGGAGATCCAAAATTTATTCCAGAGCTCTGGAATTAAATTGTTGGAAGTGCCTGAGTTAAATAATTTAACCGATTAGTTTTTCGTTTCCTTTACAGTGCATTTGGCCTTTCCCTTGTTAAAGTTTATTAAAACTTCATCACCCTTCTTTAGCTTCTTTGAGTTTTTAATTGTTTCCATGTTTGGAAGTTTCTGAGTAA
Source organism: Deltaproteobacteria bacterium (assembly GCA_029262255.1). Lineage (GTDB taxonomy): Bacteria > Desulfobacterota_D > UBA1144 > Nemesobacterales > UBA2774 > CR02bin9. The sequence continues at coordinate 20,033 of JAJCZT010000162.1, forward strand.
TGCTGTAGCCGCGGTCAAGAACCTTCAATGGGCTAAGCGCGTCTAAATTCCCCGAGAGATTTGCGAGCTCCGAGACTGAGGAGTCGAGTCTTATCTGTATATAGTGTACAAATTCGGTTTGAAGCTGATCAACTTCTCTTGCGTATACTTCAATACGGTTATTAAGGGCAAGCGCAATCTGTTCTTTTAAATCAGCAATATCCTGTTTAAGCTCCGATTTTTCTCTCACAGCTATCTCCGCTGCCATAGAGGGTGTAGCTGCCCTTACATCGGCTACAAGATCGGCTATCGTAATATCTATTTCGTGTCCCACGGCTGAAATGACCGGAACTGGGGATTTCGCTATTTCTCTTGCTATTCCCTCATCATTAAATGCCCAGAGATCTTCTTTGGAGCCCCCACCACGGGCAAGGATTATTAATTCAATTTCGTCAACTTTGTATAGTTTGCTGAGTGCGCTTACGATTTCTTTTGGCGCCTCATCCCCCTGTACTCTGGTAGGGGATATTAGTATTTCAAGATTGGGGAACCGTCTGTCCAAAATCTCTAGGATGTCTTTTACCGCTGCGCCCGTAGGGGAAGTAACTATGCCGATTTTCTGGGGAAGGTATGGCAGTGGGCGTTTCCTCTCTTCGCTAAAAAGCCCCTCAGCCAGGAGCTTCTCTTTTAACTGCTCTAACGCAAGAGCTTGGGCGCCAACGCCCTTGGGTTCAACGTATCTGACGTTTATTTGATAGGAGCCCTGCTTCTCATAGACGCTAATTTGGCCGCAGCAAATAACTTCCATACCGTTTTCAGGTATGAACTTTATATACTGATTAGCCCATTTAAAACATACGGCTGATATCTGGGTGTCTTTATCTTTTAGAGAAAAATACCAGTGACCGCTTGCGTAATTGCCTTTAAAATTCGATATCTCACCAACTATCCATACATATTCAAATCCGATCTCTTCCTCTATAGTTTCTTTAATCCTGGCTGTGATTTCGGAAACCGTATAGATATGGTCCTTAAGAAGTTCTTTAAATGAGGGGTGCTCTTCCATTTGCATAGAAGTATTTTAGATAGAGCCCGGATAGTCAAGGAATTAAAGCCAATTAATCTTGAGAATTTGTATCTAAAAGGAGCTCCGGGTGTGAATCTTTAATCCGCTCTAAAATTATAGAATCCAATTTAGCTTCAAATAGGGTTTTTACTTCTTCACACTGTTCGAGCGTAAGTTTTGAAGCGCCGCTTAAATCGGCGCGAGTGAGCACCGCATCCTGTAAATTGGCTAATTTCATGTTTGTGTTGCTGAGATTAGCGCCTGTAAGGTCTGCTTTTCTTAGATGAGCGCCCTCAAGCGAGGCGCCCTCCATTTGAGCCCCCGTTAAGTTTGATTCCTCGAGGTTCGTTCCGTATAGAGAGGCATTTTTAAAATTTACGTTTTCTAGGTCGCCCCCCCTGCAAAATGCGAGCTTCATATTTGCACCTTCAAGGTTGGCATTGCTCAAAGAGACCCCTACGAGATTTGCCCAGGCGAGATCGGGCGCTACTTGGGGGTTTTCTTCTCTCCACTTGTTCCAATAGTGAACCCCCTGCTTGATTGCCTTTACGTGCTCTTGGTTAGCCATGTTTTCTTTTTGTACAACGAGTAAGGGGTTATATTTCTCCGACGAATTTAAATGCAGAGTAAATAATGTAAAGAGCCATAAGAAAAAAGATTATCCTCATTAAAAATTTTCTTATCCCTCCAACCTTTATTCCGATCTTCTCTCCGCAGCTCGGACAAGTGCCGGTCTTCATGCTTATCTCATATCCGCAACAGTCGCATTTCGTTACCTTCATTCATTATTCCTGCTCGACTCTCTTAAGTGCAGGCGATACAAGGTTAGGGTGGTGTTTCCCAATACCCTCTGCCAGTATGCCGGTAATGTTTTTAATATCCCACTGAGCTCCCTCAGACATGCGTAAATTTATCAGGTGGTAGAGCTCCCATAGATCAAACGTTCCAAGGATTCTTCGGTTATGCGCATTAGTAACTACATAGCTTGCGACCTCGGTGAGATTTTGATTTAGTAGCTCGTGATAAAGGTTCTCACTCTCTGAAACCGCTTTTCTAAGGATATCCTCGGTGCCTGATTTCTCTATGTGAGGCGGTACAGTGATGCCGCTCCCAATGCCGGGCTCTTTTGTTATCCAATTTACTTTTCTGTGTCTAAGGAGCTGATGCCAGCAGGCCTCGCTTATTACAAACTCCACTTCATATGTGACGAGTTTAAGAGCGTTTATCGGATTATCGAATTTTCCTAATTTCTCAAGTGATCTTTTTAGTATCTCTAGCTTTTCATCAAGACTCTTAGCGTTTAAATCTTTATCAATCTCTGAATAGCTTAATTCAGAATGTTCAAATAGAATTGCCTTTACCATTGTATCGATTGCTACGACTTCAGGGGTGGGTGAGTCTTTTCCCGTCCAGTCTATAAGATTTACTTCATAGCTTTGATTGGAAGGTCCCTTTGCGCTGCTAGCGATATTTTCCCTGGTTAATTTTTCAAGGTCTGCTCTAGTTTCAGTTATGTATGCATTTTCATTAGCATATTTTATAAGGGTGGGCACAGAGAATCTCACTTCTTCTTTTATTTCTTTAGCCCTTTTTCTTACCTCGGGATACCTGCTTGATAAAAGCTTTGTTAGAGAGTCTTCTATGGCCCTAGCGTTTGCCGTCATGCCCAAATTGGTATAAGTGGCGATATTAAGCGCATAGCGTGCATCTTCAAATGCGATTTTCTCAAGCGCTCTATGGTGCAATCGTTTTTCCATACCCTCGGGCGTTTGAACGGTGTCTTTTAAAAACTCAAAGAGCTTTCCGTTCAATTCGGAATATAAATCGTATTGATAGTTGTTGAGCTCTATATATTTACTCTTTAATGAGCTGTTTTGATCCAGCTCCTTTGGAGTGTAGAAATCTCCCTTAACTGGGCTTTGATACCTTTGAGAGTATTCTGTAAAAGACATGTACTCGTTTGAAAGCTCAAGTATTGATGAAAAGAGGCGAGACACTTTCTCAATACCGACGTGAACTGCCGCATGCTCCGCAACTGAGGCGTGGCCGTAATTTAGGACCCACTTTTCGTGAAATTTTGCCGCCCTTTCCTGCCCGAGCTGCTCTTCCTGTATTACATTTCCTATGTTTTCTCTAAAACCCTTGGGGCTTCTGCTTACATAGGCAAATATTACGGCAACAACCTCCTCCGGGATGTTGCTTACGGTATAAATATCTCTATCAATATTTGATGCGTATTTTGTAACTTCATCTGAAATTGATTTTTCCTGAGCCATTTGTTCTCCTTACGATATTAATTCCAGATAATTCTTGCCTACCGGGATTGACTATAAAAGGTACAAGTTAACTAATTGTAATGCCTTCTTTAATTTTATTTACTATATAAGTGAGCACTTGTGAAGGTTTGCCGTAAATTACAGCGTCAACGTGGTCATCAGCAGGGCTTTGATTCTCGCTTATTATAACTACTTTAACATTTCTTTCTTTAGCCAGAAATGGAAAAGAAGCCACGGGCTCATGTTCCAGTGACGCTCCTGCTATAATAAACATATCCGCGTTATGAAGCCTAATCCAGGCTTCTCTGGCTTCCCAATGAGGAGGTGGCTGTCCGGGAAAAGAAACAGGGGGCTTTAGCTGGTCACTTCCACATTCGACACATTGAGGGACATCGTTCCCCTTTTCTATTATGCTTAAAATCTCATTTATTGAGTAGTCTTTTCCACAGCTTGTGCAATTAACCCACATTAAAGAGCTATTTAACTCAATAACCGAAGAACTGCCGGCCTTATGGTGGAGACCGTCCGTTGACTGTGTGAAAATACAGTCCAGTCCCCCAACCATTTCAAGCTCGGCCAAAGCCAGATGAGAAGGACTTGGCTCAGCATTTATAATGGAGGGGTATATCTCATTAATCTTTTTCCAATATTCAGCTCTTACTTCTTTGTTTTCACGAAAGTCCCTTATGTTCGGGTTTAAGCCCGGAGCAGAAAAATCCGGAAGCCCGGACTCCGAAGATAGCTCCTCTCCTGTGAGAACAACAATTTTATTAGATTGTTGAATCCACTCTGCGACTGTTCCTGCCACGTCCATTTCCATTGATATGGATTATACAGTTTCCATGTTAATCCTGTCAACGAAATACGTTTAAATTTGATTCAATTCCCGGGCGATGATTCCAGAGCTATGATATTTAGGTAAACTAATAAAAAATTGTCAGGGACGGGATATTGAAATATAAGCCTAGTGAGATAACGGAATTTAGCGATACAACATTAATGATTATGTGGGAAGACGGACATGAGAGTCTTTATCTCTATGAGGATTTAAGGCAGGATTGCCCTTGTGCGACTTGCAGGCAGCTTAGAAAAAATAGCGAGACCGGCAAGCTTCCACTCAAAAAGACAATACCTCTCAGGCTTAAATCAGAGAAGATAATGCCCATAGAGATAGAGCCTGTAGGACATTATGCTTACAAGTTTTATTGGAACGATAAACACGATACCGGGATATACACGTTCGAATTTCTGAGAAATCTCTGCGCATGCGAGCAGTGCGCTTCGAATAGCTAGCGATCTATTCTATTCCAAATACCATATTGACTGACGCTTTTATTGAAATTTCTCCAGCTTCTATTGGTGTTGAAGCAGCTTCGGCGAAAGCCACCTTATTTCTCGCTAAATCCCTATATACAGGCGCTGGATAGTCGTATGAAGGGGAGATTTGAAATATCTGCGTTATTTTTACACCCGCAGCATTTGTAACTGTCTGTGCTGTAGTTTTTGCGTCCGCTACAGCTTTTACGAGCGCCTCCCGTCTATATTCATCTCTTTTGGTTGTGTCAAACGACAGCCCCTGTATGTTATTTGAACCAGCCGCGGCAGCAGAATCAATAAGATTCCCGAGATTACTTAAGTCATATGTTTTTACCATTATTACATTTTCAGCTCTATAGCCACTTAGCTCAGACTTCTTGGTTTGGTTATTGTATTCATATACGGGGGACAAGTTGTACCCGGCTGTGGACAGTTTATCGTCTTTGCCAATTTGGGCTTTTAGGGTTTTTAACACTTCACTTGTCTTATCGGCATTTTCTTTTACGGCGGCAGATGCAGTGGAGGCCATAGTTTCTACGGAAAAACTTATATTCGCTACATCGGGAGTGATAAATATCTCCCCTCTTCCGGTTACGTTTATTGTGTGCTGCTCGTATTTCCCGTCTTGCGCATTAGAGCTAAAAATAGGAAGAAACGCAAATATCAGCACGGCTGTAATTGCTATAACTTTATTTCTAGTCATTGTTCACCTCAAATGAAATTTTATTACTCATATATATTTCTTGATATTATACCGAATGTTTTTCTGTTTGCTTTAATTAAATTTCTCTAAGCTTCTTGAACTTTGAGTGGAGCTTAAGGATGAGTAACAAGCTAAGAAAAAAAATATTTGATTTAAGTGGAATATTGATTTTCGCTCCGCTTAATGATAATTTTCTACATCCATGATTGAAAAAAAGCTCGATTATAAATTTAAAGATCGGGAGCTCCTTAAAACTGCACTCACTCATAGCTCTTACGCTAATGAGACTTCAGTCGAAAGTAATGAGAGACTTGAGTTTCTTGGCGATGCAGTTGTGGGGTTCGTCGTAGCCCACGTTTTATTTAAACGTTATCCTGAGGCTACGGAAGGTGTACTTTCCAAGATGAGGAGTTCCATCGTGAGCAGGGTGAACTTTGCTCATTTTGCGCGTGAACTTAAGATAGATAAACAGTTGTTACTTGGAAAGGGCGAGGAGAATACCGGCGGGAGGGAAAGGGAATCTAATATCTCGGGTACTTTTGAGGCGGTAATCGGAGCCATTTTCATCGATGGTGGATATAGGAAAGTATATAAAATCATTACCGAACTATTAAAGGATTGTCTAAACGGCGACGAGGAAATATTTAAAGACTATAAGACAAAGCTTCAGGAAGTCGCTCAAAGAGAGTTTAAGAAGGTTCCCAAATACAAGGTAGTTTTAGAAGAGGGACTCCCTCATGATAAATGTTTCCATATAGAAGTTAAACTTGGAAGAAAGTCCTTTGGGAAAGGATTGGGTAAAAATAAAAAGCAAGCCGAGCAGGAGGCTGCCAAGCAAGGTCTTGAGAGAATGGAAAAGCTAAAAAACTCTAAATAACTTATGTTGAGCTATTCCTTATCCTTTTCTTGAAATCCTAATTCCTCCATTTTTTTAGAAAGAGTATTTCTGTTTATTCCCAATATCAAAGCCGCTTTCTTTTTGTTTCCCTTAGTGATATCAAGGATCAACCTAATAAGAGGTTTTTCAACTTTCTTTATTATTGTTTCATAAATTTTATTTGACGATTCATTTTTAGAATCAAGCAGGTAATTGAGTTCATTTCTTATCAGATGGTCTAATGATTCCTGATCCCCACTCATCCTACCCTCAAGATGAGGGGCTGCGTCTATGAGTGTCTCTTTAGTGATAATAGTGTCGGAAGACAGTACAAGGATGCGCTTAATAATGTTCTCTAATTCTCTTACGTTTCCCGGCCAGCTATAGCCAAGAATTGTTTCTTTCGCCTCATCCGACAGAGTCCTGGTGCCAACGCCTAGTTCCTTTGCGTATTTGGTCAAAAAATGTTCGGTGAGTGGAATAATATCTCCTGATCTCTCCCTTAGGGGCGGTATTTTTATGGTTATGGCATTTAGTCTGTAGTAAAGATCCTCTCTGAATTTTCCATCTGCCACCTCTTTCTCAAGGTCTTTATTAGTAGAAGCTATTATTCTTACGTCTATGGGAGAGGGTTTTTCACTCCCTAAGCGGTAGAGTTTCTTTTCTTCCAAGATACGAAGCAGCTTTGTTTGCAGCTCATGGGGCATGTCCCCTATTTCATCGAGATGAAGTGTTCCCCCGTCTGCTTCTTCAAAGCGGCCCTGTCTTGAAATAGAAGCGCCTGTAAAAGCACCCTTTTGATAGCCAAACAACTCGCTCTCGAGAAGCTCCTTTGGTATAGCGGCAATATTTACGGCAACAAGTTTATTATTTCTTCTCATGCTATTGGAATGAATTGCGCGGGCTACCAATTCTTTCCCGGTCCCACTTTCTCCGTTTACAAGCACAGTTATATCCCTCTCGGCCACGCGCCCTATCATTTTGTAGATGTTTAGCATTGCCTGTGACTGCCCTACCATATCCTCAAGCGTATCAACTTCACTGCTCTCAGCACGTAAGATGTCTAATTTCTTAGAGTTCTCGTAACTTTCGATAGCTCTTAGTACGGTGATTTTTACCTCGTCCAGATCAAAAGGTTTGGCGATGTAGTCATATGCGCCTTGCTTCATAGCCTCGATAGCGTTCTTCACAGTATTTTGAGCGGTGATAATTATTACGGGGGAATCTATACCTCTGGTTCTTATCTCATTCAATACATCAAAACCGGTCATGTCAGGCATAGTTATGTCGAGTATGATTGATGAGAAGCTGCCGGATATAGCTTTCTCAATACCTTCAGATCCATTTTCTCCGTAGTCGACCTCATAACCTGCTTTTTCAAGGCACTTGCCGAGCACCCATCTTATGCTTTCTTCATCATCTACAACTAGTATTTTTCTTTTCATAATAATCCAGTTCAATATTAAAGTTGGTTAACTATTGCTAATTCGTAGACACTGGGAGATATACTGTAAATATAGACCCTTTTCCCAATTCGCTTTCTACAAGTATTGCTCCCCCGTGTTTTGCTATTACCTGATATGCTAAAAATAAGCCCAGACCTGAACCTTCTTTTCTAGTAGTATAGAATGGACTAAAGATTTTTTCCAGAGAGTCTCTGGCAATTCCATTTCCATTATCCACTATATCCACAGAAATTGCTTTTTGTCCCTTCAGCTTATGCTCTGTCATCCATCTTGTAGAAACTTTGATTTGTCCTTCTCCCTGCATTGCCTGGGAAGCGTTCTTTATCAGGTTTAAAAAAACCTGTTTAAGAGAGTTCCTGTCACCTTGAATCGGAGGAAGGGTGATATCATAGTTCTGATTGTATTGAATATTTCTTTGTGTATCGGACAATGACTCAAGATATATGATTTCCATGAGAATGTCGTGGATGTCCAATGGTTCTAGAATCTCCTGTGCAACAGGTTCGAGTTGTTTCATCGAATCAAGTAAGGAGCTTAATCTATCCGCTTCCTTGGTGATGATTTCGGCGCATTTTATCGTCTCTTTGTTTTCAGTCTCATCCGCGAGTAATTGAGCCGCTCCTTTTATGCCGCTAAGCGGGTTCTTAAGTTCATGAGCAAGTCCTAACATGAGGGTTTCAAATCTTGAAGTTGAGATTTCCTGTATACTTTTACTACTTAGGAACTTTGTAGCCGTCATGTCTTTTATTTGTAGAATGACCCCTTTTATATTGCCTTTATTTGTAAATAGAGGTGATGCTATTGCTTGAATAGAAATTTTATCTCCACCTCTTAAAGTGGGGTTGATTTCGTCTCCAAATATTGTCCGTTCTTCGCGAAGTACTCTTTTTGTTAATTGTTCCAGCTCAATGGGTATGAATAAATTTGAATTTTTCCCCTGTGCTTTTTGTCTGGAAATTCTAAAGATGGTCTCGGCATTGTCGTTCATGTCCAATACCAAAAAGTTTTTATCAAGGATAATTATACTCTCAGGGAAAGCATCAAATATTTCTTTATAATTGATCCTCTTTTTGCTGTTTACCTTGTCTGTCATGAAACTTTACCTAGAGCTCTTCTATTCTGATAAAGTTGGTTTTTCCTGTAATTGCTTTGAATTTGCTGATTTCTTTAAGAGCGGATAGGAGATCTTTTTCCCGGGCCTCATGTGTCATGATTACGATTGGCACATCACCCCCTCCCAAGTGTCGGCTTTTCTGAATCACTGATTCAATGCTGATATTATGTTTTCCTAAAGAGCTTGTGATGTTTCCTAATATTCCGGGTATGTCCGCCACTTGGAACCGCAGATAATACTTTGTTGTTATCTCACTCATTTTAATGAGCGATGAGTTTGCTTTGCTCCCGTATGGACGAGGTGCCCTGGGAGGGGTGTTTCCTAAGCTAATGTGTTTGGCGATCTGCAATACATCACTTACGACAGCGCTTGCAGTGGGCATCATACCTGCCCCCATTCCATAGAGCATGGTAGGCCCTACAGCATCCCCTACTACGTATATTGCGTTGAAAGCCTCAGAGACGTCCGCAAGCTGTGTGCCTTTTTTTACAAGCGTAGGATATACGCCCGCTTCAAGGCCGTTTTCTCTTGATTTCGCGATTGCTAGGAGCTTGATTTTATACCCGAGCTCGTCAGCGTAGGCTATATCAAGGGATGTAATATCTCTGATACCCTCTACATGAATTTTGTCGAAATTTAAAAAGGTTCCAAAAGACAGCATGATAAGGATAGAGAGTTTGTGCGCGGCGTCTACGCCGTCAATATCAAAAGAAGGATCGGCTTCGGCGTACCCTTTTTCCTGCGCTTCTTTTAATACATCATTAAATTCATATCCGTACTCCGTCATTGTGGAGAGTATGTAATTTGAAGTCCCGTTCATTATGCCGTGAATCGAGAGGATATTGTTTGCGACGTAGCTTTCCTGAGTGGCTTTTATAATTGGTATCCCGCCCCCTACACTGGCCTCAAATCCGACTTCAACTCCTTTTTTGGCGGCTTCCTCAAAAATAGTTTTTCCATAATGGGCGAGAAGAGCTTTGTTTGCGGTTACCACGTGTTTGCCATTTTTAATAGATTTAAGCACAAAGTCTTTGGCTATTTTTGTGCCACCAACAAGCTCAATCACAATGTCAATCGAGTCATCATTAATTAATTCCCAGGCGTCTGTCGTTAGTTTCTTTTTGGGGAGCCTGACGGGTCTTTTGCGCTCTGGATCATTGTCGGCAATCCTCTTTAGGTTAAGAGTTATACCGGTTCTGTTTTCAATTATCTCTTTATTCTGATTAAGTATTTTTATTACTCCAGAACCTACAGTTCCTGCTCCGATCAGACCTACATTGACTACACTCATATACATCTCCTTATGTGACAAGGTGTAAACAGAAGATTTTGAA
>JAJCZT010000163.1 GCA_029262255.1 Deltaproteobacteria bacterium
TTCTTGACAAGGCAAGAGTGTTATGCAAACTCATTTTTGTTGAGATTTAAATGAGCCACCTTATCTTTTCTTCTATAGAATTTGGTCTTGACGCAAGATACATTTATTTAAATCCTAAAGAGGTGTTAAATTAAGTGAAGAGAGGAATCGCAAAACTAATCGCGACTTTTTTTTATAGCGGCTTATTTCCTGTAGCGCCAGGGACTGCCGGGACTCTGGCCGCAATTCCTCTATTCTATTTAATTTCATTTACACCTATATATCTTTATCTTGCTATAACTGTTTTGATAATCCTCGTATCTGTCTGGGCCTCAGGTATTGCTGAGGAGATTTTCGGTAAAACAGACCCGGGCCAGGTTGTGGCGGATGAGGTGTGCGGCTTTTTGGTGACTATGATATTAGTGCCGCCAACTATAAGTAATATCTTTCTAGGATTCCTATTGTTCAGGCTTTTTGATATTGCCAAACCCTCTCCGATAAGAAAGTTTGAGCGGTTGCCGGGCGGCTGGGGGATAGTAATGGACGATGTCTTGGCGGGTGTCTATTCGTGCGTTACGCTGCATATTCTGGGAAGGTGGGTTTTTTGGACATAAACTCCAAATATAAATTATGAGAATAGAGATTCTTACTACAGGTGATGAACTTATGAGTGGGCTCACCCGGGACGGCAACTTCCAGTGGTCAGGTGAGACACTTACTTGGCTTGGATTTGATGTTGCTTATCATACGACTGTGGGTGATGACAGGCTCATACTTAAATCTGTTTTTAATACCGCAAAAAATAGAGCCGATGCTGTGATTGTTACAGGCGGACTTGGACCTACGCCTGATGATCTTACGATTGAAGCGGCGGCTGAATTCTTTAATGTCGGACTTGAATTAAGTGAGCCGGCTCTGGAAATGATGTCCGAGAGATTTAGGAAAATAAAGAGAGAAGTAAGCGAAACAAACATGAAACAGGTTTATCTGCCCGAAGGCTGCAGGGTTTTGCTCAATAAATGGGGGACCGCTCCCGGATTCAGCTATGAAATTGAGAAGACAGTTTTCTTTTTCCTTCCTGGAGTGCCTAAAGAATTTAGAGCAATGATGGAGGAATATGTAATTCCCGAACTGAAGAAGAGAAATCCCCAAATGAAAAAATCGTGCATGAGACTCGTTAAGACATTTGGGCTGCCTGAATCAGAAGTTGCGCAAAAGCTAGAAGGAATCGAAAGGGAGCATGTAAAGCTTGGCTACAGAGCGCATTTCAGGGAGATCCACCTGCGGGTTTCCACTTTCGGAGATTCATCTTCTGAGGCAGAATTATTAATGAAGGAGTTTATAGAAGAGATTTGCGCCCGACTGGGGAGCTATGTTTTTACAACTGAGGGGGAGATGTTAGAAGAAGTCGTCGGGAGTTTGCTCACGCATAATAATATGACTCTTTCAGCGGCCGAATCCTGCACAGGGGGGCTCCTCTCGCATCGCATTACAAATGTGCCCGGAAGCTCTTCGTATTTTCTTCAAGGAGTGATCTCTTACAGTAATGAAGCAAAATCCGAGATTCTCGGAGTGCCTATGGAGCTTATTGAGTCTCACGGAGCTGTGAGCGAGCCGGTGGTAAAGGCTATGGCCCAAGGGATAAGACATCTTTCCGGCTCTGACATGGGTATAGGGATTTCAGGTATAGCGGGCCCTGGAGGGGGGACACTCGAAAAACCTGTTGGAACCGTATATATTGGTTTGGATAGTGAGACAAAAGGAACCCTTTCCCGTAAATTTCAGTTCCATGGAACAAGGGAAGAAATCAAACTGGTAACCGTTTTGAAAGCACTTGACATGATTAGGCAAAGTTTCTTAAACAATGTATAATTCGGAGGTATTATGGCTAAAGAAGCAACTACAAACAGTTCACTGGAAAAGGAAAAACCCGGAGAAAAAGAAAAAACAATAGACCTTGCGATCTCCTCAATAGAGAAGCAGTTTGGAAAGGGCTCTATTATGAGGCTTGGTTCCGACTCACCAATTCCTCAGCTTGAAGTTATCTCTTCAGGCTCAATTGGGCTTGATGTCGCCCTTGGTGTTGGAGGTTTCCCCAAAGGTAGAGTTATCGAGGTTTACGGTCCCGAATCTTCCGGGAAGACAACACTTGCGCTTCACGTAATAGCGGAGTCTCATAAAAAGGGCGGGATAGCGGCTTTTGTCGATGCAGAACACGCACTTGATCCCAATTATGCTCAGAGTCTGGGTGTAAAGGTGGACGACCTGCTTATCTCCCAGCCGGATTTTGGGGAGCAGGCGCTTGAAATTGTAGATACGCTTGTGCGCTCAGGCGCTGTTGACGTAATTGTGCTTGACTCAGTTGCGGCGCTGGTTCCGAGGGTTGAGATAGAAGGGGAAATGGGAGACGCCCACGTGGGGCTTCAGGCCAGACTTATGTCCCAGGCATTAAGAAAATTAACAGCCACTGTGGGAAGATCCAACACCCTTGTAGTATTTGTAAACCAGATAAGAATGAAAATTGGTACTCTTCCGTATATGAACCCTGAAACTACGAGTGGTGGTAATGCGCTTAGGTTTTATTCATCTGTGAGAATTGATGTCCGCAGGATTGGTTCAGTAAAGGAAGGAGAGGTCGTTATTGGAAACAGGGTTAGAGCAAAAGTGGTTAAAAACAAAGTTTCGCCTCCTTTCCGCAATGCCGAGTTTGATATTGTGTTCGGAGAAGGAATTTCTCAAACTGGTGAAATGATAGATATAGGGGCTAAAGCCGATATCGTGGAAAAGAGCGGGACCTGGTATTCTTACGCAGGTGAGAGGCTGGGGCAGGGGAGAGAAAATTCGAGAACCTTTTTAAAAGATAACCCTGAAATAAGGGAAAAATTAAAACAAGAAATTTTAGCACACAGTGGGCTTATAAAAGAAACACCGCCTGAAGAAAAAGAGCCTGTGGGTTAAGATAGACAGGGTTTGGGATGGGACTAAAAAAATCTGGTCTAGGTATCCTAAATATCATAGGTGCCCTGAATATCAATTGTAAATTGTTAACGCTTCATGTTTGGTAATCGGTTTGCAAATCTCAAGAGATTGTTAAACTAATATTCATATTCAAACTTAATACTGTTGCCGTACTAATTTTCTGATTCATATTTGGGAATCAATGTAATTGTTTGTCTTTGGGGTTTACTCCATATGTCCAGTCCTTGAGTTTAGGACCGACAATATTGAGCGATGTAGCTAGGAAAAAATAATGAGAATACTGGCAATTGAGACATCAACATATTCGGGAAGCATCGCGGTCTTGGGAGATGAGGGCCTTCTTGGCGAGTATTTTTTTAATGTGGGTCCTTCTCATACTGAAAAGCTCGTCCCCTCGATTGACTGGCTCCTGGGTGAGCTCGGCATGGATAAGGCTGATTTGACCGGGGTTGCAGTCTCCATCGGGCCCGGATCATTCACTGCTTTAAGAGTCGGGATTTCAACGGCAAAGGGGATATGCTTCTCATTGGGTATTCCGCTTATCGGGGTTTCTTCTCTTGAAACACTGGCTATGAATTTGCCTTTTTCACCTTATAATATTTGCCCTGTAATAGATGCCAGGAAAGGGGAAGTTTTTACCGCTCTTTTCAGCTCAAATAACGGCAAAATAGAAAGATTGCTCGAAGATATGGTTATTTCTCCCGAAGGATTGGCAGAAAATATTAAAGAAAAAACAATTTTTATAGGTGATGGAGCTTTACTTTATAGGGATTTTCTGGAAGATATTTTGAGTGATGATATACTGTTTAGCCCACACAATATGAATTTCCCGAGAGCATCATGTCAGGCGCTTTTGGTAATTGATAAATTCAAAGAGGGTTTGGATAATAAATCACAGTGGGATGGAATAATGAATCTCGCCCCTCATTATTTAAGGAAGTCTGAAGCAGAAATATCTAAAGATGGGAGATAAAATGAACGAAACAGATATAATTGAGAAGCTTCTCGAAGGCGATGAAGAATTTAAGCAGATGTATTTTGAGCACAGAGAACTTGATGAAGTGGTGAAAAGTCTGGAGGAAAAGGAGTCTCAGACTCTGGATGATGAAGTAGAGGTTAAAAGGCTTAAAAAAATCAAACTTTCGCTTAAAGACCGAATAGAAGCTCGAATACACGAATTCAAAAACAAATAACTATAGTGTTGGGCGATACAGACGACACGGGGGTACATTTGAAATGGCAAGAATGATTGGCGCCGAAATGTTTTTTGAAACTCTAATTGAAGAAGGAATAGATGTAATATTCGGACTTCCGGGTGGTTACGTCCTAAAGGTTTATGATGTAATGCCCAAATATGCCGATAGGATAAAACACGTTCTTACAAGGCACGAGCAGGGTGCAACGCACATGGCCGATGGCTATGCGCGAGCTTCGGGTAAACCGGGCGTTGTTTTATGCACATCAGGTCCTGCGGCTACTAATACCGTTACTGGAATCGCAACAGCCCAGATGGATTCTTCCCCTATAGTCGTATTCACCGGACAGGTTCCTCTACAATACCTTGGAAGTGACGCTTTTCAGGAAGCGGATCACATTGGTATCACTCGTCCTTGTACGAAGCATAACTATTTGGTTAGAAGAGCGATTGATCTTCCTCGTGTAATGAAAGAAGCGTTTTATATTGCAAGCTCCGGAAGGCCTAGCCCGGTTCTTGTTGATATGCCCAAAGACGTTATTATAGGTGAGGATGAGCTTGTAATCCCTACTGAAATTAGTTTAAGAGGTTATAAACCTCCTACCAAAGGGGATCCGAAACAAATTAAAAAAGCTGTTGATATGATTTTGAAATCCAAACGCCCTGTAATCTTCGGAGGGGGTGGAATAATACTTTCTAATGCTTCTGCTGAGCTTAAAGAATTCGCCCATCGACTGGAAGTGCCTGTTACATCAACACTTATGGGGCTAGGGGCTTATCCGCAGGATGACCCACTATTCGTTCACATGCTCGGCATGCACGGCTCTTATGCCGCCAATATGGCTGTACATTCAAGCGATCTGGTTATCTCAATTGGGGCCAGGTTTGACGATAGGGCCACCGGAGGTAATTTCGAGGAGTTCTCTCCAAATGCCGAAATCATACATATAGACATTGACCCCTCTACGATCGACAAAAATATTTTAGTTCACTGCCCGATAATTGGGGATGCAAAAATAGTTCTACGGCAACTTCTCGATGCGCTGCCTTCAAAAATTGATAAAGACCGTAAAGAGTGGCGCGGACAAATTGAGGAATGGGACCGCAAGCATCCTATGAGCTACAACCAGACCGGGGATAAAATTTTAACTACTTATGCAATAGATACGCTGAGCAAGATCACAGATGATGACGCGATTATTGTTTCTGATGTAGGTCAGCATCAAATGTGGGTAGCGCAGTTTTATAAATTCAACTATCCGAGAACTCATATTACCTCAGGAGGACTGGGGACAATGGGATTTGGATTCCCGGCAGCCATGGGAGCCAAGTTCGCATGTCCGGATAAACAGGTGGTATGCGTATGCGGAGACGGCAGCTTCCAGATGAATATGCAGGAGCTTGCCACAGCAGTAGAGAACAAAATGGATATTAAGATAATGCTTCTTAATAACGGTCATCACGGAATGGTAAGACAGTGGCAAACAATGTTTTTTGATGGCAATTATTCCGCTTCTCGTTTTGGGGTGCTTCCCGATTTTGTTAAGCTCGCCCAATCCTTTGGAGCCACGGGGCTTAGAGCTGAAAAGCCTGACCAATTAGAAGCAACTCTTAAAGAAGGCTTGTCCACTGAAGGGGTTGTGCTAATGGAGATCATGGTCGACTGTGAAGAGCTTGTTTATCCGATGATTGCTCCGGGTGGGGCGATGAACGATATGATCTTAGGCGTCTCTGATGTAGCTTAATTTGAGGTATTAAGTATAATATGGGTTTTCAAAAAGTATTTGGGATATTGTGTTCAATTCCCTATAAGATAAACATTGTTATTTAATCGATTAATTCCGGAGGTTTAAAATCAGTGAGGCATACAATTTCTCTATTTGTAGACAATGAGTCAGGTGTCCTTTCCAGGGTTGCGGGCTTGTTTAGCGCAAGGGGTTTTAACATCGAAAGTCTTAATGTGGCGGAGACTCTAGATCCGGATACTTCCCGTATTACTCTCGTAACTACTGGGGACGATTTTATAATCGAACAGGTCATAAAGAGATTCAACAACATGGTAAACGTTATATGGGTTGATGATCTAACCGAGGAAACCAGAGTTGAGAGAGAGATGATACTTATTAGGGTTGAGGCCAAGGAGAATACAAGGGCTGAGATTTTAAGAATGGCCGATATCTTCAGGGCTAAGGTTGTTGATGTTGGGCTGGAATCTTATATGCTTGAACTTACCGGGGATAAAGAAAAAGTTAACGCATTTATGGAACTTTTAGAGCCTATGGGTGTTAAAGAAATAGCGCGTACTGGTACTGTCGCAATGAAAAGAGATGCGAAAAATACTGACACAGGAGATACGGAATGAAGGTTTACTACGATAAGGATATAAAACAGAGCAAACTTAAAAAAAGAAAAATTGCAATAGTAGGTTACGGCAGTCAAGGACACGCTCATGCACAGAATTTAAGAGATAGCGGAATGAAGGTAGCAATAGGCCTTAGAAAGGGAAGCGGCAGCTGGGATAAAGCAAAAGGAGCCGGTTTTAATGTTATGACGGTCGATAAAGCAACCAAGTGGGCCGATATTATCATGGTACTTGCGCCAGACACAAGCCAGGCTGATATTTATGATGAGAGTATTGCCGATAATCTAAGTCCCGGAGACGCAATTGTATTTAGCCACGGTCTTAATATTCATTACGGTCAGATTGTGCCTCCGCCAAACGTGGATGTGTTTATGGTAGCTCCCAAAGCCCCGGGGCACACAGTAAGGGGCCAATTTGAAGAAGGAGCGGGGGTTCCGATGCTTATTGCCGTTCATCAGGACGCAACAGGGGAAGCTAAGGATATTGCCCTGGCATATGCGGGTGCAATAGGGGGCGGAAGAGCCGGGATAATAGAGACAACTTTCAAAAATGAAACAGAAACTGATCTTTTTGGTGAGCAGGCAGTACTTTGCGGCGGTGTGTCTGCATTAATACAGGCCGGATTTGAAACATTGGTCGAAGCCGGTTATCCACCGGAGATGGCGTATTTTGAGTGCTGCCATGAGGTTAAGCTCATAGTAGATTTAATCTACGAGGGCGGTATAACCAACATGCGTTATTCCATTAGCGATACAGCAGAATATGGTGATCTCACCAGAGGGCCAAGAGTTGTTAACGCAGAGACCAAGAAGGAAATGAAAAAAATCCTGACAGAAATTCAAAACGGGGAGTTTGCAAGGGAGTGGATACTTGAGAACAAAGCCGGACGCCCTGTTTACAATGCGCTTCTCAATAAAGGGAAAGAGCATCCAATAGAAGAAATTGGCGGGCAGCTCCGTCAGATGATGAGTTCGCTCTTTAAGACTAAGCTTGTCGATAAAACAAAAAACTAATGAGGATAAGGCGGGCGCCCGTAGCGTCTGAAGGATTTGTTTACATAGGCGTTTTTGCAATTCTTGCCTGGGCTGCTGCTATTCTTGGTTTTACAGTTCTTTCTTTCCTGTTAGCTTTGCTCGCGATTCTAAATGTTCTTTTTTTTCGCGATCCGAAGCGAATAATTCCAGATGAACCCAATGCGTATTTGTCTCCGGCAGACGGGGTAATTATATTCGTTGAGGATTCCTACGAGAGAGATTTCCTAAATGCCAATGAGTTAAAAATTAGTATATCGCTCGCCGTATATGACTGTCATATAAATAGAATGCCCATAGCGGGCAAAGTGGTGGCTACAAAATATACTCATGGAAGTTTTCATATTGCCAACATGCCTAGTTGGCTGTATCCAGAGAATATGAAGAAAAAATCAGACGATAATGAGCGATTGTCTACCCTTATACAAACAGATGACGGAAAAGAAATAGTAGTTTCACAAATAGCCGGTTTTTTAGCCCGCAAAATAGTTTCATATGCTAAACCGGAGATGGAATTTAAAAGTGGTGAAAGATTTGGTATGATTAAGTTTGGATCAAGAGTAGATCTGTACTTGCCTGAGGGATCTTCTCTAGAGGTTAATGTAGGACAAAGAGTCTGGGCGGGTGAGACTATTTTGGCCAGGATGGGGAATTAAATGAGAGAAAAAAGAAAGAAGTCCAAACGACAAAGAGTAATGCCGGTTCTCCCAAACTTGTTTACAACCGGGAATTTGTTTTGCGGACTTTTGTCTATTATGGCTTCGATAGAGATAGTGGTTGCTGTCTCTGGGGGGGAGGCTTCACAAGAATGGGTTTTTAGAAGGTTCTGGTGGGCGGGGGCTTTTATTGTTATCTCAGCTTTTTTGGATATGATGGACGGCAAACTTGCCAGATTTTTTAATCACGAAAGTAAGTTTGGCCTCTCTTATGATTCTCTGTCTGACTTGGTATCTTTTGGCGTAGCCCCGGCTGTTCTTATTTATACCTGGGTTCTTATGGGATCGGGGAAGATCGGTTTAATGGCGGTTTTATTCTATGTAGTTTGCACTGCTTTAAGGCTTGCGCGGTTTAATGTCCAGTCGGGAAATGAAGAGAGGTTCCATTTTACCGGGCTTCCAAGTCCTGCCGCCGCGGGTCTCATGATCGCCCCTGTAATGTTGTTAACAGCGCTTAGCATAATGCCGGATTCAAAAGTGGTGTGGTATTTCCTTTTTGCAGCGCCGGTAATCGGGCTTTTAATGGTGAGCAATGTGGAGTACACCAAGCGCCCATATATAAACCTCGGCGGTCCGTTTAATGCTCTTGTCGTTGCTGCGATAATATTTGCGGCAATTATAACGCATCCTGAGATAATGTTTATTTTCATAGTATATCTCTACGCTATTGTCGGATTAGTTGTCTATGCTATAAAACAACTCAGGGGCAAGTCTAAACTCACGGACGAAGCACAGACGCCCGAGGGCCATTCTTAAAAAAACAGTGGTGTTCTTAAAACTCACAGATATAGTATTACTGTAAAAAAATATTCTAAGGCCTGAGTCAAACTATATCCTTAAATAGAAATTAAGCCTGATTATTTTACTAGAGCCGATTTCAGAGTAATTACGTATAGATAATAAAAATATATGTTATAAAGGGCAGCGCTTATGAATCTTTTCAAATTGTTACCCGGGGTATTCCGGAGAAACGAAAACGCTAAATTGAAGACAAATTATATAGCCCCATTCTTCCTGATTTTTATCTTGGGTATAATGGTGATTTCTTGCAATCGAGAGGAGAGTACAATGGATAATCAAAATGTAGATGCTACGAATACGACTAATAGATCCGGTTCAACCGGGGCTGAAGCGGTAACAAAATACCAGCTTGATAATGGTCTGACAGTAATTCTTGAGGAAAACCACTCGTCCCCCGTAGTTGCCGTGAATGTATGGGTAAAGACGGGCAGCGCCTGTGAAATTGAGGGGGAGTACGGACTTGCCCATGTGCATGAGCACATGCTTTTTAAGGGTACGGAGAAAAGGAAAGTGGGTGAGATTGCAAGAGTGATAGAGAATGATGGAGGGGATATTAACGCGTTTACTTCTTTTGATGAAACGGTCTATTATGTTGTTATTGCCAGCCGGTTTTTAGATACCGCTCTTGATGTGCTTTCCGATGCGATGCAGAACTCTACTTTTGACCCACAGGAGCTAAATAAAGAGCTTGAAGTTGTGGTAGAGGAGATTAGACGGGGCAAGGATTCACCCTCAAGAAACCTTAGTGAGAAGATGTTTTCCACCACGTTTACTACACACCCCTATGGAAGGCCGGTAATAGGTTCAGAGGAGAGCGTGAGAAGCTTCACCCGTGAAGGTATAACTGACTTCTATAAAAAGTGGTACGCGCCAAATAATATGGTGCTCGTCGTAGTCGGAGATTTTAAAACTTCGGAAGTAATGTCAAAGATTGAAGAGCTGTACGGGCAATATCCCTCAAGGGAACTACCCCAGTGCGATATAAATGATGAGCCTGTACAAGAGGGTATGAAGACCTATGTGATCGATAAGACTCTTCAGGAAGGATACTTCTCTCTTGCTTATCATGCACCCAACGCAAAGCATGAAGACACACCGGTGATGGATGTGTTGTCTAATATTCTTGGCGGCGGGGATAGCTCGAGGCTTTTCCAGAATATTAAAGAAGAAAAGGCGCTTGTAAACAACATTTACGCCTATGCGTTTACCCCTAAGCATGAAGGAATCTTTGCCGTTGGGGGAAGTATTGATCCCGCTAAATCAAAAGAGGCGCTTTCAGAAATTGTAAAAGAAATAAATCGTCTCAAGTACGAGCCTGTGAGCGAGGAAGAGCTTCAGAGGGTTAAGGTTAATCTAGAGAGTGATTCCATATATACAAAAGAGACGATGCAGGGCCAGGCGCAGAAACTCGGATTCTATGAAGTAGAGACGGATGATTTTAGATATGAGCAAGAGTATTTAGACAAAGTATCTAAGGTGACGCCGGAGGATATAATGCTAGCAGCTCAAACTTATTTTAATGACGAGAATTTGACTGCGGGTTTTCTGCTCCCTACTGATAGTATCACAATTAACAACGATGAGATTCAAAGTATTGTTGAAACCGCCTCCAAAGAAGTCCAAAAGCAGGCGGCTGGAGAGGGGGCGGGGGAAATCCTGGTAGAAAAAGACCTGATGGCAGAGACTGAAGCTCCTGATTCTGCAGCAAAACAAAGCGGATCAGCAAAAAGTACAGCTGAAGTTGGAACTTTGGGTGAAGTGCAGGAATATGTATTAGATAATGGTATAACGGTTCTTATAAAGAAAAATGATTCAGTCCCGATTTTTGCGGCACGGGCTGCGTTTTTGGGCGGAGTAAGGTATGAGGATCAATCCAACAACGGAGTCTCCAATTTTGTGTCCCGCATGCTTACAAGGGGAACTGAGTCGAGAAGCGCGCTCCAAATAGCCCAGGAGATAGAATCCATAGCAGGGGAGGTTGAGGGTTATTCCGGCAGGAACAGCTTTGGTGTAACTGTTGAGGCTCTTAGCAAAAATTTTGTACCGGCAATGGATATATTCGCTGATGTGCTCCGTGCTCCCGGTTTTGATGCAGAAGAAGTAGAGCGCGCAAGGCGTGAAATACTTGCGGATATAAACCGGCAGGGTGATAATCTCTTAAGGACTACTGTGAATCTTTTTCTGGACACTCTTTATACTGAACATCCTTATAAACTAAACCCTCTGGGGACTGTAGAGACTGTTAGCGCGGCTGATAGTCAGAGTTTGCGCGAGTTTTATGAAAAGTACGCCCGTCCCGAGAATATGGTAATTACGGTTGTGGGCAATGTGAATGAAGATGAAGTGCTCGAGACTATTAAAAAAGATTTTGGGGGAATGAAAAAAGGGAGTACCCCAGTTCCCGTTATCAATGCGGACGCCCCGCCTCAAGAGATAAGAAAAAGAGTAGAAAAAAAGCAGGATAAAGCTCAGACGCACATACTGCTTGGGTTCCAGGGGCCCAAACTTGATGATGAAGATCATTACTCTGTAGAAGTATTAAATACTATAATGTCAGGTATGGGCGGCAGGCTCTTTTTGGAACTCAGAGACAAGAAAAGCCTTGCCTACACTGTGACCTCTTTCTACACACCCGGGCTTGAGCCCGGATTTCTGGGGGTTTATATCGGCACGGCGCCTCAGAAGGAAGAAGAGGCGATACAAGGCATGAAAGATCAGCTTGAGTTGCTGCTAAAAGAGGGTGTAACGGATGAGGAAATCACCCGCGCTCAGAACTATCTTGTCGGAAATTTCGAAATAGGGCTCCAGCAAAACTCATCTCAGGCTGCTAAAATTGCATTTGATGAGCTATACGGCATCGGATGGGAAGAATACAACGCATACCCAGAGAAGATTTACGCGGTTACAAAAGAAGATGTGCTCCAGGCTGCTAGAAAGTATATCGACCTGGATAAATACACAATTGCCATAGTTAAGCCCGAGGAAGAGAGTTAATATTCTGTTGGCTCTTTATCCATCTAAATTTTTAGAACACGCCTAATTTATTAGTGGAAAGGCCCTCTTGAAATTTTAAAGTAAATTGGTGTATAATGGGGAATTAATGAGCCCGGGGGGCTAAATCGTACCCATTTTATCTCTTTAAAGGAGGGTTTCTTTTAAATGAGAGGGTTTGATTTTAGAGATATGGAGAGGCCCCCGGACCCAGATTTTTAATAACTCATCCATAAGTATATCGGAAGAATTCTAACTTTCAGCATTAATTTCAAAACCGGATATAATTTTTAAAAATATATTTAGTTCGCGGGCAATCGTATCTGCTCTGTTAATTTTTTATTGATTTTAGCTACAGTGTATTTATAATACTCCGTTCCTTTACAGGAATTTTTGGGCTGTTAGCTCAGCAGGTAGAGCAGATGACTCTTAATCATCGGGCCGGGGGTTCGATTCCCTCACAGCCCACAAAAACAATGCGAGAGTGGCGGAACTGGCAGACGCGCTGGATTTAGGATCCAGTACCGCAAGGTGTGGGGGTTCGACTCCCCCCTCTCGCACCATATAAATAAAATCTTTATACAAGGGTGAGATTCTGATATATCCCGGATCATAGCCCGGGGCATGGCTCAGAATGACTGATATAGTATCTATTTCTCCAAAAAGTAATCCCAGAATTTTTGCCTTTCATCTATAATAAACGTATGCCAAGTTCAAATATTGATAGTCTAAATCGCGAATTCTCAGTTGTGCACTATTTAGTTTTTAAAAAGGGTTCGAAGCTAATGGTGGTTTGCGGATCATCTCATCGTTAAGACAAACCCTGCGCATGGATTTGCCAGGACTTCCTTGTGGGAGCTTCGGCTCCATTTTTTATTTGGTTATTAAGATAAATAAGGTATTCTGTATTATCCATTGTTTGCACTCAAACCTTTCTTGGCGGGGGGGGAGAAGATGCCAGATATACATAGAAATGACTTCTTTAAGCTCATAAAATACATCTCCGATGCTATGGTCGTTACTAATAGCGAAGGGAAGATTGTACAGATCAACCCACAGGCAAAGAAAATATTCGGCTACTCTCAAGAGGAATTACTTGGAGAGCCAGTCGAGATTTTAATGCCTGCGCATTTTAACGAAGGACACTCTAGACAGCGAGAGAACTACCATAAGAAACCCAAAGCAAGGCTTATGGGTCAAGATATAGGCATTGTTGGGAGACGCAAAGACGGGAGCGAGGTTCCTTTAGATATCAGCCTCTCTCCATGGGGAAACGGGGATGAATCTCTCGTCCTATGTCTTGTGCATGACATCACCGATCGCAAGCAGGCGGAGGAGGAAGTAAATAGGAAAAACAGGAACGTACAAATACTAAATACCGTAACTCAGGCGGTACACAAATCCCAGAGCCTGGAAGAGGTCTACAACATTGCCCTGGATATGGCTACAGAGCTGGACAATGTAGATATGGCATTTGTTTATCTTGTAGACAAGGATAGAAAAGAAGCCGTTGTCCAGGCCCACAGAAACCTACCTGAAGATTATATACGCAGGGCCCGAACAATACCCTTTCCCAAGGGCATTACCTGGAAAGTCATTAACGCCGGTAAGATAGAAAATGTCGCAAATGTTCAAAAAGACCCCAATATCGGACCGGCAGGCAGAGAGCTGGGACATCACGGTATACTAGGGATACCCATAACTTCCAAGGAGGAAGTAATAGGAGTCATCTGGTTCCTAAGCT
>JAJCZT010000164.1 GCA_029262255.1 Deltaproteobacteria bacterium
GGTCCATCATGGCTACGTACTCCATCGGTACAGGGTGGCTTTTTGCAGCAACCTCCGCCACCGCATTTCCCAATCCACCATGAACCTGATGCTCTTCCGCCGTAACAATTGCCCCCGTTTCTTTGGCGGCTTTAATAACAGCCTTCTCATCTATCGGCTTTACGGTATGGCAATTGATAACCCTTACATCTATGCCGTCACTACCAAGCTTCTCTGCGGCGACAAGCGCTTCGTAGACCAAAGAACCGCAGGCAATAACCGTAACATCCTGTCCATCTCTGTATGTATCCGCTCTTCCGATTTGAAAAGGAGTTGTCTCCGTTGTAATCACGGGAACATTTTCCCTCCCAAAACGCATGTATACGGGACGTTCAATTCCGGCAATGGCAATTGCAGCCTTTTTAGTCTCCCAATAATCACATGGGACAATAACAGTTAGGTTGGGAAGACACCTGGTTATGGCTATATCCTCCATCGCCTGATGAGTGGCGCCGTCAGGTCCGACTGAAATGCCGGCATGAGCGCCCATAATTTTAACATTCGCCATGCTGTAGCAGATGCTGACGCGTATCTGATCCCAGTTCCTTCCGGGATTAAACGTCGCGTAGGAGGATATATATGGAATCTTGCCCGAAAATGCCATACCCGCCGCAATTCCGGCCATATTCTGCTCGGCTATCCCTATCTCGACAAACCTTTTGGGGAATGTCTCTTTAAATTTCGCGTTACGTGTAGATTCCGTGAGATCACAGCATAAGACAACAACATTTTTGTCGGCATGGCCGGCTTCAACCACACCTTCCCCATAGCCGTTCCTCGCAGGAACCTGGTCAGGATTATTAAAGATATTGCCGGCTAGATGAAATTTTGGGTTTAGATTCTTACTCATATTCACTTGTTATCTTACCACCTAAGGATCTTAATGACTCAAGCTCGGAAAGTGCTCTCTTGGCTTCTTTTTCATTAGGCGGCTTACCGTGCCACTCGGGTTTAAATTCCATAAAGTCTACACCCTTGCCCGGAATGGTGTGTGCTAAAACAACCTTCGGCTTCTCAAATATTGTCTCTTCAAACGCTTCAATCAATGTTCTGATGTCATGACCGTCTACTTCAAGAACGTGGAATCCAAAAGACGTGAGCTTGTCATGTAGCGGCTCAAGCGGCATAACCTTCTCTGTAAATCCGTCAATCTGTATATTATTTCTATCTACAATAAGTGTGAAATTATTAAGGCGGTTTTTGCCGATAAACATCAAGGCTTCCCAGATTTGCCCTTCATTCATCTCTCCGTCCCCAACCATGCAGAACACTTTTGTGTGACTTCCGTCAATCTTTGCCGCAATTGCCATCCCTGCCGCAATTGATAGTCCCTGAGCCAGCGGACCCCCTGAAGCCTCTATACCCGGCAGCGACCCTCTATGGGGATGACCCTGGAGCCTTGATCCAAGCTTCCTTAGAGTCATTATCTCCTTTTTGGGATAGTACCCCGCCTCGGCAAGAGTTGCGTATAGAACGGGACAGATATGCCCATTACTCAATACAAACTTGTCCCGATCTTCCCAGTCGGGATTTGCAGGGTCATGCTTCATTACATGAAAATAAAGTGTTGAGAAAATATCCGCCGTACCAAGGGAGCCGGCTGAGTGACCGGATCCGGCTGTCTCAAGCATAATAATAATGTCCTCACGTATATGAGTCGCCATGTCTTCAAGATATTCTATTTGAGCGTCAGTGACCGCCAATATTCGTTACCCCGTGTAAGAACTTGTTTTCCCCCCTAATATAATCAAAACTGCTCAAGAAATCCAGGATGAACTGTTTCTCGCCGATATCAATCAAGCTCAATAGTTTTTCTCAAGATCACCCGAATTTGTGGTATCTAACCTGCCCTGGGGAGCTGATATAACTATATTTCCATTCTTATTCTCAAGAATATTCATAAGAACCTCAGCTTAACAATTTTTTCATGAACAGGAGATTCTTACCACTGTTTCGTTTGTACGCAAGATCGTCCATATAATTGCGGACAAGATAAATTCCAAGCCCTCCAATCTGCCTTTCTTCTATTGGCGCATCTACATCCGGGTCCTCTTTTTCAAGAGGATTAAAGGGCTTTCCGTCATCCTCAACCTCAATCTCAAGCCAGCTATCGGCTGAACGGATTTTGACATTAATAAGATGCTCCTTTTCATCCTCATAACCGTAAGATATAACATTGGTAATTACCTCTTCTAAGGAGAGGTTAAGAGCAAACAGAATTTTTGAAGGAAATTGGTTTAAGGAGCAATATTCCTCAAGAATACTATTTAATCTAATTAACTCCTTAAAATCATTGGCTAGTTCTACTGATATTTCTTTTGTCATTATCCCAAGTATTTGATGGCCAACATCGTTATATCATCATATTGTGACGCACCATGTGTAAAATCTTCATCAGCTTTTACCAGATTTATCTCCATTTTCATACACCTCCAAGCTTAGCTTAAATAAAACACCAGAAGTTCTAAACGAACTTATATCTCATAAGCACTTTTTAGTCAAAGAATTAATTGATAACCGGCATGTACTATCAGGACAAAAGGGAAAAGCTATTCCAGTTCACTAGCGCAGCTAAAACATCGGTTGGTATAAGGTAAAGCTTCAAGGCGTGCTATTTTGATGGGACCGTCACATACCTCGCAGACGCCGTACTCGTTCTTCTCAGCACGGGATAGCGCTTCGTATATCTGATTTAATTCCAGGCGGGCGCTCTCTTCCAGCCTTTCAACAACTTCTTCATTTTCACGCTCCTGGGCCTGTTCACTCCAATCCTTTGCGTGAGTCTTTCTGAGTGAGTCCTCAACCCTGCCCAGTCGCTCTTCAAGCTCTTGTTTTTTTAAGTTTAGTTTTTGGATGACTTCTTCATATTCACTCATAACCAACTCCCTAACCTTTATAGAAAAATCACACATTATTACATTAACACATTTCAAGTTTTTAAATAGAGTATGAAACGGAATTCTGCGAAATAATGCTAAAATTGAACTAAGTCCGGACTCAATACTTTGATCTAACGAATAAACTAAGAATATTGAATCCGGATTACCTCTATGAACTTTTTATCTTAATTTTAAGTAGGGCTTAAAGTACTTCCAGGATTGTCTGTTTGAAAATCGGGTTTAGCTGATCCATATCAGCGTCTCTGATCATCCAGCAGTCAACTTTTCCGGTATCACGAGTGAGAACGAGGTTAAAACCATTTTCCTTACCCCAATACATCTGCTCCTGCAGACATGTGTAGTCGTGCTTCTCGGTAGCATCAAGTTCTGCGACCGGCTTATTTAGAGTGGTTCTCTTAAGCTCGCCAATGTATATGTGGCGCGCGTTTTTAGCTCCGTAATTTCCTAAATTTTCTGTGTTAAGCATGATTTGTTAAATCCTCCCCATTTTTTTGCCTCACCGATATGATAAGCACAAATT
>JAJCZT010000165.1 GCA_029262255.1 Deltaproteobacteria bacterium
CCCTGAGCTAAAGAGGATCGAAGCCTCGGTGTTCTTAAACTGCGCAATTTTTTCCTCAAGCATTCTATGCAAATCGGAGCTTCCGCTTACAAGACGTGATCCGCCCGAGCCCGCACCGTACTTTTCCAATGCGAGCTTTGCTGACTCAACAACCTTTGGATCGACGCTTAGTCCCAGGTAACTGTTTGATCCGAGAAGAATGTATCTTTTCCCGTAGATCGTAACTTCAGGAGACTGACCGGTTTCTAACTCAGTCAACAGACGAAACAGACGTTTATCGTGAATTTGTTTTAACTCTTCTTTTATCCAGCTAAGTGAGTCTTTCATAATTTTATAATTGGATATCCGACTTAATCAAGAATCTTCAGTTGCATTTTTAATTGAATTATAAGTAACGCGTACCAGTTTTTTTAAATCCTCCATAGGTATACCGACAGGCGGCATAAGAACTACTACATTTCCAAGCGGGCGAAGAAGAACTCCGTCTTCCATCGCATGGTCCGCAACTTTCCAACCCATCTTAGACTCAGGTGCATAAGGCTCTTTAGTTTTTTTATCCTCTACAAGCTCAATTCCTACCATAAGGCCCTTGTTCCTTACATTACCTACGTGTTTAAGTCCGCTGAACTCTTTTAATTCATCTTCCAGAAACTGGACTTTCTCCTGCAGCTCTTCGAGCGTGTTATAGTTTTCAAAAGCCTGCAAGTTTCCCATTGAGGCTGCGCAGGATACAGGGTTGCCCGCATAGCTGTGTCCGTGAAAGAATGTCTTAAACTCCTCGTAATCACCCAGAAAAGCGTCATAAACATCTTGCGTAGTAATAGTGGCTGAAAGAGGTAAATAACCGCCGGTCAGTCCTTTCCCGAGAACCAGCATATCGGGAGTTATGTCTTCATGCTCACACGCGAACATTTTCCCTGTTCTCCCAAAACCTGTGGCGACCTCATCAAGAATTAAAAGCACTTCGTATTTATCACATGATTCTCTGACACGCTTTAAATAGCCCTCAGGAGATACTATCATCCCGCCCGCCGCCTGAACATAGGGCTCTAATATCACGGCGGCTATTTCTTCGTGATGTTCGGCGAGTATTTTATCAAGCTCGCCAGCGCACGCCAGATCACAAGACGGATATGTTTTATTTAGCGGACAACGGTAGCAGTAATATGAAGGGGCACGAAAAGTCTCAAACAAAAGTGGGGCAAAAGTAGAATGAAATAAATCAATACCGCCCACTGACACTGCGCCCAAGGTATCGCCGTGATAACCGTTCTCTAAACAGACAAATTTAGTCTTCTCTGGTTTCCCTTTTTGCTTCCAGTACTGAAAAGCCATTTTAAGGGCGACCTCTACCGCGCTTGCACCATCCCCCGAATAAAAGACCTTTTTTAATCCCGGGGGGCAAATCTCTATTAACTCTTTGGCTAGCTCCGCAGCAGGGGGGTTCGTGACTCCGAGCAGAGTGCTGTGGCTCAGCTTATCGACTTGATTTTTAATGGCGTTGTCTATCTCGGGAACTTTATGGCCGTGTATATTTACCCAGAGAGAAGAAACGCCGTCTATATATTTATTGCCCTCAGTATCAATTAAATATGCCCCTTCCCCGCCCTCTATTACGATAGGGTCCTTCTCCTCATACTCCTTCATTTGAGTAAAGGGGTGCCAAACGAACTCTTTGTCGTAAGCACCTAATTTTTTCGTACGATCAGACATGGTCTAAATAATTATATAGGAAGATGAGGTTTGTGTAACCCTAAGCAGTGTTTTAGGAAGCATAATCAATTTACATCTGTTGCGTTTACTCCGGCAACAGGCCCCATAGCCCGCAAATTTTAGGTTACTGCAACCATTATATTACTGTCAATAAAACAAATGAGCCCAATCACAGTGTTGATGCCTTGCAAACTTAAAGACTTTAGGATCAATAGTTATTCCTAGATTATAATTTAAAAATTGTATAACCTTTCTCTATAAGGCACTTCAGGAGGTATTGAATTTTGGCAACGAAAACAAGAAAATATGGCCTATTTATAAACGGTAAGGAAGTCAGTGCTAAGGGCGGGAAAACATACATCAGAGAAAATCCTGCAACTGAGGAGCCTTTTGCAGAGATTGCGGAAGCGCAGAAAGCGGATGTCGATAAAGCGGTAAAAGCGGCGGCCAAGGCATTTAAGACATGGTCTAAAATTCCTGTGTCAGAGCGGGTTAAATATGTACACAAGATAGCTGAGATACTTGAAAAGAATAGAGAGAAAATTGCCTTAACAAACACCTTGGAGACAGGAAAGCCAATAAGAGAAAGTCGCCTCGTTGAGTTAGGAGGCGCAATAAAAACTCTCGAATATTACGCGGGAATTAGCAATCAGTTAAACGGCGAGAGCATCTCTGTTTCAGAAGCTCAGCTAACCGTAACATTAAGGGAGCCCATAGGCATTGTCGGGCAGATAATCCCCTGGAATTTCCCCCTTCTATTATCATTTTGGAAAATCGCTCCCGCACTGGTAGCAGGCTGCACAATTGTTTTAAAACCGGCAGAGCATACACCGTGTGGAATTTTAGAAGTTGCAAAGCTCTGTACAAAAGCCGGGCTTCCAGACGGCGTTCTTAATATAATTCCCGGAGACGGAGAAGTAGCGGGCCAGGCGTTAGTAGAGCACCCGGGAGTGGCGAAAGTGGCATTCACAGGTTCAACTGAAGTTGGAAAGATAGTTATGAAAACAGCGGCTGATAACATAAAACGAGTCTCTCTTGAACTCGGCGGTAAAGCTCCCTGTATTGTGTTTGACGACGCTGAAATTGAGAACACAATAGAAGCAACATTAAGGGGCGGCTTTTTCAACCAGGGAGAAAATTGTACGGCTGTAACGCGACTGCTGCTCCATGAAAAGATTTATGACAAATTCTTATCCGCATTTATCAAAAGAGTTAAAAAGATACGTATGGGAGATCCTACAAAAGACGATACGGAGATAGGCTCTGTTATCTCTCGTGAGCATTTCGAGAGTGTTAAATCTTATTTCCAAAAAGGTAAAAATGAGGGCGGAAGGGTACTTGCCGGCGGAAAAAGACCCAGGAAATTTACAAAAGGTTATTTCTTTGAACCTACGGTGATTGCCGACGTCGACCCCAAAGCCACAATAGCTTGTGAGGAAATATTTGGACCAATCGTAGCTGTAATACCGTTTAAAACAGAAGAGGAAGCGGTAAGCATAGCTAATGATACGGTTTACGGACTAGCAGGTGGTATCTGGACTAAGGACATAAAAAGAGCCCTTAGAATGGCAAAGAATATAAAAGCCGGCTACTTATGGGTAAACACATACGGAGGGATTATTCCCGAAACCCCGTATGGCGGACTCAAACAGAGCGGAATCGGAAAAGAGCTTGGCAAAGACGGACTCGATATGTACCTGGAGTCTAAAACCGTAAATATATTTATAGGGGATAAAATTCCGGCCTTTTATAAGGGGTAA
>JAJCZT010000166.1 GCA_029262255.1 Deltaproteobacteria bacterium
AGGGATTGAGAACATATTGCCCATGAATAAAGGTGGGACTCAGGAAGTAGACGGAATAAAATTCACGATGGTACACGCGGATCATAGCTGCGGTATTCAGGAAGAGGACGGAAGCATAACTTACGGCGGCGAGGCCGTTGGGTATGTGATTGAGTTTGAGAACGGATTTAAGATATATCACGCCGGCGACACGGCTGTTTTTAGCGATATGAAACTAATTGCTGAAATTTACAAGCCGGAGCTCGTTATGATACCGATCGGTGATTTGTTTACGATGTCGCCACTTGAAGCGGCGCATGCATGCAGGTTTCTCTCTCCCAAATATGTAATCCCTATGCACTATGGCACTTTTCCTCTCCTCACTGGGACTCCCGAGCAACTGATAAACCTGACCCAAGACATAGAGGGAATTGAAATTATAGAATTAAAACCCGGAGAAACTTTGACATAACCGTACTTTTATTATGTATACTTTTTTGATATAGCCAATCACCGTTCTAGAGAGAGGGAAAGAACATGATTAGAAGCAGAAGTTTTGTCTTATGTATAATTCTAGCAACTTTTTATTTGGTATCTTGTGATTCAAGCGGAGACAATTCCACAATTCCTCCGGCACCTACGGCCCCTCCGGCCCCCGACATAGAAAACCAATTTAGTCTGACAAGCGCGTTCAATGACCTTACTTTTGACAGACCGCTTGATATTCAAAACGCGGGCGACGGCACAAACCGGCTGTTCGTAGTCGAACAAAAGGGTGTTATACAGGTCATAAACAGTCTCTTTACCACTCAAAGTGGTGAGACTGTTCAGTTAAATGCTATAGATGCGGCATCAAGTATATTTCTGGACATAGAAGACCAGGTGCTGTTTGATGAAAGTGAATTGGGACTGCTCGGGCTCGCATTTCACCCCGATTATAAAAACAACGGCCTCTTTTATGTAAATTATATTGCGGACGGTCCGCTAAGAAACGTAATTTCACAGTTCTCCGTAAGCGGAGAAGACCCTAATGTAGCAGATGCTGAAAGTGAGGTAATTTTGCTCGAAATTGAACAGCCGCATGCCTTTCATAATGGCGGACAGCTCGTATTCGGACCCAACGACTACCTGCATATATCATTGGGCGACGGGGGTCACGATTCCGAAGACAATGCGCAAGACCTCACGAATTTGTTCGGATCAATTCTGCGCATTGATGTAGACAACCCACAAGGCGGAGATAACTACGGCATTCCTTCGGATAACCCGTTTTTCGGAAACTCCTCAGATTTTAGGGAAGAAATTTATGCATACGGTCTCCGCAACCCATGGCGTATAAGTTTTGATCCTGTTACGGGCGATCTGTGGGCAGGGGACGTGGGAGATGCAAGTCGAGAAGAGATCGATATTATACAAAAAGGGAAGAATTACGGCTGGCCTATAATGGAGGGGACCAACTGCTTGAATCCGCCTTCGGGCTGTGATATGTCCGGCCTTGAGCTGCCCGTTTGGGAATATGGACGCGGTAAAGGCAGGACAATTATCGGCGGGTTCGTTTACCGGGGTTCTGAATTCCCGGAGCTGGAAGGCAAATTTATATATGGAGATTTTGTCTCCGGGCGAGTCTGGGCGTTAAGTTTCGAAGAAATGACAGCCACGGACAATACACAGCTTTTAAGGTTTGCAAATGTCGATAGTTTTGTCATAACGTCTTTTGGAATAGATGAGCAAAATGAGCTCTATGTGACTGGATTTGACGGGAAGATATACCGCTTAATCAGAAACGAGGATCTATAAAAAAACAATTTAACAAGTTACAAAAATTCAGTTTTATTGTAGCTCTAAGATGCTTTAAGGGGAGTTAGGGCCGCTTAATTTTAAGATGTTTTTTACCGGATGGCAATCATAATATGCCCATATGTGATTTGCGTTAAAAAACCAAAACAGGCTGTCACTTATATATTTAACGACAATTATCAGTTATGATAATTATTAGCATTTGCACTTTGATGGGGGAGTTGTATTTTTGAACAATTATGTTTGAAGGAATATCTGAAAAACTAAACACGACTTTAAAAAAAGTAAGGGGTTACGGTAAGCTTAGCGATAAGAATATCGAGGAAGCTTTACGTGAGGTAAGGCTAAGTCTACTCGAAGCGGATGTAAACTTTAAAGTCGTAAGAGAATTCATAGGTTCTGTAAAAGAAAGGGCTTTAGGTCAAGAAGTACTTCAAAGCCTTTCCCCAGGGCAGCAGTTTATAAAGATAGTTCATGAAGAACTAATAAGTGTTTTAGGTGACCAGAGCTCAGAGCTTGATCTAAAAGCAAGCCCTCCGGTAGGAATCATGCTGGTTGGTCTTCAGGGATCAGGTAAAACAACCTCCGCGTCAAAAATTGCCAGATTCTTAAAAGAAAAACTAAATAGAAATCCATACTTAGTACCCGCCGACGTTTACAGACCCGCGGCTATAGACCAGCTTAAAGTACTTGCTGAACAGGTCGGAGCCGGCATTTATGACACCCAGCCCGGGGCTAAACCCGTTGAGATTTGTAAAGATGCAATGGAAATTGCCCGGAGCGGCGGTTATGACACGGTAATAATAGATACGGCAGGAAGACTTCACATTGATGAAGAGCTCATGGATGAGCTTAAAAATATTAAAGCTGCAGTAAATCCTCACCAGATACTCCTAGTCGCTGATGCAATGACCGGCCAAGACGCCGTTAACGTTTCCTCAAGTTTTAATGAGGCAATTGACATAGACGGGGTAGTACTCACCAAAATGGACGGTGACGCCCGAGGTGGTGCGGCGCTATCAATAAAAGCCGTTACAGGTAAACCAATTAAGTTTTTCGGTACAGGGGAAAAACTTGATGCTATTGAAGTCTTTTATCCGGACCGAATCGCCTCCAGAATCCTTGGAATGGGTGACGTGCTTACCTTTATTGAAAAAGCACAATCGGCCTTTGAAGATAAAAAAGCTGAGGAGATGGCCAAGAAACTCCTCAAAAAAGAATTCTCGCTAGCCGATTTTAAGGATGCAATGCTTACTATGAACAAAATGGGGTCGCTTGAGAGTATGACTCAAATGATTCCCGGAATGAAACAAGTTTCCAATAACCCGAAAGCCTTGGAAACGGCAGAAAAAGAGATCAAAAAAACAATCGCGATTATTGATTCGATGACGCCTAAAGAAAGGCTCAACCATACTATATTAAACGGCAACAGACGCAAAAGAATTGCCAAGGGAAGCGGCACAAGGGTTGAAGACATTAATCGCATGATTAAAAATTATATGCAGATGAGAAATATGATGAAAAATATGGGGAAAATGGGGAAATTAGCAAAAAGAATGATGAAAGTTCGATAATATAGTTTATTATAATGGTATTAACTTAAGGAGGTATTAACAGTTTGGTAAAGATAAGACTTATGAGAGCCGGGTCCAAGAAGAGGCCGTTTTACAGAATCGTAGCGGCAGATTCTCGTTCACCACGTGATGGGAAGTTCCTTGAGATATTAGGATACTATGACCCAAGACAAAAACCGCATGTTCTAGAGGTTAAAACAGACAGAGTACAGGACTGGGTCGACAAAGGTGCGCAGACATCCGACAGGGTCGGCAAATTGATATCTACTTTGAACTAAGGGCAAAAATAGAATCGAACAAGAAAGTGCTTTGATAGTGAGACTATAGACGGGAGGTATTCAGTTATGGATAGACTAAAGGAGCTTGTAACTTTCATTGCGCAGTCCCTTGTAGACGACCCCGACAAAGTTGAAGTGCATGAGGTTGCGGGAGAGCAGACAGCCGTACTTGAATTAAAGGTTGCCCAAGAAGACTTAGGTAAAATAATTGGCAAGCAGGGGAAAACTGCGAAAGCAATTAGAACTATTTTAGGTGCTGCGGCTGCTAAAATGAGGAAAAGGGCTGTCCTGGAAATCTTAGAATAGAAGATGTCCCTTTAAAAGATATGGGACTAATTTTATTTGGCAAGATATCTAAAGCACACGGGCTGGCGGGGGAAGTAAGATTTCTTCCGTTTAGCGGTCAACTAGACAACATATCCACACTGGAAAGGATTATTATATACAAAACCCCCGGTGGACCTCCCCTAGAATTAAAAATTGTCAAACGTATTTTCCATAAAGGCAGCGCCATATTAAAACTCGAGGGAGTCAACTCGATAGATGATGCTCAGAAGCTTATAGGAAACGATGTTTACGTAGAGACATCCGACTTGCGGGTCTTAGAAGATGATGAATTCTACTGGTTTGATCTCATCGGGCTTGAAGCATTTACTGACGATGGTCAATATATAGGAGTAGTAGACAGTTTAATTGATCGCTCACTGCAAAGCCTCTTGGTAGTTAAAGAAGGCGACAAAGAATATCTAATACCTCTTACGGAGCCGATAGTTAAGGATATAGACCTTGAGCAATCGAAAATTATAATTTCTCCTATAAACGGGCTTCTCGATTAACACTTAGCGAACAGGAAAGACTTCTTCTTTACAGTCATTAAAAAAATGAGATACGACATCCTAACCATATTCCCCGAATTCTTTGAATCGCCTTTCTCAATTGGAATCTTAAATAGAGCGGAGGAAAAAGGCCTTATAGAGCTTAATACCCACGACATAAGGGATTATAGCGATAACAAGCATAAAACAGTAGATGACACGCCATATGGCGGCGGAGGGGGCATGCTAATGAATATCGCCCCTGTTTCAGCAGCGATAGATAAGGTAAAAAGCAAAAGCGCAAAATCTCTTGTCATTCTTACAACTCCCGATGGCGAGAAGTTCTCAGATAAAACAGCAAGAGAATTAGCGGATTATGAACAAATTATCATTATATGCGGAAGATACGAAGGGGTAGATGAGAGAATAAGAGAAATCTATGTAGACAAGGAGATATCCATTGGGGACTACGTACTTTCTGGTGGAGAGAATGCGGCTTCAGTAATAGTAGAAAGTGTTTCGAGATTTATTCCCGGTGTCCTGGGAAACGAATTATCCTCTCAGAACGATACTTTTAACGAAGGATTATTAGAATATCCGCAGTATACAAGGCCCGAAGAATTTAAAGGGAAAAAAGTTCCTGATGTTCTCCTTTCAGGGAATCACAAAGAGATTGACAAGTGGAGAAGGAAAGAAAGCATTAAAAGAACTTTTAAAAAAAGGCCCGACATGCTCGATAAGGCAATACTTAAAACTGATGAAATAGATCTGGTAAAAGAGCTCAAAGAAACAAATTCTCCCTCTTTTAAAGCATATATTGCATTAATCCATTATCCCGTATACAATAATCGGTTTAAGATTATTACTACGGCTTTTACCAATTTAGATGTACACGATATAGCAAGGTCGGCGGTAACGTATGGAATTGAAAAATTCTACCTGGTACAGCCCAACCTTGAACAGCAAAAATTAGTAAATCGTGTATTAAAACATTGGACAATGGGCGAGGGCGCGGCTTTTAATAAATCGAGATCGGAAGCCCTCCATCTTGTAGCATTAAGAAATACGCTCCAAGATGTAACACAAGAGATAGAAGAAATTGAAGGACAGAAACCTCTAACAATTGTTACTGACGCAAGATCTACAGATAACATGATAGGGTTTGGAGATTTAAGAGAATTAATTTTTTCCGGAGAACAAAAACCTTACTTAATATTATTTGGTACAGGTTGGGGTTTGGCAAAAGAGATTATGGAAAGCGCGGATTACACATTAAAGCCGGTTAGTGGTTATACCAATTACAACCATCTTTCCGTACGAAGCGCAGCCGCAATCATCTTGGATAGATTGTTTTCATGTAAAATATAATATGGGAGATTTATGATGAATATTGTTGATGAAATAGAAAAAACTATGATTAGGAGTGACCTTCCTGATTTTCGTCCAGGCGATACAGTCGCTGTACACTATAAAATCAAAGAGGGTGAAAGGGAAAGAATTCAGGTTTTTGAAGGTGTTGTTATTGCCAAAAAAAACGGCGGAGCACGCGAAACATTCATCGTAAGAAAAGTCTCTTACGGGGTAGGCGTTGAGAGAATTTTCCCGCTCCATTCCCCACTCATTGACAAGATTGAGGTTAAGAGACAAGGAAAGGTAAGAAGAGCTAAACTCTATTACTTAAGAGGTCTTTCCAAGAAAGCTAGCAGGATCAAAGAAAGATCAAGGCAGGAGCATCTCATCTCTAAGAAAGAGGCCGATAGCGCAAGCGCTATGCCCGAACCTGAAGTCATTGAACAAAACAACAACACTGAAGGGCAAGAAGAAACTACCACTAACGG
>JAJCZT010000167.1 GCA_029262255.1 Deltaproteobacteria bacterium
GGAAGCCGGGCTTCATCAAGCCAAAGCTTTATCCCGGACAAGTTAATTTCTAAATCCGATGGCTGCCAATTAAGGTGTGGAAGACTCCGGGCAAAGTGTACCGCGTGCTGCCCCGTGCCGCTCCCGATTTCTAACACAGAATTCACGTCTGCAAAAGCATCCTTTAATACCAGCAGGATATGATCTTTATTATTCTCAGAGGACTGACTAAAAGGTTTTTTCATCATATTGGAAGAATTAGATTATCCTGACAACATCTATATTCAAATTCTGGAGGCAGTAGGAGAATCAAACTGAGACTCCAAGTTGAGCAAGAATTCCTTTGTACTGAGACCACCGGCAAATCCTGTGAGCTTGCCGCTTGCGCCAATTACCCGGTGACAAGGTATCATTATAGAAAGAGGATTTTTGCCTATTGCGGATCCGACTGCCCGGACTGCCTTTGGGCGCCCAATCCGCCTCGCTATATCGCCATAAGAAACAGTCTCGCCATAGCTGATTGATCTAAGCGCTTCCCAGACCTCTTTTTGGAATTCGGTACCCACCGGTTCCAGAGGAAGATCAAACTCCTTCCTTTTCCCAGAGAAATAACTCTCCAATTGTTTCACTGCTGATTTAAGAATTGGGTCCCTATCCTTTTTTTCAAGATTCGGGAATTTCACTCTGTCGGGTTTTTGATTTGGCCAATATATCTCGCGAAGACTAACGTTGTCCGCAATTAAAGTAATATCACCAACAGGGCTTTTCATAACTGTGTAGCAATATGTCATTATGCCGTCTCCTTTTTAGAAGGGTTTTTCTTGATGCATGGTTTTCACATAATTCCATATTAACAATATACACTCTAGCGGAGATAATTGCTGGCCAGTTTAGGAAATGGATATGAAAAGGAAAGCAATTTAGCGGGAGACTAACAAATAATTGGGTAGGAGGAGTTAATTCCGTAGAACCATTTCAAGCTACAGAAATCTTAGAACAATTCCTGCTGGGCATCTTCGAGCAGCACCCTTTTTAGAATATTTTTCCCCTTAATTACGGCCTTTTCCTTAATAACATCAAGATCGCTCGAATCATTCACGAGAGAAAAGCTCAAGCTGATATATACAGGGTCGGAGTCAAAGTCTATATCCTCCATTTCTACAATCATATCGACAATAAAGGACTTCTCATCATCGGTGAGAGAAATATTGTCTACTTTATATTCTATCAATTTACCATTGTCCTCTATTTGATGGTTTAAGAAACTATCCTAATTCATTCAAATCTTTAAGTTCTACTTGATTTATTAATCGCAATGCACTGAATATACACATCTTAGAACTAGGTACTTTCCTTGATTATATAATCTCCTCGGAAATATTTCAATGACGGAGGGGAAATTCGCAAGCAGGACAAGAAATTTGCAAGATTTCTCAAATAAATATCATCTAAACCGGCAAAACGCATCTAACTGCTAATTATAATAATAGCTATTACCCTAAATATCACTAAAATCTAATAAGGAAAGAGATGATCAAAGCTGGGATCAATCATCTAAATTCAGTATTAATTCATGACAGGCAATTGCCGGCTGATCCTTCTTTTCCCGCCGGTTAAAGAGACTACTTCTTCTCCTGTCCCATCAGATAATGCTCCTTACTCTCGAAAATCACCCCTTGCCTACATTTGCCCTGATCCCCCTCAAAAAGCAATGTTATAAGAGTATCTCCGGCCATCCATTCCGACTTATAAAGAACGTCACCCCTACAAACAGCCTTGCCGGAGGCGTCCGTTTGATCTGTTTTCTCTTCGTCCAGCCATCTCATCTCATCAAGAGTCGGGGGGCCGAAATCATCTATTAGTGCCCATTTTATGTTTTCATAACTCTTAATATAATCCTCCGGATCCTCATATATATCACTGATTAAATATCCGGCTTTAACTAACTTGCCATCTATGAAGACATATCCGAGGGTGGATGGCATACCCAAGTATTGTTCTTTATATATAATCAAGTCGGGTTTTTCTTCAGAAGGAGCGCTAGCTTCTGAGGATCGAACCTCATCCAGTGTCATTCCCCAGCGGGCATTTCTAAATTCAAATCCATCTTTTGAATCTTCCTTAGTTTTTTCATCAGAACTTGGACATGCGAGAATTAATAATGCAAAAGATATAGCCAAAAAGATACTAACAGAACTTTTCATTGAGATATCCCCCTAAACAATAATATCGTCTATTAGTCAACTCGATATATTGAAGAAATACAAGAGTCTAGTTCACTAAAAAATATCCTTAAAGTATCGGGATCACTTTCCATCCCTGATCAGACTTCTGAAATTCCCTTATGACATCAGAACATCCGGGGATTCTAGCTCTAACGAGTGCCCGTCAATCTTTATGATTTCAATCCTGCAAAGCGGCCGGATTCACCTAACTCCACCTAATTTTAGAAAAATCACCCATATAAAAATTATGGTTTAATGTTAAAATTACAATGGGTGGAGTTATTGCGGGAGGAATTAACATATTAGAAAACGAACCGAGACGTGTTGAGCTCAAAAAGCTTGTTTATTATAATTCTATCGTTAATCTGATCAAGCTCCTATCAATACTGCCGTTACTCGCGTTGGGCGGGATATTAATATTTCGCAGCAGCTTTGAGCAAATAATTGATGAAGACTATATAAAATCTGCAACTGTAGCGCTCTGGATTAGCCTTATCGGCTGCGGTCTGAGCTATTTCAATTTTGTTTCAAACTATAAAAAGAGTATTGAAATGTTTGGACTTGAAGACCCGGATCAAACAGAATCAATAAAACGTATACGGCTCTTTGGGCCCACTATATCCGGATATTTATTTATCATAGTATCCATATGTATGCTGGCGTTTGGATTGTGGTTCGGAGTGCTATTTATATTAATGGGTTTATTAAACGCATAAGCTAAAATGCGGCTATTAAGCCGTTATTATCTAACTTGCGTCATAGAACTTTAAAATCAGATCACCGGCAACAACATTAACCTTAGGCCCTGCCATATCAGTTATTGGGACTAAAACACTTATTAATAATCCGCTGAAACTCACTTGTCCGTTATAAAATTATAGTCTATATAATGAGCAATATCGGTATCCTTAATAACCTCTCTCAGAGTCTCGGAACAATCTCTGGGAGAGGGGTCAT
This sequence comes from Deltaproteobacteria bacterium, assembly GCA_029262255.1. Taxonomy (GTDB): domain Bacteria; phylum Desulfobacterota_D; class UBA1144; order Nemesobacterales; family UBA2774; genus CR02bin9. Next base: position 3,162 of record JAJCZT010000167.1, read on the forward strand.
TCTCATTTGTTGTTTGTAGATTTCCGAAACGTTTTACAAGCTCTCTAGCCCGCTCAGCATCACCTTCACTGAATATACTAAGCAGCTCTTTGGAAAACTCTGAAACCGCATCTCCAAACAATAGCAATTCAATTTTGAACTTCCCGCACCCAGGATCATATTTAATAGCTCCTGAGCGCTCAAAATAACACCATGCCAAATAAGCCGATGCGGAGTCGGGATGCTTTAGGACATTACCGCGTCTTATATAACGCAGCATCTCGGCTACTGAAAGATAATAAATCTTCTCAAGCAAGCCATTATTTAAAAAATCGTCTGAAAACAACCTAAAAGAATAAAGAGCTATCATATCGGATTTAAGCTCGTGCAATATCATATAGTCCATATCAAATTCCGACATTTTATCACCCAATCGGTCTTCTCCGATAAAATGCCCTACGTCATGTCCTCTTAGCCATATTAAAAGGAGCTTAGAGATCTCAGAATCTGATAACCCCTCTATTATCTCAAACCCGGACAGATAGCGCTTGGCGATTGCCATTGTCAGTACTCTGAACCTGGCTGAGTAGAGATTTAAAAAGACAGTCAGATTAGATAAGGATGAGATATTTTCAGGACCGCCGCCTGAGAAAAATACGCATATCGGCTTATGAGAAACATCGAGTCCCCCCGCTAGTGAAAACACATCAAGACACTTTATCTCCGGCGCTTTATCTTTTATTGACTCACCGTCATCCAAGGATCTGACCGAGAGTTTTTGACACAACGTCTCTAATTTAGAATCAAATTGATCAATAACATTTATATAATTATTATTGGCGAGCCCAGCCGCTCCTGAATAGTAGCTAACGCTATCACCTTCTGAGGAGAAGACTTTTCCAATTATTAAGTCCATCTCGCTCTCCCCGCAGTTAACGGTAATCGGATAGAGATCAAATATTCCTTTTTCAAGAGTTTGGATTTGTTCCTCGAATTTATCCTTTTGCGTCTCAGGAATCTCGGTTATTCCCAGGCGTTTTGGTATTTCCCGCCATATGCCGTTTTCTACTCCAACGGGTAAATCACCTTTGAGCTGCAATTCATACAGGGAACCTATATTCAAAAGAACATCTGCGAAAGATTCCGATAGATCCGTAAGTTCTTTTGGAATATCAACGGGGATATCAACCAATGAAGTCCGTCTTCTCATATTAACATTACTCACCGGGTTGATGCTCAGGCCTAAGGAGATCAAAAATTGTCTTAACAGGGTTAAAGGTAATAAGCGGCACCACTATAAATAATGTATTCCAGTCAGCCATAGCCCCATTCCACAACCCCGGGAGCTCAAGCGCCTTAAGGTCTCTTCCGTCCTTGGATTTATGAGAGATAAAGCCCATATTTGGGTCAACATATTTCCTTAAATCAAAGGGCGCGCCCTTATAATTCTTTAATCCGCACACTATATCTACGGGGTTAAAATGGGTTGAGGACTCCCAAATCGACTTTTGTTCTCCCGAGTCCAGATTTACCTGTGCGGACTCCACAATCTGCTGGGATAGACTTCCATCACTTCCCCGCACCCAGAACGGGCCCCCACCAGGCTCACCTACGTTTTTTACTACGCCGCAAACTCTTAGAGGACGATCAAGTTTTACTCGGAGATAACCTAGTTTCTCGTCTATAGAGAAGTCTCCGAAATCAGATGGGAGATCAATTGCGAGTTCTTCGTTTAAAAAATTTGCAGCGTCTTGTAAAAATTCTTTATCAGTCTGCCTCGCGTCTAACTTTTTTAGATAGCCAAATATCTTACTTTGTAGATTTAGAAGATATCCGCCAAGCGCCTTTTTATATAAGCAAGTTTCCTCTTTCAAATGATCAGGCACTACGTTGTCGATATTTTTGATAAATACGACATCACAATCAAGCTCATTTAAGTTCTCAATCAATGCGCCGTGACCACCCGGTCTTAATACAACCATGCCCTCATTATCTACAAACGGTCTATTCTCCATATCGACCGCTATTGTGTCGGTGGAGGGTTTTTGAATTGAATAGGTAGTCTCAAATTGAATACCGTCTTTCTCGTAGTCCGCCATTTTTCTATCTAGTAGTTCTTTGACTCTATCCAGATGTTCAGGAGACACAGTGAAATGGACCCGGGAAAGGCCCTCCCCGTCTTTTGAATACTCTGCCGCCTCTACCAGGTGCTCCTCAAAAGCTGTGCGCGCGCCTTCATCATAATTATGAAATTTAATAATTCCTTTGGGGAGGTTAGCGTAATTAAGGCCACTCGAACCCAGGGTGTATCCAGCGATGTCATGATATATAGCTTCTTCAAGATGCTGATCTATGGAAAGACCGTCTTCTTCCATAACAGATTTAAGCTCTTCAAAAAATACAAAGTTTTCGATGTTGTCTATAAAACGAAGAAATGCCTCCGATTCTGAATCGCCGGCTCTTGAAAGCTTTTCTTTATTAATCTTGGAATCTCGCTCGCTCACAGCAAGAAGCTCTTTAAACATACGGCTGGCCGCGCCTGAGGCGGGAACAAATTTTATTATTTTCTTTGACCGGGCCTCGATTTCGTAAAGGCTGGAATATTTTTCCGCCTCTTTGTCAATATTCTCAATTCCATCGCCAAGTGTGCAGGGTCTAACAAGCTCCGCATATGGTATCCCTCTCTTGAAGGTCTCTATTTGTGATAAAGCCGCCTCTTTAGAAACGCCTTTTTCTTCCAGCTGTGATAAAATTTCTTCTGTAAGGATAGTATCTTGTGAGTTCAATTTATATTCCCCTAAAGGCATAATGCGGTATGGGTTAATATTCTAAACGAAAACACACTTATTCCCAAGAGCGATATTCAGAAACAAGAAAATTGGAAGGAAAAACTAGTTAAAATAGAGAATTAACGTGCCGGGGATGCCGGCTTGAACTGCCCGGGCATGGGTGGAGTAAGAACAACACGCTTAAGGAGGCCAAACGAAAGAGGCTCTTCTCTGTTCCAGGGCAAAAGGTACATCATACGCGCAAGCGGGCAATAGTTGAGGAAAAGATTCGAAGCAAGCCCAATTGTGGTTATGTACATCAGAATCACCATATGTGGAACATAAGTTCCGACTACAACCCAGATTAAATAGACGATTCTTAGCTGAACCGGGAAGGCTTTTAATTGGAACCCGAAAAAAAACAAAAATAACAGCAGATGGACCGCGGTAAATACCACTACATAGTCGTAGAAATCACGGTAAAAAAAGCCGATCATTAAAGCAACCCACGTGATAAACCATAAGCCCCATATAATCTTCTTCCGCGACGACCGCGTCATACGCTCCCAGGTCGACGTAGGCTTAGATATATCTTCGTCAGCTCTTTTCGTGTTCATATAAGACCCCCACTACCACGGCAATTAAGACTATAAGCTATAGTAACAAATTATAATTAGTTATGTCAACAAAACAACTAATAACCGAGCAGGCCGAGGAACGCCTGAGAATCAGGCCCTACATTTCCATAATTTCTGATCTTAATATTAAAATCTCAAGTATTGTCTTTACTGATTGTCTAGAAGTTAAAAAAAGTGTATAAATAGTTATGGAGGGTTCTATATATGAGTGAAAAAGGCACAGCCACATATCAAATCGAAGCATCCCAGTGGGATAACCTAAATCAACAGCTTACAGGTGAATTACACTACAGCCACACAATGCGGACCATCTATGCCACAGATGCCTCATCATACAGAATGCCCCCAATGGCGGTTGCACTCCCCAAAACACATGAGGATATAAAGAAGTTAGTCGACTTCGCAAAAGAAAAAGGCGTTCCCCTTACGCCAAGAGCGGCGGGCACTTCGCTCTCCGGACAGCCAATCGGAAGAGGAATAGTTGTAGACGTAGGGCGGTACATGAATCAGATAATTGAAGTCAATAAAGAAGAAAAATGGGTAAGGCTCCAGCCCGGTATCATAAGAAACGAGTTAAACGAATATCTTGAGCCTTACGGTCTTTTCTTTGGCCCTGAGACTTCCACACAGGACCGGGCAATGATAGGCGGCATGATGGGCAATAATTCGTGCGGGGCTAATTCTGTGGTATACAGAGACAGCCGCAAACACCTGCTTGAAGTTAAAGGCTTTTTAGCGGACGGCTCTGAAGTTACATTTGGCGAGCTTACCAAGGATGAATTCGAGGCAAAATGTAACGGCGATGAGAGTCTTCTTGAAACCAAGCTCTACTGCCAGATGAGGGACATGCTATCTGATCAGGGGAATCAGGAGGAAATTACAGCGAGTTTCCCAAAAGAGTCCATATTCAGGCGCAACACCGGATACGCTCTGGATGTAATGGCTAAAATGGAGCCGTTTACAGAGGATGGCGAGCATTTTAATTTCTGCAAGCTAATCGCGGGCTCGGCAGGAACCCTGGTATTCATTACCGAATTTAAGGTGAATTTGGTGCCCCACCCTCCTGAACATAGAACACTTGCCTGCATTAATTTTAAAACGCTGGATAACGCACTTAGGGCCAATATAACTATTTGCAAGCACCACATTATGTCATGTGAATTGATAGATGACTACACAATCGAGTGCGCAAAAGACAATCCGCTCCTCAGTAAAGAGCTTTTCTTCGTGAAAGACAAACCAGGGGCTGTGCTTATCGTAGAAGTCGCCAAGGATACGGCAGAAGAGGCGAGTGCGGATATTGAAAAAATAATAGAAGACGTTAAGAAGACGGGTTATGGTTACCACTTTCCGATTGTCACGGGCGACGATGTGGACCATGTATGGCATCTAAGGAATGCGGCCCTTGGAGTAGCGTCAAATGTCGAGGGTGACGAGAAACCCGCCACCAATATAGACGACTGCGCTGTATCGATTGACGACCTTCCTGATTTTATACAGGAAGTAGACGCGCTCTTAAAGAAAAACAACCTGCCTGTAATGTATTACGCTCACGCAAGCGCGGGCGAGCTCCACATTACGCCCTATTTCAA
>JAJCZT010000168.1 GCA_029262255.1 Deltaproteobacteria bacterium
ATAGAATATCAACTCGTTGAAGAGGGGTATGAAGTAATTACTGCTGACAACGGGTCTATAGGTCTCGATATATTAAACAATAAAAAGATTGACTTGGTTATAACCGATATTCGTATGCCGGAAATGAACGGTTTGGAACTTATTAAAATATTAAAAGAAATTTCATATGATGTGATTGTAATTGTTGTAACTGCATACGGGTCAATTGAGTCGGCTGTAGAAGCTATGCAGTTAGGGGCTAATGACTATATAACAAAACCAGTAGATAAGAATGAGCTGTTACTTAAGGTTGAAAAAGCACTTAAGTTTAAAGATCTTTTGATCGAGAATAAAACCCTCCGGGAATTATTATCGGGATCATTCAATTTCGAGAATATGATTGGCAAATCATCGGCGTTGAAAGAAGTCTATGAGATTGTTAGTCAGGTAGCTAAAACCGATTCTTCTATTTTAATTCAAGGCGAAAGCGGGACGGGGAAGGAAGTACTAGCTAAAGCAATTCATTTTAACAGTCTCAGAAACACTAAACCTTTTATTGTCATAAATTGTGGCGCAATTCCAGAGAACTTGCTTGAATCCGAGCTATTTGGTTATAAGCGTGGCAGTTTCACTGATGCCGTAACGGATAAAACTGGGAAATTCGAAGCAGCTGAAGGAGGGACTATCTTCCTTGACGAAATAGGCGAATTACCTTTAAAACTTCAGGTCAAAATTCTAAGGACACTTCAAGATAAAGAAATTGATAAAATCGGTGAACTAAATCCACGGAAAGTGGATGTTCGAATTATTGCGGCTACAAATCAAGATCTTAAAGAATTAGTAGAGGAGAAACGGTTTAGGGACGATCTTTATTATCGCCTGAGCATTATTCCGATAAGCCTACCGCCGCTCAGGGAAAGACAGGGGGATATCCCCCTTCTAGCCATTAATTTTCTTGACAAGTTTGCTGAGCTATTTGGCAGGACCGGCATAAAATATGATGATGAGGTTATTAAGGTCTTCTATAAATATCATTGGCCGGGAAATATCCGAGAACTAGAAAATTTGATTCATAGGCTAGTTATACTTTGTCAACGTGAGATTATTTCTGTAGATGATCTACCCAAAGAACTCCTGGAAGAGAAAAAATCAGGAATGGACAATTATACGGTGCCTATTCCTGAAAACGGTATCGACTTAAAGAATCTGGAAAGAGAATTAATTATCCAAGCTCTTATAAAGAAAAACTGGAATCAGACGCAGGCAGCTAAACTACTGAATATCTCACGGAATTCTCTGATTTATAGCATGCAGAAATATGGGATCAAACACGAAACGCCTAGTAACAGAAACTAATAGAAAGACATTTTCCTGTTTCTATTTTCCATCAATACTTAGATGCGAATTTTGTACGTTTTGTCTGTTATGCGGTGTCTGTTCAGCGACTAATTTAAATGCGGTTAGTGTCTTTTTCCCGGAGCAAACCCTGTTCTTAAGAAAGTTGCCATAAATTTCTTTATTTCTTAATTTGTCTGAATATATATAGAAAAGGCTGCTTTATAAGAAACAGTAAAACGGCGCTGCTAAAGATGAGAGAGAAGAAAAGTCTAAAATCTCCAGGACTTAAGTATATCTGAAATTGCCATACTCCCATTTCCGCGTTCAATAGTACCGTGTCCTCTACTACTTTAGGCATATTTTTTATAAATACCTCCATATCGCCGGCAGAGCTAGAGATCTTCACTCAACACCTCCCTTTGGATGAATATTTATTAAGCTCAATTTGAATTCCGCTCAATGTGTTTAAATAATTTCTCGGCAGCTTCCTCACCCGAGTGGACACAATCGGGAATGCCGACCCCATTGTAAGCGTTACCCGCAAGCTCCATACCCGGATACAGCTCCGCCCTTTGGTTGATCTGAGCTATTCGCTCGGGGTGACCTACAGCGTATTGAGGCATGGATTGGAGGTTTCTCTTTACCATGGAAAAAACCGGCTCGGATGTAATACCCAAAAGAACCGACAGTTTATTGTGTACGGCGCCGCTGAGGTAAGAATCATCTTTGTCGTGAACCTCTTTACTTATATCCTCTCCCATAAAGCAGCGAAGAAGCACGGTCTCAGGCGGTGCGCGTCCGGTAAACTTGAGACTGCTGAAGGAGCATGCGCTAATCGGCAGGCCTTCTATTTGCGGGACGACGAAGCCTACTCCGTCAAGGGGGTGTGAAATATCTTCCCGTTTGTATAAAAGGTTTACGACTATAGATGAAGCATATTTGATTTGAGACAAATAATCCCCCAAGAGAGGGTCGAACCCATCGACCAAACCGGCTGCATGAATTGTGGGAACGGCGATAATAACTCCGTCCGCATCGATAGACTCATTATTGTTTGTTAGTATTTTCCAAGTGTTTCCGGAGGTCTCGATTCTTCTAACTGGCTTATTTAGCTGTATATCCCCCTCAGGGAGACTGGATGCCAGAGCGTCAATGAGCTCCCTCATGCCTTCTCTAAAAGACACGAACTGGTTGTATCGGGCGGCATTGCCTTTCTTTTTAGCCCCGTTTCTAGATTGTGCGGCCCTTCTCATCGCCATTATCAAGCTTCCGTGCTTTTCTTCCATCTCTGCAAACTGTGGCAGTGCGGCCCGGACGCTGAGGTTCTCAGGACTAGCGCCGTAAATCCCACTAACAAGGGGTTGAACAATCAGATTGAACGCCTCGCTCCCGAGTCTGCGCGTAAAAAAAGACTTCACGCTCTCGTCCCCTTTTGATTTTCTCCGGGGCAATACCATGTCCAGGGACATCCGAAGCTTGCCATGGAGTGAAAATAGTGGAGAGAAAATAAAAGGCGCCAGTCGAGTCGGAGCAAACGAAAACCCCTCGGGCATTGGCACCAATTTGTCTCGCCGGGCCACGAATATGCGCCTGGATTCGTCACTGGTTTCTATTAATTTTGATTCCAGGCCCAACCGCAGGCAAAGATCAAGCGCCCAGGGCTTTGTCGTAATAAATGAGTCGGGGCCCCCTTCGATTAGCAAACCGTCCGTTACTTCTGAGGAAATCACACCGCCCAGCCTACCGCTCCCTTCAAGCACAATCGTCTCGGTGTCAAGACCGCTTTTTGCGCTTAATTCGGAGAGACGGTGTGCGGCGCTTAGACCGCTTATACCCCCTCCTACAACAATTATCCGGACAGGTTTATTTTTAGATGTTTGCATAAGTTCATCCCAATATGACATTAAAGCGTCTAAGAGTTAATCCCTATATCCCCTGGATCGTTCCTGAAGTTAATTTAACACAAGACCAAGCTTAGTTTAAATAATGCAAAAGCAGTGCCAGTGTAATTGTCTTATCCGATAGGGTTTTTTGGTTATAAAATATGTACGGTGTCAGAAATTCAGACAATAAAGCCCTTGCTATTTATCGGGTTCGTGAAGATACCGCTCTAACTGTAAGAAAATCTACCATGCTCTTTGATCAAGTATCTCCGATTAAAAAGCGCTACAAGCTCAGAGCTTTCCTGCAGAAGTCTCTTGCTGGCACAGGAATTGCACTGTAAGATTTTAATTATGCATAAAAATAGAGATAGTGATCGAAGTGCAATGATGAAACAACTGCGGGATATAGATTTTGCCGTCTCTCCCTTCATAGTTATCTGGGAAATCACGCAAGCCTGCGATCTTGCCTGCCGCCACTGCAGAGCGGAAGCGATAGACTGGCACGACCCCCGGGAGCTCACGACAGAGCAGGGATTGGATCTGATTGATCAGGTTCATTCTATGGGAGCGCAGATAATGGTATTGACCGGAGGAGACCCGGCAAAGAGGAGCGACATCTTTGAGTTGATCCGTCACGGTGCCGATCTGGGGTTAAGAATGGCGACCATTCCGGCCGCTACAGAAAAGCTTACTCCGGAGCTGATCAAGAAGCTAAAGACGTCTGGGCTCTCTCAAATTGCACTCAGCCTCGATGGCCCGAACGCTGAAGTTCATGACACTTTCAGGGGCGTTCCAGGGGCATTTGACCTGACAATGAAAGGTGCTCAATACATCCGAGAGGAAGGGATTCCTTTTCAGATCAACACGACCTTCAGTGAATATAATCTCGAGTATTTCGACGAAATCGCAGAGCTTGTAAAGTCTCTTGGTGTCGTCTTCTGGGAGGTCTTTTTCCTTGTACCTATGGGCAGGGGAAAGCTCTTAAAGCAGATGTCGGCCCGCCAGTATGAAAAACTCTTTGAGAAACTCTATAACGTTTCAAAAGAGGTTGATTTTATAGTAAAGATTACAGAGGCGCAGCACTACAGAAGATATGTAATTGAGCGGGAAAGGGAAAACAAGTCTTTAGAGAAAGGTTCTTGGGAAGTGGAATTGCCCGACCGTATGACGCGTGATTTCGGACCCGGCGGCAGCATCGGACACGCTCCAAAAGGTGTCAATGCGGGTAATGGCTATGTCTTCATCTCCCACATCGGGGATATCTATCCGAGCGGGTTCCTCCCGCTAACGACAGGGAATATGCGTCAGGACTCTCTGGCTGATGTTTACAGAGATCACGAAGTCTTCAGGCTTCTCCGAAATGCGGACTCCCTGTTAGGCAAGTGCGGGTTGTGTGAATATAGAACCGTCTGCGGCGGCTCACGTTCTCGTGCCTACGCAATGACGGACAACGTCATGGCGCCAGAGCCCTTCTGCGTCTATAACCCGCGCAAAAAATCCGCATCTAAATAATTAAGCCGGCTAGTTGCGTCCCCTGATCCGGGTCTCCGAGTTGCTAGTCATCCCCCTTGCCGGACAATCCAGAGCAAGATGGACAGTGCAAGAAAAGTATAACTATGAACCTTGACTTTGAGACAGCAAATCATTATTATTAGATTCATATGAGATTTCTAAGCTTATTTCTAATTTTTAGTTTAGCGCTTTGTTATAGCGGCGCCTATTCATTTGCGAATTTACATGCCGATAGTGCAAAAGGGGTGGGTTCTCATTGTGATATGACAAATCATAATGCTGCCGACGCTACAGATGAATCTCAGGTATCCATTCAAAATGCTAGCGCTGTTGATTTAGAGAATTCCCAATGTTGTTATGAGGGATTAACCAATTCCGCAATAGAAAACAATATAGGAAATAAGGCTTTAGATGTTTTATATTTATTAGATTTCCCAACTTCTTTAGATACCGGCAATTCAAAATCAATAGATTCAACCTTTACCAAGAGTATTCATGACCCACCGGATATATACTTATCCGTTTCCAGTTTCTTACTATAATTACCACTCCCAATACACCCATAGATCAATGATAGTGCCGTATAGCTATCATGGTCTCTCTATATTTATTCTTACAAAGTTTTTTGAGAAATTTATCAAACCTCCAGTTTGTGAGGTCGTAATCAGTAATTAAGAAACGGAGAAAAATAATATGAAGTTATTTCAAATTATATTATTCGCTACATTAATTTTCGGAATTAGCGCAAAAGCCGAGGTTGTAAAACTGGATTTGCTAGTTGAGGAAGCCATGAATAACAATCCCGGGATAAAAGCCTCTAAGGCCAGATGGGAAGCTTCCTCTATGCGCCCTTCTCAGGAAGGTTCTTTGCCTAACCCCATAATAGGGGGAAGGATCAAAAATGTCAGTTTTTCCGAATTTACTCTGGGAGAAGACCCGAGATCGGACATTCAGGCTTTCGTAGTACAAGAGATACCTTTTCCGGGCAAACTGTCATCCAAAGAGAAGATAGCGCAAGAGCAATCCCAGTCCCAAAGATGGCTTTCCGATGCGGTAAGCAGAAAAATCATCGCAGACCTAAAAGAGGCTTACTTTGAGTGGTTCTTCATAAATAAGTCTATAGAGATCACGAACAGAAACAAGGAGCTGCTTCAGAAATTCACAAAGATAGCGGAGGTAAAGTACGAAGTGGGAATGGGTGTGCAGCAGGACGTTTTGAAAGCCCAGGTCGAGGTATCGGGATTTATCGAAAGACTGGAGCTTTTAGCAAAAAGAAAAGAAATTATAGAGACAAAAATAAAAAGAATATTGAATCGACCGCTTGACTCTTTACTCGGAGAGCCTGAGGAAATCACAAAATCTGAACTTGGGGTGACGCTTGCCGAGATTACCGATGTAACATCAGAGCAAGCCCCGGTGCTTAAATCAAGCGCAGATATAGTTGATAGCAAAGAAGAGTCTTTAGAGCTGGCCAAGAAAGAATACTTGCCCGACTTTATACTAGGAGCTACATACTTTAATAGAGATGGTGGAAACGGCGACCTGGATGATATCTGGCAAGTTAGTCTCGGCTTAAGAGTTCCGCTCTACTACTGGAGAAAAGAAAAGTTTGGAGTCAGAGAAGCTGCGCTGGATGTCTCAGAAGCTCGGGAAAATTACGAATCCACAAAAAACAATCTCTTGTTTATGGTGAAAGACGATTATATAACTGCAACTACAGCCGGAAAACTGATGGACCTTTATCAAACCGGAATTATTCCTCAATCCACAATGTCCCTCAACTCTGCAATCTCGGGTTATCAGGTAGGGGATATAGATTTCTTAACACTCCTGAATAATCTGGTAACTCTTTTCAACTTTGAGCTTGAATACTACGAACAACTTACCGAGTATCAAAAGGCTTTGGCCCGAATTGAGGAAATTACCGCAATGGAATTAATAGGCGATGAAGGGTCTATTGCAAGAGGGACAATAAACAATGACGAAATTAGGGGAGAACAAAATGACGCAGAAAAACAATAAACAGTACAGGGTTTGGGGGATATTATTTCTTCTAATACTAGTATCTTTAGCCATTTATAAGTATGGCTCAAGCATCCCCTTGATTAACCAAGTCCCATTTTTCGCAGGCGAGAACGAACACGCCTACAGGCCTGTTTTCGATGAGGAGGGCGAAATAGACTACTGGACCTGCGCCATGCACCCCTCTGTAAGATTAGAAGAGCCCGGGCAATGCCCCATCTGCGGCATGGATACTACCCCCGTATGGAAAAAAGATAATTCTCAGACGGAACCCGCCGCACAAACAACAATGGAAGATCAAGACAGCACAGAAGATGGAGAAGACATGGCTGGCATGCAAGGTCATGACCATAGCGCTATGGGTGTTCCTGCAAAGAAAGACAGTGGGGGAGAAGCGAAATCTACATTTTCAGTAAGCCCGGAGAGACAACAATTAATTGGCGTAAAGACAGAACCTGTTATGGTCAGAACTTTAGATAAAGAAATTCGTACGGTAGGGATGGTAACGCTTGATGAAAGCAAGATATATAACGTTCAGACTAAATTTAGCGGGTGGATCGATAGAGTATTTATCGATTTTAGATGGCAGCATGTGAATATCGGCCAGCCGCTGTTTTCGATCTATAGTCCGCAACTAGTTACAGCGCAAGAAGAATATTTGCTGGCTCTTAAATCAAAAAATATCCTGGGCGATAACAAATTTGCTGATATTTCAAGCGGCGCTAACTCACTTCTTGAAGCGAGCAGGCGCAGGCTTGAGCTTCTGGATGTTTCGGCAAGTCAAATCAAAGAGCTTGAAAGAACCGGAGAAGTTAAAACGAACTTAACTGTCTACTCGCCTGTTAAAGGCCATGTAGCGCAGAAAAACGCATTTGAAAATATGCATGTAGAGCCCAATACCCTTCTATATAAAATCGCTGACCATACAACAGCGTGGGTACAGGTTGATATCTACGAAAACGAAATTCAGCTCGTTAAATTGGAGGAGAAGGCTACTATGACTTTGGCTTCTTTTCCCGGTGAGATATTTGAGGGAGAAGTTGCTTTCATTTGGCCTCATATAGACCCTGAAACAAGAACTGTGAAAGCACGCCTTGAGTTCCCTAATCCTGATTTGCGGCTTCTTCCAGAAATGTATGCGGATGTGACACTAGAGATCCCGATGGGGGAGAAACTAACAATACCAAACAGCGCTGTCTTAAGAACAGGCAGGCAGGATATAGTTTTTGTCGATAAAGGTGATGGGAATATCGAGATACGAAGAGTGGAGCTTGGCCAAAAAGCAGGGGGTTATTATGAGGTGCTTCGAGGTTTAAAAAAGGGTGAGCAGGTAGTTTCAAGGGCTAATTTCCTCATCGATTCTGAAAGCAAAATCCAAGCGGCCGTTGCGACCTGGGGCGAAGAACCACAAGGTGAGCAGCAAACAACCCAGGAATTAGAACTACAGATGGAAGAAGAAACAGATGATAATTCCGAGACTCAGCAACCCAAGATGCACAATCACTAAAGCTTTGGTACAAGAGGGATTCTTATACTCGTCACAGGGAGAGAAGTAATGATAGAAAAAATTATTGAGTACTCGTCAAAAAACAAATTTCTAACAATCATTCTGGTACTTTTCATTGCCGCATGGGGATTTTGGGCTATGAAGAATACACCTCTTGACGCCATCCCCGATCTGTCTGACGTTCAGGTGATTGTGTTCACAGAATGGTCCGGCAGAAGCCCGGACCTGGTAGAAGACCAGATTACATACCCCATAACTACAACCATGATCGCGGCTCCCAATGTGAAGTTTGTCCGCGGTCAATCGTTCTTTGGCCTCTCTTTTGTCTATGTAATCTTTGAGGACGGAACAGATATGTATTGGGCAAGGAGCAGAATTCTTGAATATCTAAACGAAGTGTCGGGCAAACTGCCCGAGGGAGTCACGCCAACTTTAGGACCTGACGCAACAGGAGTTGGATGGGTCTACCAATATGCCCTGGTTGATGAATCGGGCAACAATGATTTAGCCGAGCTTAGAACATTCCAGGACTGGTATCTCCGTTACTGGCTTGAATCGATTCCCGGCGTCGCAGAGGTGGCAAGCATAGGTGGGTTTGAGAAACAGTATCAGGTGGAGATAGACCCCAATAAGCTAATTGCTTACAACATCCCCCTAGAAGACGTTATAACAGCTATCAGGAGGAGCAATAACGATGTAGGCGGCAGGGTTGTCGAGCTTGCAACCACCGAGTATTTCGTCAGAGGGCGCGGCTACATAAAATCCATAGAGGATATAGAGCAAATACCTGTTAAAGCTACTGGACAAGGGACACCTGTATATATAAGAGATATTGCAAATGTTCAGCTAGGCCCCGACATCAGAAGGGGAATTGCGGACTTGGACGGGAAGGGAGAAACCGTTGGCGGCATTGTGGTTATGCGGTACGGAGAAAACGCTCTGGAGGTTATAAATAGAGTAAAGCAGAAATTAGAGGAGATTAAGCCCTCATTGCCCGAAGGGGTTGAAATAGTGACTACTTACGACCGCTCAGATCTAATTCAGAGAGCCATTACAACACTAAAAGAAAAAATATTAGAGGAAATGATTATAGTAAGCATTGTAATAATTCTTTTCCTTTTTCATTTCAGGAGCGCTGTTACTCCAATACTAACTATACCGCTTTCGATATTAATAGCGTTTATTCCAATTTATTGCATGAAACTAACGTCAAACATCATGTCTTTGGGAGGGATCGCAATTGCAATAGGTGTAATGGTTGATGCATCGATTGTGCTTGTAGAAAACGTCCATAAGAAACTGGAGATATGGCAATCGGATGGAGAAAAAGGAGAAAGACTAAATGTAGTTATGGATGCTATGAAGGAAGTTGGAAAGCCGATTTTCTTTGCCCTTCTGGTTATAACAGTTGCTTTTCTTCCCGTATTTACACTTGAGGCGCAGGAGGGAAGGCTCTTCAAGCCGCTTGCATTCACCACAACATTCTCGTTGTTCTTTTCCGCACTTCTGGCTATAACCATTACACCTGCACTTATTGTATTGTTAATTAAGGGTAAGGTAAAACCTGAAGCCAAAAACCCGATAAGCAGGGGACTTATATGGCTATATAACCCGGTAGTTACGTTCGTGCTTAGATTTAAAAAGACTGTGATACTGTCTGCTTTAGTGGTACTAATTCTAACTTTAATTCCTTTTTCCAGGCTCGGTTCCGAGTTCATGCCTCCTTTAAATGAAGGCACGATCCTATATATGCCGACGGCTGTCCCGGGGATGTCGATTACTGAAGCAGCGAAGATATTAAACGCACAGGACAAGATGTTAATGAAGTTCCCCGAGGTAGAAAGGGTATTCGGCAAGATCGGACGAGCTGAAACAGCTACTGACCCTGCCCCGCTTAGCATGGTAGAGACGGTGATCACTCTTAAACCCAAAGACCAGTGGCGGCCTGGAATGACTTGGGACAAGCTTTTGGCGGAGATGAACGAAAACGTCCGATTTCCGGGTATGGCAAATATATTCTGGATGCCTATTCAAACAAGAACAGAGATGTTGTCCACAGGATTCAGAAGC
>JAJCZT010000169.1 GCA_029262255.1 Deltaproteobacteria bacterium
AATTATTCCACTTTCATTTGCGTCTTTTTTGAAGCATCTCCGTCTGTATAGATGTGAGCAGAAATTGCTTAATCAAACATCGGAGGTTTTAGATATGAGTGAAAAAGAAAAGAGCACAAATTGTGACTGTACCAAATGTGAGTGCGAACCATGCAGATGCGGCGAAGAGAGTAAAGGCTGCTGTTGCTGCGGATAGTCACAAAAAGTTATCAGACTGGATTAGGGTGCACATTATGTATAAAGTGATATATATAGTGTGCACCTTATTATTAGGAAACATTTCAAATGAAAGAAAACACAGTAGATATATGGAGCGAGTTCTCCGGGCAGATTAGGGGTTATCTGCTTAAAAAAGTAAAGCAGGCAGACGACGCTGAGGATCTGCTGCAGGAGATCTTTATCAAAATCCACAGCCGTCTCGGCGATCTGAAAGACGAAAACAAACTCGCCCCATGGATATATCAGATAGTGCGCAACTCGCTTACTGATTACTATAGAAAGAATAGTCCCGAAACTTCTGAGTTTAACGAAGAAAGCACGGTATCGTCAGATAACGGGGCGCCTGACGATATTTACTCTGCCTGCGTCTCAGGATGCCTTCGTGTTTTTATAGACAGACTGCCGGAGAAATACAGAGAGCCTCTTGTCTTAAGCGACATTAAAGGACTCAAGCAAAAGGACATCGCAGAGCAGATGAATCTATCCTATTCGGGGCTTAAGTCCCGTGTGCAGCGTGGGCGCGAGATGATAAAAGAGATGTTTGTAGATTGCGCTTGCATATCAGAGAATAAAAACGGAAAGCTCCTCTCAGATAGCTTAGACCACGAGAGCTGTGAGATATGCAACCCGCCCAGAAACTAACCCTACCCTGCAAACTTATAAGAGCTATTCCGCTGCCGCTTCCATCGTGACAGGGGCGTGTCCTATGCAGGCGCTCCCGTTCATTACCATAGCAATGTTAATCGCCTCGACAATTTCTTCCTTAATTACACCCTCTTGAAGACCGTCTCGAATACAGCTTCTAATGCACCATGGGCATTTTGCCAATATAGCCGTGGCCAGACCCATAAGACCCTTCTTTAATTTTTTAGGCAGGTGTCCGTCCTCATATACAATCTCATGAAATGCCGAGAATTTCTTGTGCGCCTCACCGCTTACCGCATGAAAATCCTGTATCTGCGGCGTGATGTTCTTACTGATAAAATAGCCCTTGAAAACACTCTCTTTGGCTTTCATAAGATCATAGTTTTCAAGCGCGATACTGCTAAACGCATAGGGCTGACCCATGGCGAGCCGAACAGCAATGTATATGGACTCTGCGATTTCTTCATCGGTCGCACCCTCGGCTTTAGCTAGTTTCGTCCTTTCCTGTATACAATGATCGCAACCCGTAATATGAGCGCAGGACACAGCTATTAACTGTTTGTCTTTTACTGAAATTAACCCTTCCTTGAAAACTTCTTCACGGTACTCTGTCCATGTGTTATGGAGTTCAGGCACAAGAGATTCGAACTTGCTTAAATACTTATCGAAATCGTCATTATTCATACTCATTTACATACTCCTTCAATTTAGAATACGAATATTTTATATAACTATGAAAAAGATGTATACCGAACAAATAGAGTTTTTACAGGAGTTGGCAATTGGTATCACAGTTTGATTTCTATGACCTATTCTGAAAAATAGCCTCACTTCCGGCAATTTTAGGTATTATAATAAAGAGTATTAATCGGAGGTGTATAATGCTAGAACCAATTTCAGGATTGCCGGATAACGCTTTGGGATTTACTACGAAAGGGAAGGTAACGTCCCAGGACTATGAAACGGTACTTATCCCGGCTGTAGAGAAAAAACTCAAGCATCACGAAAAAGTTAGCCTACTCTATCATATGGGCGACGAGTTTGATGGCTTTGAAGTGGGGGCGATGTGGGACGATGCAAAGGTTGGTCTCGCGCATATTACAAACTGGGAGAAGATCGCGATTGTCTCAGATGTGAACTGGATAAAAAAGGCGGGGAGGGTATTCGGGTTCGCCATTGATACGATGTCCTCCTCGGGTCATGTAAAAATATTTAACAACGCGGAGCTCGACCAGGCGATTGCATGGATCGGCGAAGGTGAGTAACAAGCTTTAGGCATTCTACTGTTTAGAATTATTCATAGAAACAAGCTGAGAAATCAGAGACGAATAACCGTTCGGGCACGTTTGATTTCTCTTGCACCTTTGTACTCCCCTGAATTAATATACAAAATTCCTATCAAAAATAGCCCATTCCTGTTAACATTACACACCCTATGAGCGACTCAAACACAATGGAAAAGATTATAGATTTAACTCTGGACAAGAATCCTGAAATAACAGCTATGAAATTTGGCGAAGAGATATTTACCTACGGGGATCTGGAGCTCTTGTCACGCCACGCCTCTACCTGGTTCACAGCCCTGGGACTCAAAGGAGAGCCGGTTGCGTTCATGCTGCCTAACGGTTTTGAGATTCTCATTACATACCTTGCCTGCTTTAAATCAGGTGCCGTGGCAATGCCGTTAAATAGGAGATATGCCCCGGCGGAGCTTGAAAAAGTGCTGCTTGATTCGGGCGCGAAATGCCTCGTTATCGAGCTGGAAAAATTATATCTCCTTGATGATATCGACCTGTCCCAAACCTCTGTTGAAGCAGTTTATGCCACAGGAGTTGTTCCCAGAGAAGGATCTAAGAATTTCTACACCCTACTTGGCCCTGCCGGTCCCTATGAGCAAGCCGAGCACTCTGCCCAAGACCCTGCAGTCATTCTATACACATCAGGTTCTACCGGAGAGCCCAAAGGAGTTGTCCATTCCTATTCGTCCGTGGAGGGCATTATAAACTCCACTTCGCTCGCGTTGGAAAATGTGAGCAGTGATGACAGGATTTTGATCACTGATCCGCAGGTTCACATAAGCGGATTCCTCGAGACATTCACAGGCCTTTATCACGGCGCGACTGTTATTGTTCAAAATGGTTTCAACCTTGAGCAGTTCGTGCCCGCACTTGTGAACGAGGGCCCTACTCTCTTGGTTACGCACATAGACGTATACGTAAAACTCCTTGACTCGGGCGTTACAAATAAAAGTACGTTCGCTGCACTAAGGGGTATCTACACAGGGGGAGACTCACTGCCCTCGGCTTTTCAGGCGAAATTCTATGAACACTCGGGATTAATAATTCAGCTCGGCTACGGCATGACCGAGGCCATATGGCTGACTGTAGCAAGAGGTGCCGATACTAAAGGCACGGGCACAATTGGAAAAACCCTACCGGGAGTGGAGATTAGGATAGTTGATAAAGAGGGAAAGAACTTGCCGGATGGTGAGGTTGGAGAGATGTGGGTGAAAGGTGCTATGGTGACTCCCGGTTATTGGAAAAACGAAAAAGCGACTGAAGAGGCGCTCGAAGGCGGATGGTTTAAAACCGGCGATTTAGCTTATAGGGACAGCGAGGGCACAATCTACTATTCTGGCCGGAGTAAGGACATAATTATAAGGAATACTTCGAACATTACGCCCGGTGAAGTGGAGCAGGCACTCTACAAAAATCCGGATGTAAAAGAAGCTGCAGTGATTGGAGTTGAAGAGGAGAAAGAAGGCCACGTGCCTGTGGCTTTTGTGGTTAAAAAAGAAGGGTCTAATATAACAGAAGAAGAGCTTAAGGAATTTGCGGCTACTCAAATCGCAGAGTACAAAGTACCCGCCCGAATTTATTTCATCGCCGAGCTGCCACTTACCTCAAGCGGCAAAATCGATCATAAAAAATTGTATGATTTGCTGCCGAAAGATTAAATAGAGCATTACATAACTTGAGATCACAAAAAGTTTTAGCTATCTGCATCTACCGCTCCCCACCTTTATCAACCTTCTGTCTGTAGAGCTCCTCTGTTTTTTGCATATGCTGGAGTATCTTTGTCTGCACCTCAATCTGCTGACACATCTTCTCACCCAGATCCTTAATAGCGTCCTCGAGCGAGCGCCTCACATACCAATTAAAGACTCCATCTTCATCAGTTTTATTGTGCCAGTCGTGCAGGTCATCGACCTTGTCCTTTACCTTGGACACCGCAATCCTCATGTCGTTAACATGTTCATTCATTACCGCTCCGTGCTCTTGTGAGGCTCCGTTGGTAAATTTCTTCTTATCCAAAAATCCCAGCACTTCCCTAATCACCATAATCGCTGCTATTAGCCCTACTCCAAGCTCTACTAATCTTCCGTCCATTTAAAATCCTTTGTTAGTTTTGATTTATAGATTCAAGCTGTGAGTCTAGAATTTGATATTCATTCTCCCAGTACTTCCACACTCGTCTGTAGCAATAAAGAGCGTCCAATATTAGCCGATCTGATTTTACTTGCGCATGCGCGAGAGCGCTTAGCTCCCCTCCGCAATTGGGTTGATGATCTTTCAGTTCGGTATAGTGTTTATAGTCGATTTCGGGAGTTACAATTTTAGGCGCGCACGAAGCGAGACTAATCACTATCAGGAAAATCACGCTTAAGTATTTCGTATTTATGCCCCTCATCCGCTTCCTCCCACTCTTTTTGTACGCTATCTTCCTTATCCTCAAGTTCTTTCCTCTTCCAGAGGCCCGCGTTTTGTGCCCTTAGTTCAAAGTTCTCTTTCATAGCGTCCACATATTTCTTCTCAGTCTGATTCTGCTTTACCAGTCCAAAGACCTTCCCCAAAACCCAGCCGAGAATACTTGTGATTATTGAAACTATAGTCATGACAATTTCAGAAAACTCCTTTGTTATTCCTTCCCCATTAAGGGGGGAAGGTTAGGATGGGGGTGAATATACAACACTCACTCGGCATCCTCTGTCAGGCTTATCCCGCCTGAGCAGGTGAGGAAAAATTTAGAGCCATGAAGCGGGTCGGGATCCCCCGTGCTTTGCATTAGCCAATGGTGCACACACTCGTGACTAATGACATCCAAATCCCCGCCTTCGGGAACAGTGATAAAGCCGTCCGCACTATAGCAGCCTTCTTTAAGCTTCGGAGTTCCGTCCTCATTGACCCCGCACTCGACAGCATTGCCGCCTCTTAAGCCTCTTATTTTAGGGAGCGGATAATCAGTTTGAGACAGACCCATGCAGGTTTTAGCAGTCAGGCACATCTCGAGCACTTTCCCTGCCGAGGGGTAAGTGAAATCCTCATTCCCGATGAGCTCTCCCTCATAGGCAACTTCTGTAGCCGGAGTTAGATTCATAGCAGCGCACGATGCGATCAGTCCGATGCTGAAAATTAGCAATATTTTATAAAATATCATGATTCCTCCTTGTTAACGGGAATAGGAGTAAAGTCCAAACTTTCGGTTGACTTAAACAACCCTGTATAGTTAAATGTCGAGACGAGCACGTCCACAAACATTGAAACGAGATTTAAAATCTCCAACTGTCCGCCAGAGTCTCTCTTTAGAAAATAATTCTTCGTGTCCAGTATGTTCGAGATAATATTCATCACCCGGGACTTTCTTATCTCACCCCTCTTTATCCCCGTCACAACCTGCTCCAGATCCATCACCGTCTGAATGATTATAGGTATCAGATCAGGCGCTATTTTAAATAGTTCCTTCCACATAACTCCCCCTTGCAGACACTGTCCGCTTCCATATTATTTGAAAAACAAGATCTCTCACATGCACACATTGTGTGCCGTTCGAGATGACGGTGGTTCTAGATCGCGTCAATCACATAATAAGACCGTCATTTCGAGCCCATTCGACAGAGCTTCTGAGTATATCGAAGGGCTCAGGACAAGCTCTGCGAGAAATCTTTCCTTTCCGTCATTCTGAACTAGTTTCAGAATCTAGTTTTTGTTTTTGGCTTTGCTTTTTATATTCCCACCATATAAAAATAGCGTTAAGAAAATCAATTATGTCGGCGTTAAAAATGATTTCCTGAGCACATTTGAAATACAACACTTTCTGCAACTGATTTGAATGATTAAGAAATAATAGAAACTCTGTCATTCTAGAAACTTGCGAATTAATCATTTAGCCGAAGTAATTGATTTTTAGCTAAATTTTTGTCCTGGCGGGTGACTTTTGATTCTTTTGGTCAGTCAAAAGAACTTATAGGAATCTTTTTTACTACTTTTCATCTAAAGGAATACAGTTTTTGGAATCCGTCAGCCAGACGCCGTGTCCCTATTCTTAACTAACAGAGTCGTCAGCATCATGGTAAAAGTGGTTACCGCGCCTTGCAGTTCAGTTGAGACTTCAACACCATAGTCCCCAAGCGCGACAAATATTAGAGTAAGCCCAGCCCCCGCAAGGGCGGTGTATACAGTTTTGTTGTACTTATTATTTATAAAGCCCGTTCTCGAAATTTTATCCAATTAAACTCTCCCCCCGTCTATAAGTGCTTTCAAATCGGGCAAGTCCATGTGAGCCGCCGTTGACCAACCTTCTCGCCTTTCTTAAATCATCCCTGCCCAATGCCTCGCGTATATCGTTCTCTTTATTGAATAGGAATGCCGCAAGCGCTCTAGCAGAAACAACCGGATGCTCTATTAAATCAGGATGCTCCTCTAGCGGAATTTTGAGCCTTCTGCCAACCTCGCGGAAATTGTAGCGGCCGGTGAGCTGTATGGCTCCTCCCCCACGGTAGCGCTCCCCATCGGGATTGCCCATATTGCCCAGGTCGTCGCGATGATCATACAGATCGAAACTATGCCCCATCAACCTGCCGTTTGCAGACGTGTTGTACTGCGACACATACTCACGGATTGCGATGTTGAAGTTCCCGGTCTCAGCAGAGATCGTACCCAGAGCCATCAAGATCATCTCCTCATAATCAAGCCCGTATTCGTCAAGCGCCATGTAGACCACGGGCCAATACTGCTTGATATATGTCTTATTTGCCTCGGGCATAAGACGTATTACAAAATCACTAGTAAATTTTTCCAGACATGCCACATTCATTTTTTATAGCCTATTTAAAAGGGCCGCGGCGCGTGTAAAGGAGGTAAAGGAG
>JAJCZT010000170.1 GCA_029262255.1 Deltaproteobacteria bacterium
AGCTACAAACTTTATGATCCGTGATCGCCGTATGCAGAAGCTTGTATCAAAAGAAAATGAGCCTATTACTCCATACATAGACAAGGCAAGACATCTGTTTAATGAATATATGGTGTCGACGATACTCGTAATCGGAGGCTCCGGGGACTATTTTGATATCGCGGATTTCGTAATCCGCATGACGGATTATACAGCTGAGGATGTCACTCTGGAGGCAAAAGAGATAGTCCAGAATAATTCCACCGGACGTAGGATCGAAGGAGACGGGTATTTCGGTACAGTTAGAGACCGTATTCCCCTGCCCGAGAGTCTAGACGCCGCTAAAGGAAAGCGGGAAGTTAAGATATCTCCCAAGGGGCTTCATACTATAGCCTTTGGGATTCACGAGATCGATCTTAATTCACTTGAGCAGCTTGTGGCAAATAGCCAGACAAACGCAATTGGCGACGCCATACAGTATGCCAAAAAGTATATGGATGGAAAGAAAACATTCAGACAGGTAACAAGCCTCGTGATGCTGGACATAGGACGAGCCGGGCTTGATGTTTTAACCCCCCGATTATCGGGCGATTACGCGGAGTTTAGAAAACTCGAACTCGCAGCCGCGATAAACCGTCTCAGAACGCTTGAGGTAGAGCAGAAGCGGTAAAGCTGAAAAGAGAGATTCTGAAATAAATTCAGAATGACAGCGCCCGCGGCTCAGAATTACAGAGAAGAGAGGAGAATGCTTCGCTCTGCTCGCAATTAAAAACCCGCTCTCTTTGTAATTTGAAGAAGAAAAAGCGGGTTTTATTCTCTTATATAGAAATCTTTAGAAGTTATCCCGAATAAGCAGCTACTGTGTTTTCCATTACTTCCACGTTACCCTGTTTTCCTGCTGCTCCGGGAACGATGATCGGAAGGTCAACTCCGGCTTCCCTGTACTCTTGCAGCTTAGCACGGCAGCGGTCGGGAGGGCCTACTAAGGCAATGGAATCGAGCATCTCAGCCGTAAATACATCACCGGGTTTTTCTCCGGCACGAATTTTATCGATCGCGTCGCCGTATCCGTTATTAATCATAAGCCTCTGATAGAACGGGAAGTTCAAGTAAGGTGAAAATCCTCTTATACCCGATGTTTGGGCAAGCTCCAGGTCGTCAGAAACTATAGAAGGAATTCCCAGGGTTATGTCTATTTCAGACGCATCGCGTCCGGCAGATGCAGCGCCTTCCGCAACATATCCTCTTAATTCCTTTACGTAATCAATCGTTGCCATATACGGCATAAGTCCGTCGGCTACTTCCCCTGCCAGGTTTGCGGCCCCCTTTGTTAGCCCCGCAATATATACGGGTACTTTAGGAAGATCACGTTTTAGTGACAATTGAGACGCTGTGCCGTCCATAAATGCTTTAACTTGCCCTACATAGTCCCTCATTGTATCTACTGGGTCGCCCATTTCGATCTCGTAACGTGCGTTAACAGGCTTGTGGCTCACTCCCAATCCGAGCATCATTTTGCCGCCTGTAATTTCCTGAATTGTGAGCGCGGTGGCTGCTGCCATAACGGCCTGGCGCATATAGATATTAGTAATCCATGTACCTACCTTTATATTTGAAGTGGCCTCGGCAAATACTTGCGCGTTTGAGAGCCCATTAAAAGGCGGAACTTCAGGTGAAAGAATCGCCTCAAATCCTCCCCCTTCGGCTAGTTTGGCAAGCGCCCGCAAATCGTCAACACTACATCCCCAAACCGGTGAAATAGTTGCAATTCTCGACATAGGAATTCTCCTTTAGGATAATTTTTAATACTGATTTATAACGTCTCTATAATAATCTGATCTAAGTAAAGATTCGTCTCCACTATTTAATACTGTTCTTATCTCGCCTAATACTTTTTCTTTGTCTTCTGGAAATTTAGCTTTAATAGGCAAATAGTTTGAAATGTGATTGGAGAAGAAGTATCCGTCTGTAAGCTCTGTGTTCTCTACAAGTACTTCAAGCTCTTTTATGATCTGGAATTTATTGGGGAGCTCAAACTCTCCACGTTCCATTTCCTCATATAACGGTGCGCCGGGGCGAACTTGCAGGGACAGCGCGCCGACGTATTCAGGATCGCATCCTGTCAGGAGCTTGCCTGTGGCTTCGGCGTGCTCAAGGCTCCTGTCGGTACCTCCCATTCCAAGCAGCACCATGGCCGAGTTCATGATCCCCGCTTCCTTTAACATCAGAGAGGCGCTTACGGTTTGCTTGTGACTGGCGCCTTTTTTGATTCTCTCCAAAACAATATCGTCCCCGCTCTCAAATCCTATGTAGACCATATCAAGACCGTGCTCTTTAAGCTCTTTTAGGTTGCTGACGCCTTGACGCAATATGTCGCCCACGTTCGCATACATTCTGATCCTTTGAACTCCGGGGTTCTTTTCCTTTAGGTAATCCATAATTTCTATGAGCTTTTTCTTAGAGAGAACAAGCGCGTTTCCGTCGGCTATAAATACACGGTCATTAATTAGACCTCCGTCAGTCGCAGCATCAATAATTGTTTTAATCTCATCCATAGGGCGGACGCGGAATTTCTGCTCTTCCTTGCGGTACATCGCGCAGTATGTGCAGCTATTATGTGAGCATCCTATTGTTGCCTGGAGAATAAAGCTTTTGCCCTCGCTTGGGGGCCTGAAGAAAGGATTTACGTACTCGATCACAGTCTATAAAGTAACGAAAACAGGCAATATTTGCAAATTCACTCTCAAATACTTTACAAAATATAAGGAGTTGTTATAATTCCTGCCAATTATGAGTGAAGAACAAAAGAAATCACTGCTTGCGCTTGAACCACATGAAAAAGAAGCATTCTGGTATGTAATGGGAGTGCCTATTCTAATAGCTTCGATTGTATTCCTTGCAGGGCTAACCCACTTCGTGCTGGTACCCTAAGCTTAAGCTGATACCCACCTTATTAATAGAGAGACTATTTCATAGGGGTTCAACCTACCCCCCGTGTTATCCCTGTATTCGTATTTGCCATTGTGAGAAGAGAAAGAGATCTTTAATAGCTGTGTTGCTTTAGAGGTTGTATTGCTTCCTCCGCCTTCGGAATTTCTTGTCTTTCCTATTACCGTCAGTATATCCGGGTCTTCATCAAAGAAGATCACAAGTTTAGAAGGGGAAATTATACAGCCCCCTCCCCGCCTGCCCGGTATCTCTAAAAACAGTTCCAGAAATTCTTTAGGGAGCATGCAGACAGAAAGGACTTCTACTCCTGAATTAGAATTATATATATTTACAGCTTTCTCTGAGATTGAGAAAAACTCCTCAATTACTTCTACAAAAGGAAGATCGTCTAAATGAGCCTGCGGAGTGACAGCCGTATCTCTATTACGGTCTTTATTGCTCTCGGCAATAGCTCTAATCTCGTTTTCAAAATCCTTATTCATGGCTTTAGTATTTCGTGTCCTTCATCGGGCTTATTATAAATGGTTCAGGGTGACAGGGGAAACGATATCTCTCATATGCACACGGGGTGTGCTGTCGTATTATTTTAAATTAAAGAGAGATTCTTCGGTTGTTTAACTTTCTCAGAATAGCAGCGACTGGATTCCCGACTACTACATTCGGGAATGACAGATAGTTGAACTTGTTTCAGTATCTGGGATATGGTTCAGAATGACGAAGTTTTTATTAAATCCCCCCTGACCCCCCTTTTTCTAAGGGGGGAACTAAAGGACAAGGACAGATCTCTCCATTAGAATTTGTTTATTAATAATTCCCATTTTAAACAGCTTGTGTGATTCGCAACATAGTGTCCAAATCCTGCACAC
>JAJCZT010000171.1 GCA_029262255.1 Deltaproteobacteria bacterium
GAGGATGATTTTAAGTGCGTTACTTAAGTTTCATAAATAATATAAAGCGTGTTTCTTAATAAGTCAAGCGTTATTTTTACTCTTCTTTTCTAAACGCGGTAATGGCGCTGTGTTCTCCAGTGGAATCCTCGCGCTTACTTGCTCGCTGCCGGTTGCACGGGGCTTACAACCATCGCATTTTCCGATTTTGGCCTGCTGTCTCAGACCACAGGCTCGAGACCATAGTATTGGGAGGAAGCGGGAATAAAAGCAATTGGAATTATTCTAATTCCGTACAAAAAAATAAAGCGGGGGAATTTCCATCAGAGCACATTTCGTCTTCTCAGGTCTGAAAATACGACTATTATATAGAGAAAAATTGCAGTGCCCATCAGCGCACCGCCGATGGAAACTGAGGCAAGAAGTGTAAACGGCGTAAAATTTAAAATAGAGAGGATGATAAATAAAAGAGCCAGTATATTCAGCACACTCGCGAGAATTACAACTTTTCTCGACCATCCTATTCCTATTGTCCATCCTCCTTCTACATGTGAGACTGGCAAGTTTCTAGAATTCATTGCTCCCTCCACGCCTCATCAGGGTGTGTTCTAATATGACAGTCCATTCCGAGGCAGGACATTTCATTAGATATTATTTCGGATGCGTTCTCTTCGTGCTCTTCTATTTCCTGAAATGAAATTACCGGCGCGTGGCATCTGAGGCAAATATGGTTGTTGTAGGCATCGTACAGCTCTATGGGGGTTTCATAACCAGTGTAATAAGCCCACACATGTTTTATTCCGGTCATTTTTGCTTTTGCGTTACCGAAAAGGCCGTAATCCGAATGACAGGTAAAACACTGGTCTCCTGCAATCCATCGGTACTGATAGTGCATTGATGCCAGATACTCGCTGTCGGGATCCTCAACATCGTTAACATATCCGTTCATGATGTGGCAAGAGTTGCAGAATTCCACAGTTTTCGAATCTTCTACGGCCACAGTGAAATTGAGCAGGTAAATCATTGGGGAAAGAACGAAGAATATTAATAGTAAAAGCCACTTTCCGAAAGGCTTTGTAACTTTTTTGGGGTCTTGAACTATGATTCTTATGATTAAAAAGATGCATATAAAGCTCAGTATAAGCACGATCCAGCCTACAAGGGACAAGCCCGAACCGTTTGCCGCATTTACACTTTGTTCAAAGGGATTCATTTTCTTCGTCCATCCGATTTAGAATTTTTAACTTTATAAATCTACGCCTATATTCTTATCTTTTATCATTTCTTTGGCCAAATATGCCTGGCAAATTCTACCCTTCAAAACCTATAATATAATACCCATTTATTAATATCAAAACAACACTATAAAGACCTCTAATAACCCGGTTTAATTATATAAATTCTTATCCTTGCACACGTTCCGTTTTTTGAACTTTTGAAGCGTGTTTTTCTGATTTTGAAGCAGTTCCTCAAACTACCTATGTTCCGGACGTGACAGCTCTTCTTCGACCATCTTGCGGTACTTTTTCTCCATGCCGGGCCCCTTCTCCGCCGCCGTGTCTATGACCGCGGGCAGGAACCTCGAATAGAAGGCTTCTGAAACCTGATACATGCCCTGCTGTGTAATGCTCGGGCCCATCATGCTTGCGCCGAGCTTTGCTTGTCTTCCGCCGCGATGCCATATGTCCCAGAACGCCCACTGCACCTCTTTTTCAAACGGGGCTTTCGGGTCTATCAAGCCGTCCTCCTGCAGCATGTTCATGAAATTTTGCGCGGGCTCGGCAAATTTTTCGTTGTAATTTTCTACAAATTGATCAAATTGATCGTAAAAATTATCTACATAGGTGTCGTTGTGACAATTAAGACAAGCACCTATCATTGTTTCCCTTCTGTCTTCCCAGTAAATAACCTCTGCGACCTTTCTTGTTACCTCCTTGTTTATGGCCGTTTCATTTTCAACCACGGTCTCGGTCGTGACCACTTCATCGCCTATGGAAGGCGCATCTAAGTCTTCGGGATAGTTCTCTTTGTAACCGTCCTCAAAGATAACGAGGTTTACTCTGGTGCTTATTGTGGGCAGAAGTTTCCAGCTTATTCTCTCTCCCACAT
This sequence comes from Deltaproteobacteria bacterium, assembly GCA_029262255.1. GTDB lineage: Bacteria > Desulfobacterota_D > UBA1144 > Nemesobacterales > UBA2774 > CR02bin9. Next base: position 2,089 of record JAJCZT010000171.1, read on the forward strand.
CGTGGGAGCCGCCCTCTACGAATCCCTGGGCCGACATATATGAGCCTATATGACAGGTAGAGCAGGTCGGAGCTGCCGAATAATCCCTTCCCAGCACCCATTCTCCTCTTTTGTTAAGGTCCATCCTCTCGCGGTTTGCATAGAACCCGATACCGTGTTTTGACTCATTATAGATTTCCATCTGCGGGTGATCCGGGCCCATATGGCATTTGCCGCACGTGGTGGGTGAACGCGATAGTGAGGCCTGGAACGCATGGCGTGCGTGACATGCATGGCACGAGCCTTTAGAGCCGTCAGGATTGAACCTGCCCATACCGCTGTTGGGCCATGTCTCTGGGTTTATAAAAGGTTTCTTCTGTGAGCCGGTACGTATTACCTGTCCTTCTTCATCTCTCTCAAACTTGATAATGCTTCCGTGGCATTCCTGACAGGTTCTCGCTGTATTCGACATATGGGTTTGGCCGGCGGCTTCAAGTGTATCTTCCGCCAATATACTATCGGGATTGAATATGAGTTCTCCGGCCTTGGCATGGGCAGAGTTTTCGAATTCCTTGTATTCCTTTTCGTGACACTCCGCACAATCGAGCGGGGTAACCAGTGACGACATATATACCCCCTCATGCTTCCAGGCGTCAACGTCATCTCTCTGGGCGCTATGACATTCTACACAGCCTATGCCGACTTTAGCGTGTCTTGAGTATTCCCATTCTTTAACTAATGCGGGGGAGTCGTTCTTGTGGCAATCTATGCAAGCTCTGCTATCCGCTGTTACTACCGCGATTTGCATTTCCTCAAAGAGTTTGCGCTGCGATTCCTTATAAGCAACTAGCAGAAGAGATGCCAATAGAAAGAATGACAGACCGGCTACAATCCACCTTTTTGTGTTTAGAGACATTATCAACCCTCACATACATCAGTTTTCTAAAGCGCAAAGCTTTCCCATAGCGTAAAGAGCATAAATATCAAAATAAAAACTAGTCCTAACATAACCGACAGGACATCAGGGAATTTGAATTTCTTCTGCAAAAATTCTTCAATAAAAGGCCATAAAAAAATCCCCAAACACAGAAACAATGTGAAGACTACGCTCACGTTGAGAGAGGTTAATTTGAGAAGCCGGAAATTGAAGTAAAAATACCATTCCGGCTTTATGTGCTCCGGCGTGATATTCGGGTCGGCCGGAGTGCCGAGACCGGCCGGAAAAATCAACGACAAAATAGTAAGAATGTAAAGAAGCAGAACTCCGAGCATAAGCTCGTTTATTACATGGTCGGGTAGGAAACGGAAAAAGCGTTTCTCCTCCGGCACTGTCTCCCCCTCAAAGTGTAATTCCGTAACACCGTGGAGACGAATTAAAAGAATATGGAGTCCAATAAAGATGAAAGCCAATGTTGGAAGGACTCCTATGTGGAGTATGAAGAACCTTGTCAGGGTATTGTCGCCGATAACGGGCCCGCCGCGTAAGAAATACGCGAGCGTAGGCCCGACAAACGGCACTGCCTCCGTGAGATTAGTCGCAACGGTAGCGCCCCAGAAGCTCATTTGCTCGAAAACAAGCGAGTATCCTGTGAACCCGAATGAGAGGGTGATGAATAAAAGCATGAAGCCTATTAACCAGTTAAGCTGTCGGGGTTGCCGGTAAGCGCCGGTAAAATAAACACGGAACATGTGCAGGAACAATGCAACGATTAAAAAATTCGAAGCCCATCTGTGTAAAGAACGGATGAACCAGCCGAATCTTATCTCCTGGGTAATCGTGGCAATACTCTGGTAAGCCTCTTCTGGGAACGGAACATAGTAAAAGGTAAGCGCAATTCCTGTTATAACCTGGATTATGAAGAGATAAAGCACAGTGCCGCCCAGGCAAAACCACCACTTCTTTAAGTGATGGGGTACAGGCTCTGCACCAGCCTCTCTCAATATCTCCCAGTCAAAGGGAAACATCTCGTCCAGCTTATTTATGAGACCTGTTTTGCTGGCGGAGGCTTTGTTGTTCATTAACCGGTCCTTCTCCCGGGTTTGTCTACTTCTATATATACTATTTGGCTTTTTTCATCGACTTCTACAGATACTTTTTTCAGGCTTTGATTGGCATCGGCGGGAGGGCCTGAAATCGCGACCCCTTCGGAGTTAAAAATCCCTTTGTGGCAAGGACAGAAGAACTCGTTCTTATCGCCCTCCCAGTGCACCCTGCATCCTAGATGCGGGCAGACCGAGCTGAAAGCCCTGAGTCCCGATTCCCCGAGTCCCGATTCGTCGTTACGCATAATTAAAATTTCATTACCTTGAAGGTCGTAGAAAGCCCTAACGGTTCCTAACTTGTACTGCTTTAGCCGTCCTCCGTATATCTTTATTTTGTCTGTTTTCCGTTTTTTTGGTATGATGAAAAACAGACCCTCAAACGCGAGCAGTCCATAAGCAAAAACTACTCCGAATGTTATAAAAATTTTAGAGAGGAAATCTCGCTTGGAGTTTCTTGAGTTATCGTTGACGGTTTCTGAAGGAGTTGATTTGCTGTCTTCCCTTTCCATGGCTCACCCTGTCCGAAAAGCAAATTCAATACATACCTTTTAGTGCGTGATTCTAATGAAGATGTATACCGTTCTCTAGAATTTGTTCGCTAAAACCATTACCCTTGCGTTAGGAGTGCTATTCTTCTTTTAAACAAGAGACAAAATCCTCTTCCATATACGAGTCGTAATTGAGGCTGGAAAGATAAATTACCAGAACGTCTAGCTCTTCAGGCGAACCCTTAAACCTTTTCCTATATTTCTTCTTTGCGTTACTCTTGCATACAGGCGTGTCTTTGAAAGACTTTTTTGGATTTTTTAGGAATGCTGTCATTGATTCCGCATCCTTTTTGGTGCCTATGTCGGAAAGGTCAGGGGCTATGCCTTCATCATCCTCGTCATCCGGTTTTAATTCCACGCCTTTGGACTTCGCAAAAGCTACTTTTTCCTTTTGAATAGCGTCTGATTCCGCATTTATAGTGTGGCAGGTGTAGCATCTTTTCTCTATAAACATCTTTCTCCCGTTTTCCGCAACTTCGCTGTCCTGGGCGAAAGCCATGCTACATAGGATAATCATCATTACCGGCAAAAGAAGAAATCCGACATTCTGTCCCATAATATGTACCCCCGTGATTTAAGCGCTTATTCTTCTATCAGGCAGGATTCAAAGCCCTCTTCCCGCATATCTCCGTATTTGAGTGTTGCGAGATAAACAATCAGCACTTCGTACTGCTCGTCTGAACCCTTGAACCTTTTGCGGTACTTTTTCTTGGCCAGCTTTTTGCACTTGGCATCACTCTTGAAAAATTTCTTGGGATTTTTTACATAATCAGTAAGCCATTCTTGATCCCTCTCGGCGCCTATATTTGAAAGGTCTCCACCCTTGGATTCATCTTTTTCATCATCATCATCTTCTTTCAAATCGACACCCTTTGACTCAGCAAATGCCGTTTTTGCGGCTTCAATCTCGGTTGACTGCGCCTTTATGGTATGGCAGGTATAACATCTGCTCTCGACAAAGACTGTAGGTCCATCAACTGAGGCGTCCTGAGCGTATGAGGCTGTGGAAATCAGGAATAAAAAGGCTAATACGTATACATATCTGTAAATTTGTTCCATGGCGGATGACTCCTCCAGTCTTGTTTTATTGGTGCCTCATGGCATGTTACGCATATTTTATTAGAAGGCTCTCTCAAATAGACCTCGGTCTCCGTGAATTCGGGTTTTATCTCTTGTCCAAACTCCTCTTGGAGGTTGGGAACAACAATAAATTCTATAAATTGTTTAGATCTCTCACTCAGCTCCGCATCATAGACCGTCCTGCCCTCGATTACGCCCTCAGGATGGGGGTCGTGGCAGGTGAAACAGGCTATATTGCCGTTCTCGTCCTTGGGCAGATTCTCAACC
>JAJCZT010000172.1 GCA_029262255.1 Deltaproteobacteria bacterium
TTGGCTGAGGCTGACATTCCCTATGAAAGACTAAAAGATATGGATGAGATCAACCCAAGCTTTAAACAGGTTGACGTTACAATTGTTATTGGTGCTAACGATGTTGTTAATCCTGTTGCCAGAACGGATCCCGATAGTCCAATAGCGGGTATGCCGATTCTAGACGTGGATTATTCCAAGACTGTCATAGTCATAAAACGAAGCCTAAGCCCGGGATTTGCGGGTATTCCTAATCCTTTATTCGCTGCTGATAATGCTCTAATGCTATTCGGTGATGGAAAGAAAGCTATCGAAGAGATAGTTAAGTGTGTTAAGGAAGAGCTTGGTTAGTTTTTTCGAACCGAATTCCCTTCTTTGAGAAACTTCATTCTTTTTTAATGTTTGCTTAGCTCTGTGCACTGGTCCGAAATAGACTCAATTCTCGAATTCCCCGATAGAAATAAATTACTTGCTGGTTTCCCATTTAATAATCTTAAGATCAAGGACAAAAAATGCGTAGAATACACGGACTAGTATCAGCTCAATAACAGCCGCCAGCGCAAGACCTTCTATCTGGGCATAACAGAGCGGCTGCCAGAGCGGGCCCCCGTCTATAGCAAGAGCGAACTCTGGGATTGTAGTACTCTTTTTTGCCCGATCGACTATATCCAGCACGCTTGCTCTAAGGTCTTGGTCGTAGAGAGCTTTTTGTAACTCTCTTTGCTTGACCAGCAGCGCTATCTCGTATAGTTGAGATATGGGCTGTTGAGTTATCAAGTATGATTCTGAGACTTTTTCGTTGTGCAGTGCACAATAGAAATTTGTTCGGCTTTGGACGGGGCAATTATTAAGAAGAGATTGCCGGTGCTTTTTATTGTGCAGTGCACAATAAAAATTTTGTTCAAGTGAGGTTCTAACCTCTTGCCAATACTGGGAAATATATTGGCTTTTAAGTCTGGGCAAACTCAAATTTGATTTACTTGTTTCTTATATTATAATGATAAGCCTAAATTTTTTAAGTTGTGTGAAGTCATAAAAGCCAAGCAAGGAGACAGGACATATGAGCACTGTTAGGAATTTGCCCAAAGAGTCGTTAAGAGTCGTTTCGGGAAATAAAGGGCTGCAAATCAGAGATGGTTTGGAGAACGATTATCCTGATGTATACACACCTGAAGTGATAGATGCTTTAAAAGCCCTCTCAGTTTTCAATAAGGATCAAAAGATACTTATGGAAAAAAGATATGGAAGAAGGGCTCAGAGGTTTCGTAATAAGGAAAGCATAAGGTTCCTGGATTCGCATGATTTTATACCACGCACTAATATTAAGGTACAGGATGCTAGGGATGGCAAGTTTATAGGCCCTGAGATCCCTCATGATTTGCAGAGGCAGTGGATACAAGGGACAGGACCCGCGGCAAAACCAAATTCCCCTATGGAAAGCAGCATACGAAACGTTGCATACGCGCTGCTCTCAGGGGCTGATGGTTGGATGTTTGACGGTGAGGATGCATTGGGTCAGATACAGTCAATGTCGCTTGATAACCAGAGAAACCTAAAGCTTGCGATTAAAAGAGACCCCCAGTTTCTGAAAGTGGCGGAGAAGGTCGCCGGAGAGATGAATAAATGGGGCAACGGATTTTTCGGCCATGACATAATAGAGGACTGGGAAAAACAGCTCGATTTTACAACTATAATATTCCGCGCTAGAGGCCTTCATCTCGATGACAGACATCAACGTGATGAAAATGGTCTTGCCCTTTCAGCGTCTATTGTAGATATAGTTCTCTTTGTTGTTAATAACTATCAGGAATTACAGAAAAGAGGGGCTTCAATTGTTCTATACCTTCCTAAAATTCAGACAGCGGAAGAAGCGGCATTCTGGAACGAATTGCTTAGTGCTTTAGAGGATCATCTTAATATTCCAGTCGGGTCTATCAAGGTTTATGTTCTTATTGAACAGTTGGAAGAAACATTTCAATTGATGGAGATTCGCGCAGCGTTGGGAAGACACTTTGTTGGATTCAACACTGGAAGATGGGACTACATTAATAGTGTATCCGATGCTATGGCTTGGGATAAATACTTTATAAACCCTAATATTGAACCTATCACAATGACATACGGTTATATGAGAAATTATGAAGACCGCGTGCGCAGAGCTGTGAATACACCGGATATAAACGGCAATTTCGCACTTTGGCAGGGCGGCATGGAACCCAATATTCCGGTTGGTTCAAAAGAAGGCGTTGAAAGCAGCATGGAAAAGGCGCTTGCGGGAGCCGTAAGAGAGCAGAAGGAAGGAGCAAGTGGAAAATGGGTTGCTCACTGGAAGATGGTTCATATTATTAGACCTGTTTGGGAGAAAGTGGGTGAGGATAATCAATTGGGGAGGGAGTTTTCACCTCTCACCTATACTGATGAAGACGCACAGGGGCTTACACTTCTTGAGCCTGCGCCTAGAACCATCAGAGGGGCGCGTAACCTTATCAGCGTAGCAGTACAATACGGGAATGCCTTTGGCCAGGGATTTCAGGCTGCAGCGCTTAAGCCTGCGGACTTTTTTGGAAACGACGACATCTTGTATTTAATGGAAGATGCCGCAACTGGCGAGATTCGTTTAAGCATTCTTTGGGAGTGGCTGCATAAAGGTGGAAAACTCAATGAAGACGATAAGGAAACAAATGTCAAAGCCGGGGATACTTTCACGGTTGAGCTTTTCGAGAGATTACTCGAAGAAGAGTATGGCAAATTACTGAAAGCTAAGGATAAAGACGTACACGATGATTCAAAGCCAACTACCTTACCAATAGCAAAAGAAATAGTAAAAGCTTATGTTTTAGATGAAGTAAAAACTCCGTGGTACATAGATCTGCTTAATATTAACCTCAATAACCACGATCTAGCCACAGCAAAAGAGAGGATAAAACAATATATGGATACATTTAGAAAAGATGGCACAAGGATTACAGAAAATCTGGATTTCGTTCCAAAAGAGGGGATTGATACATCCTTAGAAGACGAAATGGATGATTTTGAAAGAGAAGTTCACGAGATGAAAGAATATTTTGCCAGCCCTCGTTTTAAAGGGATTAGACGTCTTTATTCTGCGCGTCAGGTAGTGCAACAGGCGGGCACTCTGGAGACTGATTATTCTGTTGCCAGAATATATTCTGCGCAATTTTATGACAGATTAAGAGAACTTTTTGCCAAAGGGGAGCAGATCACAAGTTTTGGTCCATACTCACCGAGCCAGGTTGTTGCCATGAAGCGTATTGGTATTGAAGGTATTTATCTAGGTGGTTGGGCAACGTCGGCTAAAGGGTCCAAGGATGAGGATCCGGGGCCTGATCTTGCAAGCTATCCGCTTAGCCAGGTGCCGGATGAAGCGGCTACATTGGTTAGAGCGCTTCTTACTGCAGATAGGAACCAGAAATTTTTCAGATCCAGAATGTCTGAGAAGGAAAGAAGGGCTACTCCTAAATACGACTTCAGACCATTTATTATTGCTGATGCAGACACGGGACACGGGGGAGACGCACACGTAAGGAATTTAGTACGCAGATTCGTTGAAGCCGGCGTAACCGGATATCACATTGAGGATCAAAAACCTGGTACAAAGAAATGCGGGCACCAAGGAGGCAAGGTGCTTGTTCCAATAGATGAGCAAATCAAAAGACTAAACGCCGCAAGGTTTCAGTTGGATATAATGAAGGTCCCGGGAATTATAGTTGCGAGGACTGATGCGGAAGCTGCCAATCTCCTGGACGGAAGGGGAGATGAACGTGACCATCCATTTATTCTCGGAGCAACGAATACGGATGTTCCGGGTTATAAGAATTGCTACCTGGCGATTTTAAAAAGATTTTATGACAAAGGAATTACAGATGTTAACGGTCATCTGCTTTATCAGATTTCAGAAGGCGAATATGAGCAGGCCTATAAATGGTTTGATCAGGTTGGTCTAACAGTAATTATCGATGAAAGCATACAGGCGCTTAAGGATGGTAAGGAAAGAAGCATTACCAAACCACTGGATAACGCTGCTTCCAAGTTCGTCGAAACTTGGGAAGTTGAGTCGGGGCTTATGACATTTGCTCAGGCTGTGGCGGAAAAAATGGAGTTTCAAATTGAAGAGGGTAGAGACCTGGATATGACCATTGAAGAATGGCTTGATTTTGCAAAGCAGGTTTCTTTCCATCATGCAAGAGAAAAAGCAAGAGCTATGGGCATTGAGGCATCATGGGATTGTGAGCTGTCCAGAACACCTGAGGGATACTATCAGGTTAAGGGCGGCATCGAATACGCTATAGCAAAATCTCTTGGTGTAGCACCATATGCTGACTTGATCTGGATGGAAACTAAGACAGCAAACTTAGAAGAAGCCCGCGAATTCGCGGAAGCCATTCACGCGGTTTATCCCGCTAAGATGCTTGCTTATAATCTCTCTCCTTCCTTTAACTGGGATACAACAGGTATGACAGAAGATGAAATGCGGGTATTCCCAAAAGAGATTGGTAAGCTCGGATTTGTTTTCGACTTTATTACCTACGGAGGGCATCAGATAGACGGACTGGCTGCTGAAGAATTCTCCACAGCGCTACAACAAGACGGAATGCTTGCTCTTGCCAGGCTCCAAAGGAAGTTCAGACTTGTGGATTCGCCTTATAAAACTCCTCAGTCTCTTGTCGGAGGCCCGAGGCTTGATAGTGCGTTGTCAGCGTCTTCTGGTCGTACGGCGACTACAAAGGCAATGGGCAAAGGGTCCACTCAGGTACAGCATCTTATTGAAACAGAGGTTCCACCAAGACTCCTGGAACAGTGGCTTGAAATCTGGAAAGATTATTATAACTTCCCAGGCCACTTCCGAGTACAGTTAAGACCTCATACGGCAGGTTCAGAACTCCTTGAGCTTGCAGTATTTGATGAAGGAAACAATAAAATAGCTGATGTTATTTTCTCAACCATTCATGACCGTATGAGAAAAACATTTATATCGGTAAGAGATCAGAACACATTTGATACAGAATACCGTCAGAAGCGGTTAAATGCGTTACTATCCCTTTTCTTGATACACCGATATAAGGGAGTTGCTATTCACTACGTCAGCCCGACTGATGATAACCAGATGCAGACCAAAGGTATGCAGAAACAAGGAATTTTCGGCGATGTGCATATGGAAGTTGGGGACATTATTGTCGCTGAGGTAAATCCAACTCGTGTGGCAGAACTTCTTAATGCCAATCAGAAAGAACTTAAGAAATTTATTGAAAAGAAACCAAACAAGGCTACTGCTAAAAAGAAAAAGTAGATTGCTGAAAGTTAATGTTTTGCCGGAGACTATAGACATATGATCTCCGGCAAAGCATAATATCTCTATAAAACTATTTAGGGGTACTGAATTTACAAGATGGAAATATTAGGTCCCGTAATTTATGCACTTGGTCTTTCAGGTTTTGTCATCGCAATTATCTTGCGTGCGAGAAAGGAACAAGATAACGACCAGGATTAAATTAGTTTAAGCCTCAAGTGTGAATATTCGTTAACAATTATACAAATCTTGTTTATTTACAGCCATTCCTTCCATTCCATAAAACTAGAAGCTTCTTAATAAAACTTTATTACTTTGTCACTTGCGGGCGGGATTTAGGTGAAACGGCCCCGGATGAAGATGTAGCGCTGGCTTCTGTGCTTGTTTCAGTCTTTTCTGTGTTTTCCTGTTCAGTTTCTTTAGTGTCTGGTCCAAGGGAAGTGTCAAATCCGTAATCCGCTATTATTGAGTCATACATCTCACAGGCTTTGTTGTATTCCCCTGCATCAAGCGGTTTTTGGGCTTCTTGAAGGCGCTTGCCAATAGCGTCCCCGATTTCGCTATTCATCTTGCCCTCAGAGTTAAGGTCCATCATTCCTTTTATTATTAGCTGATGTTTGTTGAATGCTTGGAGGTAATTTGTGCATTCTGCGAATGCAAAATTGGCTAAAAGGCTTAATATGGCAACTACTGCCAAAACTCTCATCCTATCTCTCCTGTAACTTATCCTTGCTTTTATATCCTTGTCTTTCTCTTGATTTGCGGATCGTATGGGATTTATATTCTTCTACACATCTATCCGAGCAGCAGGAGTTAAAGTCTTCACTGCATTTCTCACATAACACTATGAAGTCGTCGCAAGTGGGGTTCTTGCAGTTGTGATAACGATCACAACTTTGACTGCAATGAATACAATGTGTTATAGGTTCGGAATCCGGGTCAACATGGGAAAGAAGCCTCTGGTCAAAGACAAAACATTTGCCCTCCCACAGTGTCTTTGGATACTGCTGACAAAAATTGATAATCCCGTTTTGTAGTTGATAGACATTGGAAAAACCCTCTTTAATCATATAAGAAGTTGCCTTTTCACATCTTATTCCACCGGTGCAGTAGGTGATAATCTTTTTGTTTTTTTTGTCTTCAAGCGATTTCAGTGCGTCGGGGAATTCGCGGAATGTATCTATATCAGGTGCTATGGCATTCTTGAATTTGCCCATATCCGATTCATAATTATTCCGGGTATCGAGTATTATAAATTCTTCGTCGCTTTCATACAGCTCCATTAACTCTTGAGGAGATATATATTTACCTGTTTTGTTTAAGTCCAGATCTTGATCCATCCTTATAATCTCTTTTTTTTGACGGACGATCATTTTCTTAAAAGGACTAAAAGTACCAATCTCTTCTTTGAAATTAATATCCGAGAATTGGCTTTGACCGCTTAAATACTCTTTATATTTCTCGATCTGCTCTTTAGATCCGGAAAGTGAGCCGTTAATACCTTCCTTTGCTACAAGTATTTTGCCAAGCAGTCCTTCCTTAATGCAGAAATCTAGATGCTGCTCTACAAAATCCTCGGGATTTTCTATCTCGGTAAATTTATAGAAGAGAATTATATATATCTGGTTCATAACAATTTTGTTAATTATAACTGATTGTGATTAAGTTCAATATCTTTCCCCTTAATGCGAAGTAAAAATACCTTAAATAAAGAGAAGAGGAAGCAATTCTTGTTAGATTCGCTTCCTCTTTCTTAAAGGAGGATGGAGGATGATTTTAAGTGCGTTACTTAAGTTTCATAAATAATATAAAGCGCCTCCCTTAATAAGTCAAGCGTTATTTTATTCTTCTTTTCTAAACGCGGTAACGGCGCTGTGTTTCCAAGTGGAATCCTTGTGCTTACTTGCTCGCTGCCGGTTACACAGGCCCGAGACCATAGCATTGGGAGGAAGCGGGAATAAAACCAATTGAAATTATTCTAATTCCGTACGAAAAAATAAAGCGGGGGAATTTCCATCAGAGCACATTTCGTCTTCTCAGGTCTGAAAATACGACTATTATATAGAGAAAAATTGCAGTGCCCATCAGCGCACCGCCGATGGAAACTGA
>JAJCZT010000173.1 GCA_029262255.1 Deltaproteobacteria bacterium
TGTAGGGACCGCCTCAGGTTTATATCCAAACGCTTTTTCAAATTCGTCTATTTCTTTACTTTTCATTTTACGGGACATGGGACCGAACTGAGCTGTTCCCTCGATTAGTGCGGGTGCAGCAGTACTTGAACCCTTGCCTTCAATCTGACACTTTACATTTGGATAGTTTTTTGTAAATCCTTCGCACCATAGTGCCATCAGGTTGTTCATAGTATCTGATCCTACACTGTTTATATTTCCTGAAACACCGCTTGTTTTGGTGTAAGCCGGAATATTTGAGTCAACCTTAACCGGTTCTTCTGCAGTAGCAAACCCTGCTGTTAAAGCGACAATTAAAGCAATGAAGCTACTCTTGAATATTTGGGATTCTAATACACCTTTAAACATTTTACTGCCTCCTTTAAGGTCATTTGATCTAGAATTAAACATCAGCAATGTTAAGAATGTGTTAAGAAGAAGTGAAACCCGGGTTAACCATTTGATCTCCTACTGTATTAATGCTTATTAATTATGTCTAACTTGCTATTAATAAAGGTTTTTTGAAACCAGTTACTGGTTTAATATTTTCACATGCCGATTCTGCAATATCCGGTCAAGCTGAGAGAGGGTTTCTTTTTCTTGTAGAATCGTTTTTCTTTGGTCATTAGCTCTATTGATAGTATGATTTACTTTAGAAAAATAATCCTATATACTGAAAAAACAATCCAATATACCGAGGTCAGAAGAATGCGCTATTACTTAAGTGTTGCTTCAATTCTTTTAGTCACATTATTCATTACTGCTTGTAGCTGTGAGTTGGGGTAATTAATAAAGTCTAAGAATAATTTTTATCCGGAACTTGTATATTTTGCATAACAAACTAACACTTTATCCGAGGTCAGAAGAATGCGTTATTACTTAACTGTTACTTCAGTTCTCATAATTGCGGTATTTGTTACTGCTTGCAAATGCGGCGTAGGCTAGTAACTAAGTCCAGGAATAATACTTGTTAGCCTGACTATGATTTTTATAATAATGGGCGTTTCCGGCTCAGGTAAGACTACTGTTGGCAAGATGCTTGCGGAGAGGCGCTCCTGCGTATTTTATGATTCCGACCGATTTCATTCCAAAGAAAATATAGAGAAAATGAGTAGAGGAGCTCCCCTTTCAGATAGTGACAGAGAGCCCTGGCTTTGGGCAATCCGGAATCTCATAGAGGAGCACAGCGGTCCTATGGTTATTGCTTGCTCGGCGCTTAAAAAATCCTATAGAGATTTTCTAGATGTTCCGGATAAAAATATTAACTTCATTTATCTTACGGGTGATCTGAACTTAATAAAAAAAAGACTCGTTAATAGAAAGGGGCATTTCGCGGGCGCCGATTTGCTGCACAGTCAGTTCCTAACACTCCAAGAGCCGGATCATGCTTTAACCCTCGATATTGTTGATACTCCGGAGGTAATTGTTGAGAAGATATTAAGTGAATATGGTTTAGGTCAACGTCCGGGTTAACTTATAAATTGCGTTTAGTTCTCGCGGCCTTATCAAGCTTTTTCTTTAAAGTATCAAAATCCTCATTCTCAATTGCCTCTTCAATCTCTCCGAGCGAATCCTTAAACATTGAAATTGCCTCTAGTAAATGACTTTTATTGGCCTTAAATATCTGGGCCCACATCTCGGGCGAGCTTGCAGCGACTCTTGTGTAATCCTTAAGCCCCCCCCCCGCAAATTCTAAAAGCACATCTGAGTCCTGAGCATTGAGTACCGTGTTAATCAGCGAGTAGGCCACTATATGCGGCAAGTGACTTACCAGGCCAAAGATATGATCGTGAGTTTCAGGGTCCATCTCGCGTACTTCGCTTCCGACTAACTCCCACATTCCGGTGACTTTGCTTTTCGCTAGCGGGTCCGTTTTTTCAGTTGGGGTTAAAATGCACCTTTTTCCGTTAAATAGTTTTGAATCAGCCGATTTAACACCTGAGTTCTCAGTTCCGGCTATGGGGTGCCCGCCTATAAAATGTATATCGGCAGGCAAATAAGGTTCAATCCCTTTGACTACCGCAGACTTTACGCTTCCTACATCTGTAATTATTGCGCCTTGTGTGGCAGAGGGAAAAACAGACTTTGCGGTATCCGTAATAATTCCAACGTGGGTTGAAATGACAATTATCTCTGCGCCCCCCACTCCTTCCTTGATATCCGATGATCCTATATCAATAATTCCGTTACCAAGGGCGTACTCAATCGTCTCTCTATCGGGATCAATCCCGACTACAGCTCCCACCTCGTTTGATTCCTTTAGAGCCCGGGCAAGCGAGCCCCCGATTAAACCAAGCCCGATGATTGTGATTTTCTCAAATTCCATAATTTTATTTACCCAATACCTTTTTGATGCCGCTTATAAATTTGTCATTTTCCTCTGCAGTACCTATCGTCACTCTGAGATGGGTCTTTAATCCATAACCCATAACAGGTCTTACGATTACTCCTTCTCTAAGGAGCGAATTGTAGACAGGCATCGGATCATCCCCGATGTCTATGAGCACAAAATTCGTATATGACGGAGCATAAGTGATATCCAGCTTCTTAAGCTCCCGTGTAACATAAGTAAGCCCCTCACTATTAACTTCTTTTGTTTTCTCAATGTGTTCTTTATCGTCAAGTGCCGCAATGGCTCCGACCTGTGACAGAGAATTTGAGTTAAACGGCTGACGTACCCTCTGCATATTTGATATGATTTCCTTTGACGCTATCCCGTAGCCAAGCCTTAGTCCCGCAAGTCCGTAAATTTTTGAGAATGTCCTGACTGTCAAAATTGATTTACCGGTATTTTGGTACTCAAGGGAATTTGGATAGTCTTGGTCATCTACATATTCAAAATACGCCTCATCCATTAAGACTAAAATATCCTCCGGCACCTTATCCAAAAACCATTCAAATTCCCCCCGTTTTACCATGGTTCCTGTCGGGTTGTTGGGATTTGCGATGAATATGATCTTTGTTTTCTCGGTTATTCTGGAGTACATATCCCTCAAATCATGAGTGTAATCCGGCATTGGCGAGATTACAGCTTTTGCGCCCACAGCCTGGGTTACAATCGGGTAGACAATAAATGCGTACTCTCCGAATATCGCCTCGTCCCCGGGCTTCATAAATGTCCTTGCGGCGATGTCTATTACATCGTTAGACCCGTTTCCGAATATCAGCGTCTCAGGACTTATTCCGAGTTTTGAGGACAGCTTTTCCTTTAAGTAGAATGCGTCGCCGTCGGGATAGCGGTTTAATGAAGAGACAGCTTCTTTAACCGCTTCTACCGCAAGAGGAGAAGGCCCTAAGGGGTTTTCATTTGAAGCGATTTTTACAGCGTCTCTAATCCCGATCTCACGCTCTAGCTCCTCTACAGGTTTCCCTGGTATGTACGGTATCAAATCTCCTACAAATGAATTAGGTTTTATCAAGTTCATTATCCTTTGTATCTATTGGGAAGCGCCTCTCCATGATCGGGTTCTTTTAGAACTACTAATCTATCACTCCCGGGTTTCTCACGCAAGAAGAAGGATCAATTGCGTCTTTGTTTCATAACGTAAATTCCGCCCTCAACTCCATTAAAAAATTCGCCTACAAGCGGGTGGTCTATAGGTTTAGCTGATTTATCATCTTCCAAATTCTTTTCAGCTACATACGTTTGATGTGCGGCTCCATCCACTAAAACGTGGTACCAGGGTTTATCTTTTGGGGGCCTTGAAAGAGCTACACTCTCGTACCATTCCTCGGTGCTGTTAAATACAGGGTCTACGTCTACCACTACTCCCCTGTAGTCAAACATTTTATGATGTACGATTTGTCCGATTGCAAATTTCACGCTGCTTTCTTTGGTCATAAGATTAGATTTTAACACCAAGAGCCGCTCCGGCAAATTTAATCTGTAGTCATCCTGAACTTGTTTCAGGGTCTAATTTTTCTTTTGTCTTTTCTGTTAGTCCCCTCCTTCTGTAAAGAACGAATTCGAACGGGTGAGGATTCGGACGCCCTTACCCTATAGCCTGCTAATGTTAATAAATTGAAGCTCTTAGCTCATTGGAATTTAATAGTTAGGGAAGATTTGAAGTTAGCTGTCACCCTGAACTTGTTTCAGGGTCTCAGCTTTCGCTTTTCTTTTCCTCCCCCAATGCGGGGGAGGATTAAGGTGGGGGGCTACTGTCACTCTAAACCATGACCCGGGATCTTTCCCAAATCCAATTTAAGTTGGGGGTGAAATTAATCCGAGCCCCTTCGATTGAACTCAGGACAAACGGGTTAAAATATATACATCCCGCATCATACCTCCTCCATCCTGAAACCGAGTTTAAATAATCGAGCCGCATCGCACGATTTCCCAACTTTTATTGAGACTTCGTGAACGAATTGATATAATCATTTATCTATGTCTGAGCAGACCCCCATGCTAAAGCAGTATGTCAGTATAAAAAAGGAGTACCCCGACTCAATACTTTTTTTCCGTTTGGGTGATTTCTATGAAATGTTCTACGAGGACGCAAAGGTCGCTTCAAAGGTTCTAGGAATTGCGCTTACCTCTAGAAATAAGTCCGGCAAAAATCCCGTTCCCCTCTGCGGGGTGCCTCATCATAGCGCGGAGCCCTATCTGGCCAAGCTCCTTAAAGAAGGGCATAAAGTCGCCGTTTGTGAGCAGGTTGAAGACCCTAAAGACGCCAAAGGTGTTGTTAAAAGAAGAGTTGTAAGAGTGCTCACTCCAGGCGCCATACTGGATACTGAAAAGCTTGATTCAAAGTCTAATAATTATCTAGCCAGTGTTTATGTTAACAAACATTCCTACGGATTTGCGTATACCGATATATCAACGGGCATTTTTAGAACCACCTCTTTTGATTCCCTTGAAGATTTAATTGACGAGCTCTCTCAGATTGAGCCAAAAGAGTTGCTCCTCCAGGACGACGAAAATAGGGGTGATATTCCCAAAGCAGAGTTTACACAGTCTTTTGATCCGCTAGTTACCGAGCTTGATTCCTGGGTTTGGGATATTGACCGGGCAAAAGAGCTTCTCTTGGACCACCTGTCCGCCAAAACGCTAGAGCCCTTCGGGCTTGAGGAGCAGCCGGATTCAATTTCGGCAAGCGGGGCGCTCATCCAGTATTTAAAAGACACGCAGCTGGAGGAAATGCCTCCGTTGGATGAACCCGAGTTCTACAAGAAGTCAGAGTATCTATTGATTGACGACTCGACGAAAAGAAATCTTGAGCTTTTAAAGACTATTAGGGGCGGCAATGAAGAGGGCACGTTATTTTGGGTTCTTGATGAGACTATGACCGCTATGGGAGCGAGGCTTCTTAAATTTTGGATATCAAATCCTCTAATTAAACTAAAAGAGATAGAGATTCGCCTTGATGGGGTCGAGGAATTTAAAAGTAAGTCCCGCTTAAAATCAGATTTGAGAGCCGTTCTAAAAGAAATCAGCGATATTGAGAGATTAATTGGGAGGATTTCAACCACCTCCGGAAGACCCAGGGATTTGGGCTCATTGAGGGATTCGTCTTCTCATATTACCGAGATAAAAGACAAATTAGAGAGAGCCGATTCAAAAATCCTAAAAGAGATAGCCGGGAGCCTTGATGATTTAAGTGATATCAGAGGCATGCTCGAGGAAGTCCTCGTAGATGAGCCTCCTGTATCTTCACGGGATGGGGGGATAATTAGAGAGGGGGTCAGCGCGGAGTTAGATGAGCTGCGCTCAATCCGCCGGGACGGCAAAAAATGGATCGCAGAGCTTGAATCGGGAGAAAAACAATCAACCGGCATAAGCTCACTTAAAATCGGCTACAACCGTGTGTTTGGATATTATATAGAGGTTACCAAAACGCATTCAGCTTCGGTTCCAGAGCACTATATAAGGAAACAGACGCTTGTAAACGCGGAAAGGTACATAACCCAGGAGCTTAAAGAGTATGAGGAAAAGCTGCTTGGCGCAGAGGATAAAATTCTAGATATTGAAAGGGAGCTCTTCGAGGGTATTAGAGTGCAGGTCGCAAATGAATCTGAAAGAGTGAGGCGCACTGCTTCACTGATAGCAATGATAGATGTTCTGTGCTCCCTTTCTCAGGTTGCTGAAAAATACGATTACGTAAGACCCCGGGTTTCAGACTCCAAGGTCATAGAGCTTAAAAATAACCGCCACCCCGTGATTGAAAGAATGGACCTGGGTGAGCGCTTTGTCCCAAATGATGCAAGACTGGACTCCAAGGAAAATCAGCTTCTAATAATCACCGGCCCCAACATGGCTGGAAAATCCACGCTTATAAGGCAAGTCGCTTTAAGCGTTATTATGGCTCAGATGGGAAGCTTTGTTCCGGCTACTCATGCCGAGATCGGTATTTGCGACAGGGTATTCACGAGAGTCGGAGCATCCGACAATCTGGCTAAGGGGCATTCTACTTTTATGGTTGAGATGGTAGAGACAGCCTATATTTTAAGACACGCAACTGACAAAAGTCTTGTTATTTTAGATGAAATAGGAAGGGGAACAAGCACCTTTGACGGTATGAGCATTGCCTGGGCAGTAGCAGAATCCCTCCATGATCTTGGCTGCAGAACTCTTTTCGCAACTCACTACCACGAGCTTGCCGAGCTTGCGATATCGAAAAAAAGGACTAAAAACTACAATATATATGTAAAGGATAACGGGGATAAAATTGTATTTCTGAGAAAGCTGATTCCGGGTGCGACCAGTCATAGTTACGGGATTCAGGTCGCCAAATTAGCCGGAGTCCCCGAAGGTGTCATTAAAACGGCGCGCAAGGTTCTGCTTAATCTTGAAAAGTCTCAAACTGAGCTCAGAAACTCTATTTTAGGGGGGCAAGCGTCTCTCTTCGCTGAAACTGAAAATAAAGAGGAACCTAAAGAGCATCCTCTATTAGAGGAGATTAAAGAGCTTGATACCAACTCCATGACTCCTCTTGATGCCCTGACAAAGCTCGCTGAACTGAAGAAAAAGCTGGATGAAAATTAATTTCAGACTCTCCCTTTTATCTGTCATTCTGAACTTGATTCGGAATCTAAATCTTTTGCTTTCTTTTATTTCCTCCCCCCTGAGGGGGGAGGATTAAAGGTGGGGGTGATTGTCATTCCCGAACGTCTATATCGGGAATCCAGTTTTTTATCCACCCTTTTAAAATATGACGCGCTGTAATATGAGCTAGCTATAATAATTTCAGGGGATACTATATTATATGGCAACAAATAGCAGATCTGCAGGTAAAAAGGGTGAGGATTTGGCATGTAAGTTCCTTAAAAAGGACAAGTACAAAATCCTTGAGAAGAATTTTAGCTGCCGCCAGGGCGAGATTGATATAATTGCGGAGGACAGAAAAAGAGTGCTTTGCTTTGTGGAGGTAAAAGCCAGAAGCCGTGAGGATTTCGGGCTTCCCGCAGAGGCGGTAACGCACAGGAAGCAAAAGAAGCTATTGGCAACAGCGTTTGTTTATCTCGAAAACAAGAATATCCAATCCACAGACATGCGCTTTGATATCGTTTCCGTTGATCTTACAAGTGAAGAAATTAACATTATCAAGAACGCCTTTGATGTGAATTACTATTAAGAACATGATGTTAATCTTGTTGTGAACAATGCTTTCTATTTAAAACCATTCAATTTTTTAAGCATACTATTAAGTCTTACAGATGATGCTTATTTTTGATCTAATTCCTTCTTGCTCTTGACACTGTGGAATTCGTGCTTAACTTATACCTAGATTTTTACTAAATGGGTCAAATATAACTTTACAATTTCTGTTCAGGAGGATTTTTCAATATGGCTATAAAACCGCTTAGCGATAAGGTTTTACTTAAGAAGATCAATACCCCGGAAA
>JAJCZT010000174.1 GCA_029262255.1 Deltaproteobacteria bacterium
CGGATAATCACATCTCTCGGCCAATATCCTGTATGAAGCTATCATCTTTTTAACATCTGTAGATTTAACGGAAATTTTTATATCTCTAAAATCCAGATCTTCTAAAATCTCAACATGCCTAAAAGCGCTTTCAGCAAGAGCTTCGGGTGTAGGTGAGCCGTGTTTTTTTAATATGTCTTTTTCAAGCGAGCCTGAATTAACGCCTATCCTAATGGGGATTCCTCTTTCCCTAACAGCATCAACTACAGCTTTTATACGATACTTAGCCCCGATGTTGCCGGGATTAATCCTCATGCCGTCCACTCCCTGCTTAACAGCCTCGAGTGCAAGTTTGTAGTCGAAATGAATGTCGGAAACAATCGGAATATTAGTTTGTTTTATAATTTCGCCCAGGGATTTGGCCGCATCCATATCGGGAACTGCAAGACGCACGATATCGCACCCAGCTTTCTCAAGACTCTTTATCTGAGCAACTGTTGCAACAATATCTCTGGTATCGGTTTTTGTCATTGATTGAACCGTAACAGGGGCGCCTCCGCCAACCTTGATGCCCCCAAGCTCAATCTGTCTGGAATTTCTTTCCATATTTTATCTTGACAGGTAATTGATCGAAATCAATTTAGATCTTAGTCTTGATTTTAAAGTGTATAACAATAATTAAGCAAATCAATCAATTTGCATCTGACACTTCTTCGCTATCTTTTTTGCCGCCCTTTTTGCCGCCAGCTCTTGAGCCGGGTTTAGACGCTACAATATTACCCTTCTCATCAATGTTTTTAATATTTCTACACTTGGGATAGCCGGTACATCCGACAAATTTACCGAATCTTCCTTTTCTTTCAGCCATGGGTTTGCCGCATTTCTCACACTTTAAATCTTCTCTAATTAAAGGCTCTTCTTTTTCAAGTACCTTAACATTCCCATCCGGATCATATTCAAATGCTTTAGCGTTCTTACAATCAGGATATCTCGAGCAGGCTAAGAACTCACCGCGTCTGCTTTGTTTTATAACCATAGGGGCACTACATTTATCACACGGCAGGTCTTCTCTTAAAACAGGCGCAGCCCTTTCAACTATGAGAATTTTCCCCTCTGCGTCATACTCAAAAGCCTTTGCGTTCTTACACTCAGGGTACTTCGAGCAAGATAAGAACTCTCCGTTTTTACCCCATTTAATAATCATTGGAGCGCTACAGTTATCACAGGCAATATTCGTCTCTACTCCCTTCATTGATTCCTGCGCTTTATCAAGTCTTGTAGAAAATCCGCCATAAAATTCCTTTAAAAGCTCCACCCAATTAATATTCCCGTCTTCTACATCATCCAATTTTTCTTCCATTTCCGCAGTAAACTGCACATCCATAATTTCAGGGAAGCCCTGAATCAAAAGATCATTCACAGTACGGCCCAGAACTGTAGGCAGGAGTCTATTTTTCTCCCTAAGAACATACTCACGGTCCTGGATTGTAGAGATAATGCTCGCATAAGTAGACGGACGCCCTATTCCCTTTTCTTCGAGCTCTTTTACAAGAGAACTCTCAGAGAATCTTGGTGGGGGCTGGGTAAAATGCTGCTTACCTTCAAGGTTTAGAAGATCAAGCTTGTCGCCCTGTGAGACATCCGGAAGTTTTCTCATCTCATCTTTTTCTTTGGCTTCCTCTTCTTCCTCTTTGCCCTCGAGATAGACAGCGGAGAAGCCAGGGAACTTTATTATTGACCCCGTGGCACGAAATGTCCCTTTGCCCGCCTTTGTCTCTAAAGTGGTCTGATCATAGATAATGGGATTCATTTGGGAGGCGACAAACCTCTGCCAAATAAGCTTATAAAGTTTATATTCATCATCGGATAGAAATTCTTTAATCGAATCCGGGATTTTATTTACAAAAGTAGGTCTTATAGCTTCATGAGCATCTTGCGCCGCCTTTTTAACTTTAAAGGTATTGGGCTTGCCTGGTAAATATTGATCCCCATAATTTTCTTTAATATATGACCTTGCTTCATCTAAGGCATCATTTGAAATCCTTACTGAGTCAGTTCTCATATATGTAATAAGACCGACCGGGCCTTCTTCACCAAGCGCAATTCCTTCATAGAGCTTTTGAGCAACGGACATCGTTTTCTTCGTACCAAACCTAATCTTGCGGGAAGCTTCTTGCTGAAGGGTACTTGTTATGAATGGGGGAAGAGCGTTGCGCTTCTTATCTTTCCTATCTACAGAGGAGACAACAAATACTTCATTCTTAACTGAATCAAGTATTAGATTTGATTGCTCTTGGTTTGATATCTCAACCTTCTCGCCGTCAAATCTAACCAGTGCGGCTACAAACGAATCACTTTGCTCGTCCTGACTGCGTTTTAATTCAGATTCAATAGACCAGTATTCTCTGGGCTTAAACGCCTCGATCTCTCTTTCTCTTTCAACCACTATTCTAAGTGCAACACTCTGCACTCTACCCGCGCTAAGTCCTTTTTTGACTTTTCTCCATAAAAGCGGGCTTACCTGATAACCAACCAGGCGATCAAGCACTCTTCTCGCCTGTTGGGCTTCAAATCTGTCCTGGCTTAGATCGGTAGGATTCCCTATCGCTTTCTGAACTGCATTCTTGGTAATCTCATGAAATAACACTCTATGAGACCTGTCCCAAATGTCTAACTCATTCGCTATATGCCAAGCTATGGCCTCTCCCTCTCTATCAGGGTCAGACGCCAAATAAATGTTCTCAGCGTTCTTTGCAGCCTTTTTAAGTTTGTCCAGGTATTTACCCTTTCCCTTTATTACCACGTACTCGGGATTAAAATTGTTATCTATATCCACACCGAGCTTACTGGTAGGAAGATCAATAAGGTGTCCTGAGGAAGCTTCAACATTGAAGTCTTCGCCCAAATATTTCTTTATAGTCTTAGCTTTCGCAGGAGACTCAACAATGATTAGAGATTTAGACATTCATCACCTATTTTTTTCATTTATACGGTATTAAGATTAATCACAACCAAATGAGATTCAATCTTAGATTTTAATATCAGGCATTTTACCTGAATAAATATTATTGCAAATTTTAGAACAAAATCATTAATACAAAATACCCATCATTACATGCAAGCTGCATGAAGGCGGTTATTAGAAAAAACACTTAAGTCTTTAATTGCCAATACCAACTCCAAAATACTTAAGCCCAAGTTCTTTTAATATGTCAGGTTTATATAAATTTCGCCCATCAAATATCACTTCCCCATCCATTAATTGCTTTATTTTATTAAAATCCGGCTGCCGGTACTCATTCCACTCCGTATTGATTATTAGCGCATCGGCGCCCTCACACGCTTCATAATTAGAATCTGCGTAACCCACCCTGTCTCCAAAATAAGCTTTGGCATTATCTATCGCAACAGGGTCATGCACCACGACCTGAGCGCCTGCTGAAAGTAGCTTGTCTATAATATAAAGTGACGGCGCTTCCCTGATATCATCCGTCTTGGGTTTAAAAGAAATTCCCCAAACAGAGAATTTCTTTCCCTCAAGCCGTCCTTTGAAATAATTTTCGATTTTCCGCCAAAAGAGCTCTCTCTGTTTTGTATTTACTTCATCAGTCGCACTACACACCTGCAGCTCATAACCAAATTCGCTTGCAGTATTAATTAAGGCTTTGACATCTTTAGGAAAACAGGATCCCCCGTATCCAATACCGGGAAAAAGAAAATGACGCCCTATTCTATCATCTGAGCCTATAGCAAGTCTGACCTCTGATATGTTGGCCCCTACTCTCTCACACAAATTCGCAATCTCATTCATAAAAGAAATTCTTGTCGCCAGCATTGCATTGGCAGTATATTTCGCTAGTTCCGAGGATCTAATTGAGACGATAACAACCCTGTCCATTGACCTCATAAAGGGAGCGTAAAGTTCTTTTAAGGTCTGAGCTGTAGATTCGTTGTCGACTCCGATCAAGACCCTGTCGGGCTTCATGAAATCCTCTACCGCAGCGCCCTCTTTTAAAAATTCGGGGTTAGAAGCCACATCAAATTTAATATCCGTAACCTTATTTATCTCATCACGGATCATCTCTGTAGTGCCGACAGGAACCGTGCTTTTTGTAACTATAATCTTGTAATCATCAAGGCTTTTTCCTATAGAGCCTGCGACATTTATTACAGCGCTGGTATCAGCAGAGCCATCTCCATTTGGGGGAGTACCCACGGCAATTAGGATTACTGACGAGTTTTTCACGGCGTAATCGAGATCGGTAGTAAAATGAAGACGCTCTTCTTTAATATTTTTTCTGACAACATCTTCAAGCCCTGGCTCATAGAAAGTAACCCGCCCTTCTTTGAGACTCTCTATCTTCTCTTCATCTATATCGACACATATTACGTTATTCCCGCTTCCCGCGAGACATGCTCCGGTAACCAATCCTACATATCCTGTCCCTATTACGCTTATATTCATAATTAACTCCTAATTTTAAAAGCATACTAGAATATCACGAAAAAATAAATTTGGTATAAAGAAACTCCATATTCATAAAAAAACACCCTTTTTAAAGCCCTATCTTTCCCGAACTTACACTCAAGAAGTTAGTTAGAATTAGAGTGTTCAGGTTACAAAGCCGTTACGGAAACCAAAGAGTATGAGCTCCGCCCTATTTTTTAAAGTGAGCTTTTTAAAGACTTTATACAGGTGGAACTTCACAGTTTTCTCGCTTATATATAACTCGTCAGCTATTTCTCTGTTGGTCATACCGGTCAGAAGCAACTTTATGATCTTTATCTCAGTCTCTGTTAAATCATAAATCTGCCCTTTTACCCGCGATTTCTTAGTAGGATAAGAAGATCCGTCCACAACTTTCCCCATTAATTTTCTCTCAGTCCAGAGTTCTCCATCAAACACCGCTTTTATCGATTTGACAAGCTCTATTGAGTCGGCGTCTTTGAGTAAATAACCTCTGACACCTGAACGAATGGCATTTATTAACAGGTTTTCACTATAATCAGAATCGATTAATAAAATTACTTTCGCGCTCTTATTCTTTCTTACCAAACCTAAAATCTTTGTTAGGTTCAAACCTTTAAGTTCCACATCCAGAAGCAAAATATCAAAATCAAATTGTTTGCAGGATTCAACTAAATCAATCAAATTGGATACGCCTGAGACAACCTTAATTTTTTTATCCTCTTCTAGAATTTTAGAAAGTCCTTCCTTAACCAGAGGATAACGACAGGCAACTATAGTCCTTACAGCTTGTGATTTTTTATTAGAGAGTACTTTATCCGCCATTTATAATCTGCTCCTTTAAAAGCAGCAAATAATTAGTACTTGTGAAGCCTTTAACCTTTATTAGATTACCATAACGAAGAAAAGTCAACATACTTTGGTATGATAGTTTATCCAAACTAAAGCATGTCATCTTAAACCTGTAACTACTTAACCTGAAAATGTTTCCCCGGAAGCTGGATTACAAAATCATTTAACTCAAGTGTGAGCAATACGGAAAGTAAATTTGAGGACTCGATCCCGGTTACTCTTATTATTTCATCTATATGGATAGGCTCTCTTTTTAAAACAGAAAACACCTCTCGTTGATTCTCAGAGAGTGAAGAAGTGTTTTTCTCAATCAATCCAAGATCCAGTGTATCGGCGCTTTGGAAACCTCTTAACGCCTCCACTTCGCTTAAGATATCATCCACGGTCTCAACAAGCTTGGCACCCTTCTTGATCAGCCAGTTTGTACCGCGGCTT
>JAJCZT010000175.1 GCA_029262255.1 Deltaproteobacteria bacterium
GAAATAGTCTTGAAAATATAGGCGGTAGGCTGACCATCTTCTCTAGGCTCCGTTTGGCTATCCTCACCGTCTGGATTTTTAACACTGATTGGTTTTCGTTCGATAGGAGAAGGGAGATATCTGCAAATTCCTCCAACAAGCGCCTTAATACCAATCAGATTTGTAGCAGAGCCTGCAAATACAGGATAAATTTTGGCATCAAGTATTCCCTGATGAAGCATTTTAATCATAACGTCTTCTGCTATTTCCTCACCATCGAGGTACTTCACAAGCAGTTCGTCGTCAAGCTCGGCTACAGCTTCTACAATCTTTTCCCTGGCCGCTTTTACCTTATCCATCATCTCTTCGGGAATAGATATTTCCTGGACGTTGCCTTTCCCGTCATAGGCGTAGGCTTTCATATCTATAAGAACTATAACGGCTTTGAAGTCCTCTCCCTCACCAATCGCAAGAGTGAAGGGAAGTGCTTTAACTCCGAGTTCTTTTGATATGCTTTTTGCGGTATCTTCAAGAGAAGTGTTTACTCTATCAAGTTTATTTACAAAAATAATTCTCGGGATATCCCCTGCCATATCCCAGTATTTACGTGCCTGTACAGGAGTTTCTCCCTGTATTGCTTCTACAAGAAGTACGGCGCCGTCTACTGTTTTGATTGCGCTCTCTGTTTCATAGAGGAAATTTAAAAACCCTGGAGTGTCTACTACATTTATAAAATTGTTTTTGGTTTCAAAGAATGCGATATGAGAGTTGATCGACATATTGCGGCTTTTTTCTTCAGACTCAAAGTCTAGCGTTGAAGAACCGTCATCAACCCTTCCTAGCTTGTCAGTGGCACTGTGCATAAATAACATTGCCTCTGCAAGGGAAGTCTTTCCGGCACCGTGGGGAGCAATTAGCGCTATATTTCTGATACTACCTCTATCATACTCTGCCATAGCAAGTCACCTCCGCATTCGTTAGTTGTTTGAAGTACTTACATATTAGCCCCAATCATATACAGATAATCAAATAGAGATGGTGTTTCTTCTTTCCTTATTTGAAAGATTGGGTAGGAACTAATTTGATTGGTATTTTCTTCTAAATCTTTCAACTCTACCCTTCGCTTCGGCTGCCCTTTCTTTTCCTGTATAAAAAGGATGACAGTTGGAGCAAACCTCGACCGTGAAATCTTCAAACCTTGTTGATTTCGTTTTGTAAGAAGCCCCACATGAACAGCTAATGTTTACTTCTTTGTATTCAGGATGAATTTCCGCTTTCATTTTCTTGCCTCCAAACATATTGCTTAATTTTTTGTGTGGTATTTAAAACCCAGATTACGCATATAAAATTAACATTTAAATCAAAACTGAGCAATAGTTATCTTATAGTTTGATAAATATAGTCTAGATAAATAATAAAGGCGACACTAGGCCGCCTCATTATTTTCTGATTTTAATTGATGCTGAATATGAAATCTATTTTACTTTTCGGTGAATTCAGCGTCTATTACGTCATCACCGTCATTATTGTCCTGTTCACTTTCTTCTGCGTTGTCATCTGCTTGAGCAGCCTCTGATGCATCACCCTGAGGTTCTTCAGTTTGAGCCTCGCTACTTTCCGCCTGCTGCTTGTACATTAGCTCAGCAAGTTTGTGAGATGCCTGAGTTATCTTTACTGTTGATTGCTCAATAGCCTCGGCATCTTCAGCTTTAATGGCGTTTCTTCCTTCCTCTAAAGCCTCCTGGAGCTCTTTCTTCTCATCATCTGAGAGTTTGTCCTCAAATTCTTTAAAGCTCTTATCTGTTCTGTAGATAAGCTCATCGAGTTTGTTTCTGCTCTCTACTAGCTCATGACGCTTCTTGTCTTCTTCTGATTTATCCTCAGCATCCTTAACCATTGAATCTATTTCGTCCTTGTTAAGTCCGCTTGAAGCTTCAACTCTTACTTTTTGTTCTTTTTGAGTTGCCATATCTTTGGCTGAGACGTGAAGTATGCCGTCAGCATCTAAATCAAACGTAACCTCAACCTGAGGAATACCCCGAGCTGAAGGAGGTATGCCGTCGAGAATAAATCTTGCAAGCGTTCTGTTGTCTCCCGACATCTGACGCTCTCCCTGAAGGACGTGTATCTCTACAGATGTTTGACTGTCCTCAGCCGTTGTAAATATCTGGCTCTTCTTTGTCGGTATGGTTGTATTTCTTTCTATAATTTTTGTCATTACACCGCCTAGGGTTTCTATGCCAAGGGAAAGCGGGGTAACATCGAGCAATAGAACGTCTCTTACCTCTCCGCCCAATACAGCCCCCTGAATAGCGGCGCCCATAGCGACTACTTCATCAGGATTAATTCCCTTATGCGGTTCTTTGCCGAAGAAGTCTGTTACAACTTTCTGTACCATAGGAATTCTGGTGGATCCTCCCACTAGAATGATTTCGTTTATATCCCCTGGTTTTAGCCCGGCGTCTTTAAGTGCCTGCTTGCAAGGCCCCAGAGTCCCTTTTATCTTGTCTTCTATCAGCTGCTCAAATTTGGAGCGGGTAATTTTCATTACAAGATGTTTTGGACCCGAAGCGTCCGCTGTGATAAACGGGAGATTAATTTCAGTCTCAAGAGTGTTGGAAAGCTCAACCTTAGCTTTCTCAGCTTCCTGTCTTAAGCGTTGAATCGCCATTTTGTCACTAGTCAGATCAATTCCAGATTCCTTTTTGAATTCTTCTATGATGTATTCCATTACCAGTCTGTCGAAGTCGTCTCCACCAAGGTGTGTGTCACCATTGGTTGACTTTACTTCGATGACATTATCACCTACTTCAAGAACGGATATATCAAAAGTTCCACCGCCCAAGTCATAGACTGCGATGATTCCCTCAGACTTTTTATCAAATCCGTAAGATAGAGCGGCAGCTGTTGGCTCGTTAATGATTCTCTTAACTTCAAGCCCCGCTATTTTCCCCGCGTCTTTAGTTGCCTGTCTTTGAGAATCGTTAAAGTAAGCGGGTACTGTGATTACGGCCTCTGATACCTCGCTTCCCAGATAATCCTCAGCAGCTTTCTTTAGCTTCTTGAGAACATTTGAAGATATCTCAGGAGGTGAATACTGCTTACCGTTAACCTCTATCCATGCGTCACCATTTTTTGTTTTCACTACTTTATAAGGCAAGTGTTTTAATTCATCCTTAAATTCGTCGTAGCGCATTCCCATAAGTCGTTTCATAGAGAAAACGGTGTTTTCCGGGTTTACCACAGCCTGTCTTTTCGCGGGTCCGCCGACTAAAATCTCTCCGTCTTTTGAGAACCCGACTACAGATGGTGTAACCCTCGCTCCCTCTTCATTGATTATTACTTTTGGCTCTCCACCCTCAACAATAGCTACCACTGAGTTGGTGGTTCCGAGATCAATTCCAATTATTTTTCCACTACTGGCCATTTTTGTAACCTCCTAAACATTTATATTCGTTATTTGTTATTTTTGTCTCTGTTTGTTTTAATGCCTTCTTGTTCGTCATCTTAATTACCTTAAGAGATAGTTGTCTCAACCGCACCTTTTAATTTCTTAAGAGCGGTTACTTCTATTTGCCGTACTCTCTCCTTGGAAATACCAAGTTCTTCTCCAAGCTCTCTTAGTTTCTCAGGCGGATTCTTAAGATACCTGCTCTGTATTACTTTTTGTTCTCTTGTAGACAATTTCTTGAAACCGGACCTTATTCCTTCATTTGCTAATTCATCCGTTTCTAGAGATTCGAGAACGTCCTCCTGGTTAGCCCTTTTGTCGGATAAAACGTCTAGGTATGTTACTGAGTTGTCTTCCGTCGATGCTGAATCCAGAGAAAAATCCCTAGACGCCGTTCTAAATTCCATATCTATAACGTCTTTATCCTTTACGCCAAACAGATTTGCGACTTCATGCACTTGCTTTTCAGTCATTAGATTATTTTCTATGTTCATCTCTTTTTTTGCCCTTCCGATCTTGTGGAAGAGTTTTCTCTGGGCCTGTGTAGTTCCTATTTTTACATGGCTCCAGAATTTCATTATATGATTCTGAATGCCTGCCCGTATCCACCAGACCGCGTAGGAAATAAGCCTGTATCCCTTATACGGATCAAATTTCTTTACTGCTTTCATTAGACCCATCGTTCCCTCTTGTACAAGGTCCGATAGAGGAAATCCGTATGATAGGTATTCAGAAGCTATTTTTACAACAAATCTGAGGTTAGATACAACAAGTGTATTTGCTGCCTCAAGGTCTTTGTCCTCGTAATAACTTACAGCAATCTTATATTCCTCTTCTTTACCAAGAACAGGGTATTTTTCGATTTCTTTAAGAAATACGTTTAACGGTTCTCTTAAAGCAAGTGTATTCATTGTATTATATGTCTCCTTTTCACAAACTAATCATCATCAGAGAAATGTCAAGGGGGTAGAATAGGAAAGTTGTAAACTATAAATGCAATAATTGCGAAGGTTTACAGCTTTGTATAATGTTTTTAATAAATAGTTTACTGGAAGCAGTTTTGGTCTTTCTAATCCGCCCTACTTGGCAGCCTCTACGGCTTTTGCGGCGGCTTCTCCCATATCTTTACCGGTAATAATGTTTAGTCCTGATTCTGAGAGTAATTTTCGTCCGAGTTCTACATTTGTTCCTTCGAGTCTTACGATTAAGGGCACTTCTATTCCAACTTCTTTTGCCGCAGTAATAATACCCTCAGCTATAGTGTCACATTTCATGATACCGCCGAATATGTTTACAAAAATCGCTTTCACATTTGGGTCGCTCAATATCATTTTCAGCGCTTGTAGCACCTGCTCCGCTGTAGCGCCTCCTCCTACGTCAAGGAAGTTGGCGGGCTCAGCACCATGATGTTTGATAATATCCATCGTAGACATAGCAAGCCCGGCGCCATTAACCAGACATCCGATACTGCCGTCTAGTTTTACATAGCTTATTCCCCACTTCTTTGCTTCAAGCTCTGTTGGGTCTTCTTCGTTTGGATCGTGCATCTTCTCAACGTCAGGATGTCTGAACAACGCGTTATCGTCGAAATTCATTTTAGCGTCGAGCGCATATACTTCGCCCTCATTGGTAATTATCAGCGGGTTAATCTCGGCAAGTGAACAATCGTTATCTGTAAATGCTTTATATAAACCAAGAATCAACTTTACCGCTTTATTAACAGTTTTACCCTTTAGTCCGAGAAAATAAGCGATCTTCCTGCATTGGTAAGGCAGGAGTCCAACTGTAGGGTCTACGTGTTCTTTGAGTATTTTCTCAGGGTTAGTGCGGGCTACTTCTTCTATTTCCATACCGCCTTCTTGACTTGCCATTATGACTATGTTTTCCGTAGCTCTGTCTATTACCATCCCCAGATAGAGCTCGGTTGCTATGTTAGAGGCCTCTTCCACAAGTACTTTGGTGACTAATTTCCCTTCGGGGCCGGTTTGGTGGGTAACAAGGATCATTCCCAGAATCTCAGACGCCAGGCGCTTTACTTCTTCCAGCGAATTCGCAACCTTAACACCCCCGCCCTTTCCTCTCCCCCCGGCGTGTATCTGGGCTTTAACAACGAATTTCTCTACATTAAGGTCTTTTGCTATATATTCAGCCTCATCTTCGTGAGAAGCAACTTTTCCCATAGGGACAGCGACTCCGTATTTAGAAAGCAGCTCCTTTGCCTGGTACTCGTGAATGTTCACTTTTATAGTCTCCTTAGTATTAGTTCAAGTATTGGTTCAAAATGGACAGAGTTAGCTTCCTTTGATTTTAGTTATTATCCACTGAAGCGGATCAAAGTAAGTGTCCGCAACCCTTTCTTTTAAAGGAATGATTGCGTTATCCGTAATGTGTATGCCTTCAGGGCATATGTCGGTACAGCACTTTGTAATATTACAATACCCTATTCCCGCAGCCTCTCTTAGCATTGGTTTTCTGTCCTCAATATCCAGAGGGTGCATTTCAAGCTCCGCAATTTTAATCATCATGCGCGGGCCGAAAAACTCATTCTTTTCGTTGTGGTCTCTTAGGATATGACATACGTCCTGGCATAAGAAACACTCAATGCATTTGCGGAACTCCTGGCTTCGTTCAACATCCACTTGCTGCATTTTCCAATCGGTATCTTCAGCATATTTAAATGGCGGTATCTTTTTTCTAACCTCGTAGTTCCAGGATACATCCGTTACCAGGTCCTTCATTATAGGGAACGTTTTAACTGGATGAACGGTAATAGGCTTATCAAGCGGAAGCGTGTCAAGCCTCGTTTTGCAGGTAAGCTTGGGCATACCGTTTATCTCGGCGCTGCAAGAGCCGCACTTGGCCGCTTTGCAGTTCCATCTTACTGCTAAATCCCCATCGTAATTGGCCTGAATAAAGAGGATGGCGTCCAACACAACCATACCCTCTTCAATGGGTACCTCGTATTCGACTTCCTGTCCGCCGTTTGAATCACCACGATAAATTCTTAGTTTAGCAACAGACATTATTTGTATCCTCCCTCAACAATCCTCTTTAGTTCCTCAGGCATTTGAGGGAGAGGAGATGTGCTTAATTTCATGTCGCCATTATCTTTTGAGATGACAGAATTAACCGTGCCCCACTTTTCATCATTATAGTTGGGGAAATCTACACGGCTGTGAGCTCCTCTGCTCTCTTCACGCTGATGCGCGCATCGGGCTATTGCCTCAGATACTATGAGCATTGATTTAAGGTCTTTACAGAGGTGCCATCCCGGGTTGAACATTCTCGATCCTTCGATTTTGAGCTGGGACGCTCTTTGCTTGAGAACATCTATTTCTTCTATTCCTTCATGGAGTTTCTCTTTTGTTCTGAATACTCCTATGTAGTCGCCCATTGTTTCCTGTAGGGCCTGATGAATAGTGTATGGGTTCTCCCCCTGGGGATTCTCATAGGGCTCGAGCATCTCTTTTACTGCCCCTTCAAGTTCTCTGTCGTCAATTTTAAGTTCGTTATCTTTTATTTTACTTGCGTACTCAGCGGCTCCCGCCCCTGCTCTTTTCCCGAATACTAGAAGATCTGATAAAGAGTTTCCTCCGAGTCTGTTAGCTCCGTGCATACCGCCTGCAACTTCTCCACAGGCGAATAATCCCTTCACTGTGCTTTGCGCTGTTTCAGGGTCAACCCTTACTCCACCCATTACATAGTGAGTGGTGGGGTAAACTTCCATGGGTTCTTTGGTTATGTCTATCTCTGCGAATTCCATAAACTGATGGTACATGCTTGGAAGTTTCTTCTTAACATATTCAGCTCCCCTGTGGGATATATCCAGGAAAGCTCCTCCGTGTGGAGAGCCGCGTCCCTCTTGCACCTCAGTGTAGATAGATCTTGCGACTACGTCCCTTGTGGATAGCTCCATTCTTTCGGGATCGTATTTCTCCATAAATCTCTCGCCATCTTTGTTCGTAAGGATACCGCCCTCGCCTCTTACAGCTTCTGTAACGAGGATTCCTTTTACGCTTGGAGGCCAGACCATTCCTGTGGGGTGAAACTGTATAAATTCCATGTCAATAAGATCAGCTCCTGCTTCATAGGCAAGCGCGTGTCCGTCCCCGGTGTACTCCCAGGAGTTCGATGTTACTTTGAAGGACTTTCCAATACCGCCTGTTGCAAGGATAATGGATTTAGCGTTAAAGAGAACGAATCTCCCGCTTTCCCTCCAATATCCAAATGCTCCGGAGATGCGGTCTCCGTCTTTAAGTAAATGTGTAATAGTGCATTCCATGTATACGTCAACTCCAGTATGAATACCTCTGTCCTGAAGTGTTCGTATCATCTCGAGCCCGGTGCGGTCTCCAACATGGGCAAGTCTTTTCCATGTATGCCCACCGAAAGCCCTCTGGTTAATATTTCCATCTTTGGTGCGGTCAAAAAGCGCTCCCCAGTGCTCAAGCTCCTTCACGCGCTCCGGCGCTTCTTGAGCGTGGAGCTGAGCCATACGCCAGTTGTTGAGCATTTTGCCGCCGTGCATGGTGTCATGAAAATGTGTTTTCCAGTCGTCTTTAGAGTCTACATTGCCAAGAGCTGCAGCTACTCCGCCCTCAGCCATAACCGTATGCGCTTTTCCAAGTAGTGACTTACAGACTAGCCCGACAGAGGCTCCCTGCGCCGAGGCTTCAATTGCAGCTCTAAGACCTGCACCCCCGGCTCCTATAACAATCACATCATGTGTATGTGTCTCGTACTTTTCCATTTATATGAACCTCACGTCTGTAATTATTCCTTTAGCAAGCAGGAAGATGTATAGATCCGCAAGCGCAACGCTGAACAAGCTAACCCATGCCCATAGCATGTGGTGTTCATTCCAGCCGCTAATCTTCTCCCAGAGCTTGAAGCGGGTTGGGTATTTGGAGAAAAGATTTAATCTTCCTCCCACAAGGTGCCTAAACGAATGGCAAGAAAGTGAATACATTGATAAAAGTACTACATTGACGAATAAAACGATTGTTCCCAATCCTATGCCGAAACCGTCTTCAAACCAAAGAGCGTGAAACGCATCTACCCATAGGAAGAAGAGAACAACTCCAGCCGCATAGAAAAAGTAGCGGTGAATATTCTGAAGGATGAACGGGAACTTGGATTCTCCTGTATAAGAACCACTCTTAGCCATAGGCTTAACAGCACACCCGGGAGGCGCCATGAAGAAGGAACGGTAATACGCTTTTCTGTAATAGTAACAGGTTGCTCTAAACCCTAAAGGAGCCCAGAGTATTAACAAAGCGGGAGAAAACGGCCACCATGAAGCAAGAATATATGGTGAGTAAAAAGGTGACAGATAAGGCTGCACCAAAAAATCTACATTTGAAAATGCGCGCCATGTGGAATAGATACCAAATGATCCAAGCACTATAGCTGTGATCAGGGGCGATATCCACCAAGCGTCAGTCCTTAAAGTTACAGAGCTTTGGGCAGTCCCGTTTGCCATTGTAATTCCTCCCTTAACTTATCTCAACTATTAAATATTTTTAACGTTTTCTGTGGCAATAAAAACATTGGATAATCGGCTTGTAATCTTATATAAAACAGATACATAGTCAAGCGGATTGTCCGTTCTAATGGGTACCTTTAAATTTAAAGTATGCCCAGCCCCTCAATGTGCTCGCAAAGTTCTTTTACGTGTCCTGCCGAGACAAGAAGTTCTTTGCTTTCTGAATCACTAAGACTGATTTCAAAGATCTCCTCAATACCGTCTCTTCCTAATTTAACAGGAAGTCCTACAAAGGTATTGTCGACTCCATATTCTCCCTGCGCCAACATGCAACAAGGAAGAATCTTTTTCTTATCTTTTAGAATTGCTTCTACCATTTCAACGGCTGATACCGCAGGAGCATAGAAAGCACTTCCGGTTTTTAGGAGCTTTACTATCTCTCCGCCGCCTCCACGCGTTCTCTGGATAATCTCTTCTAATCTTTGAGCTGGAATAAGCTCCGTGACCGGAACACCCGCAACTGTAGTGAACCTGCCTAAAGGAACCATATCGTCTCCGTGTCCTCCAAGAACAAATGCATTGATATTCTCAACAGACACACCAAGCTCCATACCTATAAAAGCTCTGAATCTTGCTGAATCCAGAACTCCAGCCATTCCCATTACTCTTTCCCTTGGGAATCCGCTTACTTTGTGTGCGACATAAACCATCGCGTCGAGCGGGTTTGTTACTAGTATCAATATGGCGTTTGGTGATTTGGCTGCCACCTGCTCAGTTACCTGCTTTACAACATTGGTGTTTGTGGAAATCAGATCATCTCTGCTCATACCCGGTTTACGAGGAATACCCGAAGTAATTACCACGATATCGGATCCTTCAGTTTCATCGTAACCGTTGGTTCCGGTTATATTTGAGTCAAAACCGTAGACTGGATTCATCTCCATCATGTCAAGGGCTTTACCCTGCGGCATTCCTTCTACGATGTCGACGAGAACTATGTCTCCAAGCTCCATCTGAGAAAGCATTAATGCTGTTGACGCGCCTACATTTCCGGCGCCAATTACTGAAATTTTTGGTCTAGCCATTTGATCGCTCCTTGTTAAATATCCTTTTTTATTATTAGGATTGAAAACTCCAATCCTTAGAGTTCTTTCAATAAATTTTAGTTATTAAGTTTATCCATGTTTTCCGCAACAGCTTCCCCAAATTCTGAACATTTAAGAAGTTTTGCGTTATCTAACTGACGCTCCAGGTCATATGTTACAGTCTTGTCTAGAATTGTCTTCTCCATGGATTTTAAAATTAGATCCCCAGCCTCATCCCAGCCAAGGTACTCAAACATCATTACGCCTGAAAGAATTACAGAGCTTGGATTTACCTTGTCCTGCCCGGCATACTTGGGTGCTGTTCCGTGCGTGGCTTCAAAAAGAGCTAGATAGTCTCCAATGTTTCCGCCCGGAGCCATTCCGAGACCTCCCACTTGAGCAGCGCACGCATCTGAGAGATAATCACCGTTAAGATTAGGAGTTGCAAGTACTTGATAGTCCTTAGTCCTGGTTAGTATTTGTTGAAGCATGTTGTCAGCGATTCTGTCTTTTATGATGACTTTACCGTCAGGTTTTTTGCCGTCATAGTCGTCCCATAATTCATCTTCTGTAATAGACCGGTCATTGAATTCTTCTTTTGCAAGGTCGTATCCCCAGTCTCTAAAAGCGCCTTCTGTGTACTTCATGATATTTCCCTTATGGACTAAAGTGACGCTTTCAAGCCCCTTGTTTAATGCATGTTTAATTGCTTTTTTGACGAGTCTTTTTGTTCCCAACGGGCTGATAGGTTTAATACCTATACCTGAATGTTCTCTGATAAATACACCATACTTTTCAACCAGGTATTTTCTGATTTCATAGGCTTCCTTGGTTCCGCTCTGCCATTCAATACCCGAGTAAACGTCTTCAGTATTTTCTCTGAATATTATCATGTCCATCGCCTCAGGCTTTTTAACCGGAGACGGTGTGCCTTTTATATATTTAATGGGGCGCACACAGGCGTAGAGGTCTAAAATCTGTCTTAAGGCTACGTTTAAGCTTCTCATCCCTCCCCCAATAGGGGTTGTGAGAGGACCTTTTATTGATACTATGTATTCTTTAAGTTTCTCAATAGTTTCATCGGGCAGCCATTCTCCCGTTTCTTCAAAGGCTTTTTCTCCTGTTAGTACTTCGTGCCATACAATCTTTTTCTGGCCGCCATATGCCTTTTCGACCGCGGCATCAAATACAATTTGTGAAGCATGCCAGATGTCAGGCCCAATTCCGTCGCCTTCAATAAACGGTATTATCGGATTATCTGGAACTATAAGACGGTCATTCTCTTTGTCGATCTGGATCTTACTCCCCTCTTGGGGTTTTTCGGATGACATTGTTTAAGCTCCCCTTTTCATTCTCTAATTTTTGGTTTAAAAATATAAACCAAATAAATCAAAATTCAAATCATGTCGGCAAATCTGACCTCTTTTGGTCTAAATGAGTAATTTTTACTCATTTTTTCGTTAATTTTGATCAAATATGAGAACTTTATAATCTTTTAAAAGGATTATTACTTGTTCTGCATCATTTGTCTGAGTACTGTCTGAAGAATGCCTCCATTTTTGAAGTAATCTACTTCAACCGGGCTATCCAGACGGCATATCGCATTAAATGTGAAGCTCTGAGCCCCAGGAGGCGTTACTGTCACCAAAATGTCTTTTCCAGGCGCCAGCCCCTCTTCAATTCCCTCTATATCAAATTTTTCATATCCTGTAAGTCCCAATGATTCTGCGCTGTCACCTTCTTTAAACTGAAGCGGAAGTACTCCCATTCCAACGAGATTACTTCTGTGAATTCTCTCATAGCTTTCAGCTATCACAGCTTTTACGCCTAATAGGAGTGTTCCCTTTGCCGCCCAGTCACGAGAGCTTCCGGTACCGTATTCTTTTCCACCGATGACTATGAGAGGAACGCCCTCTTGTTGATATCTAATCGAAGCATCATATATGGCAAGTTCTTCATTGGTTGGAACGTGCTTTGTTATTCCCCCCTCAGAGCCTTTGACCATGAGGTTTTTAATACGTATGTTTGCAAAAGAGCCCCTTACCATAATCTCATGGTTACCTCTTCTGGAGCCAAAGCTGTTGAACTCTCTGTGTTCTACCCCTTTAGACACCAAGTATTTGCCGGCAGGACCTTCTTTTGGTATGGCGCCAGCGGGAGAGATGTGGTCGGTTGTAATTGAATGACCCAGAACCGCAAGCACGTGAGCCCCTTTTATGTCTGTTCTCTCCGGCAGCTCCAGGGAGAAGTCATCAAAGAAGTTGGGTTCTCTTATATAGGTGGAGGTGTCATTCCAATCATATAAATCGCCCTGTGGCGTATCAAGGCTTTTCCAGGTGTCGTCGCCTTCAAAGACTTGAGAGTACTGGGCTTTGAATATTTCAGGGCTTAAGACGCTATCAACAGTTTCCTTTATTTCCTCTTGAGTGGGCCAGATGTCTTCCAAAAATACCGGGTTGCCGTCTGCCCCTGTTCCCAAAGGCTCTTTGTATATGTCGATGTCTACAGTTCCGGCAAGAGCAAATGCTACAACAAGGGGTGGCGAGGCTAAATAGGAAAATTTAACAAAAGGATGGACACGGCCTTCAAAATTCCTGTTTCCGCTTAAAACAGCGGCAACAGTCAAATCGTTTTCTTTAATCGCCTCTTCTATTGCGGGCTCCAATGGTCCGCTATTTCCGATGCATGTTGTGCATCCATATCCAACAAGGTCAAAACCAAGTTTGTTCAGGTCTTCTGTGAGTCCGGCTTTGTCTAAGTAGTCCGTAACAACTCTTGAGCCGGGAGCTAAGCTCGTTTTAACGGTCGGGTCTACGGTTAGCCCTTTTTCAACGGCTTTCTTTGCTACAAGCCCGGAGGCGACCATAACGGATGGGTTTGATGTATTTGTACAGCTCGTTATAGCGGCAATGGCAATAGAGCCGTTACCCAATTCAGAGGAGTCTCCATTTAACCGGACATTGGCCTTTTTGTCCAGCTCGGCGCCGTTTCCGGTTTTCTCTTTTAGTACGGTTTCAAAAGATTCTTTTAGATTTTTTAGTGATACCCTGTCCTGAGGGCGGCTTGGACCTGCCATTGAAGGCTCAACAGTGGATATATCAAGCTCAAGCGCATCTGTATATACAGGGTCCGGCGTGTCATCGGTTCTAAAAAGTCCTTGTTCCTTTGTATAGGCCTCAACTAATTCGACAGTGTTTTTATCTCTTCCGGTTATTTCCAGGTAGCGCAGTGTTTCACTATCGACTGGGAAGAATCCCATGGTCGCGCCGTATTCAGGGGCCATATTGGCAATAGTGGCCTTATCGGACAGAGCCAGCTTGCTTAAACCCGGTCCGTAGAATTCTACGAACTTGCCTACAACGCCTTTTTTTCTTAATATTTCGGTAACAGTAAGTACAAGATCAGTTGCTGTGACTCCCTGTGCCAACTCTCCATGGAGCTTAAATCCTATTACATCGGGTACTAACATGTATAAAGGCTGACCCAGCATACAAGCCTCAGCTTCAATACCCCCTACTCCCCATCCAAGGACACTCAGTCCGTTTATCATCGTTGTGTGTGAGTCAGTTCCGACAAGTGTGTCGGGGAAAGCGATGGTTTCCCCCCCCTGCTCACGTGAGGATACTACGCTTGCAAGACACTCGAGATTTACCTGATGAACAATTCCCGTTCCGGGAGGAACAACTCCAAAATTGTCAAAAGCTTTCTGTGCCCATCTTAAAAATGCGTATCTTTCTCCATTGCGCTCATATTCGCGCTCCACGTTCATTGTGAATGCCTTCTGTGTTCCGAAATAGTCAACTTGTACGGAATGGTCAATAACCAGGTCTACAGGAACAATCGGATTAATTTTGTCAGGATTGCCGCCGAGTCTATTAACAACTGATCTCATGGCAGCCAAATCAACAACGCATGGAACGCCGGTGAAATCCTGAAGAATTACTCTGGCCGGATTATAGGGGATTTCCTGACTCTTTTTATTGTTAGGATTCCAGTTTGCAAGTGCTTTTACATGATTATCGTTAACAACAACTCCGTCATAGTTTCTTATTACGTTTTCGAGCAGGATGCGGATAGATACGGGAAGGCGTGAAAAGTCAGCACCCAGGTCCTTTTCAATGGTTTTAAGTGAATAGTATTTTACTTCACCTGAGGGCGTCTTAAGCGTAGAAAGTGCATTCAATTTGTTGTTAATTTCACTCATCAAAATCTCCTTAGTTTAATTTCTAGATAGCTCGGAAGATAATCCGCCGTAATTCTACAATTAAATGGGAACAAATCAAGAATATAAGGCTTTTTTTGGATATATTCGGCCAATTTGCCCTCATTTTTTTGCTAATTGGGCCAAATCTCGAATATAAAGCTAAAGTAAGTCCTGTTCCGGGTTATATTTGCGGATTAATAAATTAGGTGTTTAGGTAAAACAGAAAAGAGTAGTTAGTCGACTTTTCTAAAGATTAAGGTGCCGTTTGTCCCGCCGAATCCAAAGGAATTACTAAGGACGGTAGTTATCTTTTTCTCCCTAGTTTCATTTGGAACATAGTCCAAATCACACTCCGGGTCGGGTGTCTTATAGTTAATGGTTGGGGGGAGCACTCCTTTATCTATTGCCAATATACTAAAGGCAGCTTCAACACCGCCCGCGGCTCCGAGCATGTGTCCTGTCATAGATTTCGTTGAGCTTACGGGGAGATTGTATGCTCTGTCCCCGAACACTTCTTTTATAGCCTTGGTTTCATTTGCATCGTTTAACTGGGTTGAGGTTCCGTGGGCGTTTATGTAATCAATTTCTTCAGGGTTAATTTTCGCTTCTCTAAGCGCATCCTGCATACATCTCACAGGACCATCCAATGATGGGGCCGTGATATGGCTTGCGTCACTGCTCATGCCAAATCCGAGTATCTCAGCATATATCCTGGCTCCTCGTTTTTTGGCAAATTCCATCTCCTCAAGAATTAACATTCCTGAGCCTTCAGCAATAACAAATCCGTCTCTATCCTTATCAAATGGACGAGATGCGCCTTGGGGGTCATCGTTATTTGTGGAAAGAGCGCGCATAGCATTAAATCCACCTACAGTTAATGGAATGAGCGGAGCTTCTGTTCCACCTGCGATCATTACATCCGCCTCTCCCCTGGTTATTGCCATAGTAGCGTAACCTAATGCATGAGCGCTTGCGGCGCAAGCTGTGGTTGTAGCGCAGTTAGGGCCTTTGGCATTATAAGTAATTGATACATGACCTGCAGCCAGGTTAGTAATGATATTAGGTATGAAAAAGGGTGATAGACGACCGGGTCCCTTTTCTTCCATAAGTAATACGGTGTTTACAAAGGTCTCCATTCCGCCTATTCCCGTACCTATCAATGTTCCAACTCTGGGGGATAGCTCTTCGGTTATCTCAAGATCGGCATCCTCAAGCGCAAGTTTGGTGCTAGAAACCGCGTATTGGATAAATCTATCGGTTTTTCTTGCGTCCTTGGGATTCATGAAATCCTCGGGATTAAAATTGGTTATCTCACCCGCTATTTGAGTTTTGTGCTCTGAAGGGTCAAACCTCTCTATTGTCTTGACTCCAGAGCGGCCCTCACAAATAGCGTCCCAAGTCTCTTTGTTTCCAACTCCAAGGGGAGTGATAAGCCCAATCCCCGTGACTGCTATCCTTCTTTCCATTACTTTTTGCGCTCCGAGATAAAGTTTATAGCATCTTGAACGGTAATGATTGACTCTGCGTCTTCATCTGAGATTTCAAGACCAAACTCATCTTCCATTGACATGATTAGTTCAACCAGGTCAAGAGAATCAGCACCCAAGTCTTCGATAAAAGATGACTCCAGTGTAATTTCGTCTTCTGATTTTCCTAATTGACCTGCTACCATTTCTCTAACTTTGCTAAGGATTTCTTGTTCCTGAGCCATAATAAACACCTCCTTTAATTTTAAGTATATATACCGCCGTTGACTCTAAATACTTCACCTGTGATATACAAAGCATCGTCGGAGGTCAGAAAAGCAACAACCCCCGCAATGTCCTCTGGTGAACCGAATCTGTTCAGTGGTATTTTGGAAATATAATCTTTTCTTATGTCTTCTGGTAATTGATCTGTAATATCGGTTTTAATAAATCCCGGGCTGACAGCGTTGACGGTGATGCCTCTGGGAGCCATTTCCCGTGCACAAGCTTTTGTGAACCCGATAATACCGGCTTTTGATGCCGCGTAGTTCGTCTGACCAGCGTTGCCCATCTCACCGACAACTGAAGTTAGATTAACAATTGTTCCACCACGCTGTTTGAGCATATTACGCGTTACTGCCTTTGTACAGTTGAAAATTCCTTTTAAGTTTATTGAGATTACATTATCCCAATCTTCTTCTTTCATTCTCATAAGCAAAGTGTCTCGTGTAATTCCCGCATTATTAATCAGTATATTAATAGCGCCTAACTTTTCAATGATTTTATCGATTTCCTGATGTGAGGTATCAAAATCAGACACATCAAATTTGGATAATATTGCCTGACCTCCGGCCTCTTCAATTTCCTTTTTAGTTTCGAGCGCCGCGGTTTCGTTCCGCATATAGTTAATTGCGACAATGGCGCCTTCAGATGCAAGCCTTTTTGCAATAGACTTTCCGATTCCACGCGAGCCGCCTGTAATAAGAGCAACTTTCCCATTAAGCTTACCCATTGTTTATCAACTCCAGTTGTGATATTTTCTCGAAATTGCTAACGGAAACATCTGACAATGTCCTTTTTATTAATCCTGATAAAACATT
>JAJCZT010000176.1 GCA_029262255.1 Deltaproteobacteria bacterium
CCCTCTATAATCATTTTAGCGGTACCGTAGACCGTTTGAGCGGCAAGTTTATGGGCCATTTCTCTGGGAAGACCCATCTTGACCCCTCCGTCAGAAAGCGCTTCAATAAATATGGATACAAAAGCTGGCCCGCTCCCGCTAAGACCCGTTACCGGGTCTAAAAGAGCTTCGTCCTCAACTATATATGCTATCCCAACCGACTCGAATATCTTACGTACACGATCTCTTTCCTCGGAAGTTACATTCTCGTTACAATATAGAACAGAGGCTCCCGCAAGAACCAGTGCAGGCGTATTAGGCATTACTCTCACTATCTTTGATTTCTTTTTAATCAGCTTTGAAATTAAAGCAGTCGGTACTCCGGCTGCTATAGATATAAGAACCTTTTTAGATGTTATACCAGCTTTTATTTCATTTATGACTTTTGATACATGATTGGGTTTTACCGATATAACGATGAGATCCGATTCTTTGGAAAGCTGTTTGCTGTCACCTGCCACTTTTACTTTATACGTCGATTTTATATGATCGGCTCTTTTCTTAACAGTATCTCTGATTAAAATCTGATCGCTCTTAAAAAGCTTCGACGAAATAAGCCCCTTTATTAGAGCCTCTGCCATGTTTCCTGCGCCTATAAATCCTATTTTATTCATTTCTTTTCTCGTTTACTAATGCCTTTCACCGAAAATTGCTGATCCCACTCTTACAATTGTAGCCCCTTCCTCAATTGCTATCTCAAAGTCCCCGCTCATTCCCATGGAAAGCTCTTTTAGTTTTGGAAATGATGTCAACAGACTATCCCTAAGTTCTCTAAGCCGGCTGAAGTATGGTCTTGCCATCTCAACATTATCAAAATAAGGGGGCATTGTCATTAGTCCCTGAACTTCAATAAAAGATAAGCCGCTAAGTTCTTTTAAGAAACCCTCTAATCTTGAGGGATCAATCCCTCCCTTCGATTCTTCCCCGCCGGTGTCTACTTCTATGAGAACCGGTACTGTTATTCCTAAGCTTTCTGCCCTTTTGTTAATCTCCTGTGCCACTGAAAGTGAGTCAAGAGAATGAACAAGCTCAACCTTCCCAACTATATATTTGACTTTGTTTTTTTGAAGCTGGCCTATAAAATGCCATTTTATTTCTTTATCTACTTCTTGCTCTAGAATTTTGACCTTATCCCTAAACTCTTGAGCATAACTCTCACCAAATGTATTAAGACCAAAATTCAGAGCTTTTATGACACGTTCAGGCTCGACCCTTTTTGTTAC
The DNA here is from genome assembly GCA_029262255.1 of Deltaproteobacteria bacterium. Lineage (GTDB taxonomy): Bacteria > Desulfobacterota_D > UBA1144 > Nemesobacterales > UBA2774 > CR02bin9. The sequence goes on from JAJCZT010000176.1 coordinate 1,263, forward strand.
CGCTACAAGTTTTATTCCGCCCGGGTCTCGTCCGGCCCTAGCAGCGGCATTTTTTATCCCTTCCCTGACACTGTTTAAATTACTTTCTAAATCCATCGCCGCAAAAAAGCCTCAAAGCTCCAAGTTTGTTTAATACCTCTAAAACCTCAACCAGGGGAAGTCCAACAACATTGGTATACGAGCCATAGACCCCCTTGACGAGAAAAGCGCCTATCCCCTGTATGCCGTATGCACCCGCTTTATCCATAGGCTCCGTGGTTTTAATGTAACCTTCTATCTCCTCGGGTTCAAGAGTTTTAACCCGAACCTTTGTGTCCACAACCTGGCTGTGAAGAATCGTATCTTTGGGTTTCGTAATGGAAAATGCGGTAAGCACATGATGCTCCCTTCCTGAAATCCTGCTTAACATAACTCCCGCATCTTCTTCATTCAAAGGCTTACCCAGAATCTCATCATCTACAACAACAATTGTATCGGCCCCAATTACAAGAAAATCACCATCCAGATTTTGCGAAACAGATATGGCTTTCTCCAAAGCCAGTCTCAGCGCATAATCTTTGGGATTCTCGTTATGTAATAAAGATTCATCAGATAAGGGAGCTATGACTTCAAACTTTATTCCCACACTCTGAAGAAGCTCTTTTCTCCTGGGAGATGAGGAAGCTAATATAATTCTGCTATTCATTGTTAAAATTAGTCCGGAATATTGTTGAACTCATCGTCTATCCAAAATTTAGCAGCGCCTAACTTCTTGAAGTATATAAAGAATATGCAGATAGAACCAACAAGACAGACATAGTTCTTTAGTTATTTTCGTCTATTTCTTTAAAAACTTCCTTAGCCAATCTTAACCCTGTAAGAGCAGCCGGGAATCCGGCATATACCAAGATCTGCATTAGAACTTCGACGATTTCTTCCCGAGTGCATCCGCAGTTCAAAGCCCCTTTAATGTGAACTTTTAGCTGATTCGGAGCAGTCCCGAGCGTTGCCAGGGAAGCAACCGCCGCGATCTCCCGCGCCCTCATATCAAGTCCCGGACGTGAGGATATTTCACCAAATACAAATTCCATCAGATACTTCACCATATCCGGCGCTATATCTTCAAGGCTTTGTTTTGTCCTCTCCGCGGCTCCCGGAGATATCTCCTCAAGCTTCTCAAGCCCTTGTATGTATTTATCATTCGACATATATTCCTCCTGATTAAAACTCACAATGCTGAATTCAGTTTATCGCTGATTCTAAGTATAATAGCTCTGCCTATACTACGGTCTATGATCAATTTTGTAAAGGAGGATTCATGCTGATTTTAATTGTCAAATTTAGGACTAAACCTGAGTGCAGAGAGCGGATGATTGCTTTAGCCAAAGACGCCATTGGACCGTCCCGAAGTGAAGAGGGGTGTATGATCTACGATTTTTTACAAGACCCGTATGATCCGGATTCATTTACATTTTATGAGAAATGGAGGAGCAGGCATGATCTTGATCTCCATTTTGAAGAACCTCATTTTAAGGAATTCGCTCAAAAATCTCCTGAGCTGATTGAGGGTACGCCAAACCTTGTATCATATGAAGTAGCGAGTGAAAATAAAATAGCTTAACAATCCATTTATGCTTATAGGAAAACTAATATGACAAAGCAATTCTTCTTAATACTAATAAGCGCACTTCTAATTTTGGGCTGTACAACAAATGACCGGACTCCGGAAGGCGGCTCCCCAAAAAATACTATAAATGTAAACATAGGCAACGAGCCCCCGACTCTGGACTGGTCTCTCGCAATGGACAGCACCTCCTATACTATCTTGAATAATTTAATGGAAGGGCTTACAAAATTTGACGACACACTAACCGCACAACCAGGTCTTGCCCAAAGCTGGGAGGTTAGTGAAGACGGCACAACCTATACATTTAAAATTAGGGAAAACGTCCTATGGACGGACGGTAAGCCGCTTAGGGCTGAGGACTTTGAGTATTCGTGGAAGCGTATACTTAATCCCGCAACAGGGGGACACTACGCTTACTTCCTCTACGACATTGAAAATGCCGAGGAATATAACACGGCAAAGATAGAAGACCCAGATAAAATTGGAGTCAAGGCATTAGATGATAGAACTCTGCAAGTAAAGTTAAGAAGAAGGGCATCTTACTTTCCGAGCCTTCTTGTATTCATGTCCACGTTTCCGATGAGAGAAGATGTGGTTGAAAAACACGGGATTAAATGGACAGAGCCTGAAAACATTGTGACTCTTGGTCCCTATAAACTCTCCTCGTGGAGACATCACGACAACATGCTGCTTCAAATAAACCCCAATTATTGGGGTGATCGGCCAAAGATTGAAAATGTAAACATGGTAATGAACGAAAACCCTTCTTCGGCCCTTGCGCTCTATGAGAGCGGAGAACTCGATTTTGCCGACAGTAAAAGTATCCCGCCATTGGAGGTCCCGAGGCTTAAGGATTTAGACGATTTTAAGACTACTCTACAGTTTAGAACTAACTATATTGCGTTTAACGTAAAGAAGCCTCCGTTTGATAATCCGCTTGTAAGGAAAGCCTTTGCAGCTTCAATTGATAGAAAAAGCATTGTAAATTTAATCCAGGGAAGCGGAATCACTACAACTTCCTGGATACCAAAGGATATGCTGGGTTATAACCAGGATATCGGAGTAGGATTTAATCCTGAGCAGGCCAAAAAGTGGCTTGCGGAAGCAGGCTATCCGGATGGAAAGGGGTTTCCTGAAGTCACGTTTTTGTGGCCGGACGTAAGCTTCAACAGAGTTATAGCAGAGGCGCTTCAAAGCATGTGGAAGGAATACCTGGGAGTTAGGGTCGATCTTATAAACGAAGAATGGAAAGTATATCTAAGCACAATTAACACCAATCCGCCCGAGATTCATCGTGCAGGCTGGGGAGCCGATTTCCCCGATCCCCACAACTTTATGAGTCTGTTCACGTGCAACTCAGGGAACAACAGAACAGGGTGGTGTAACCGAGAATATGACGCTCTTGTTGAACAAGCAGCTTCAGAGACAGATCCTGAGAAGAGGATCAAAATATACAATCAAGCGCAAACAATCCTTACAGAGACTGATTCTCCCATAGCTCCTTTCTATATAACTACCCAGCAAAATCTGATTAAGCCCTACGTTATTGGGCTGGTTCCGAACCCTCTGGATATGGTGCTGTTTAAGAACGTATCGTTAGAAAATAAGGAAGGGAATAATTAAAGGGAGGGGTGATTTATTAAAAACCACCCCTCTGTGATTGTTTTAAATTAAAATTTGTTACAGGCTATCAACCTTTGAAGTAAGGGACAATCTCCTTTGCATAAGTTTCAAGCGCCAGGGCAGGATCAGGACTAAACCTATAGAAAAGGACAAAGTGTCTTACGCCTTTATCAATGAACTTCTCAATTTTTTTGATACAGTCCTGTTTTGATCCTGTAATAGTAAAATCTATGATAGCTTCTCTAGGGAAGAACTGTCCCAATTCTCTGAATTTCTTTTTCCCTTCTTCATCCTGAGGAATAACATTGAAATAGTTAAGTCCATGATATTCCTCCGGGATATCAACATCATAGCCGGCTTTTTTGAGCTGATCCTGCATACAAAGAACATATTTAAACGGCTCTAGTGTTTTATACGCCTCATCTTCGTTTTCACCAAGAGATGTAAATACCCAAAGCGCTGCATCTATTTCATCAACGTTGCGTCCTACACCCTCTGCTGCTTCATGAACAGTTTTAAGATAACCCTCGTAGAGATTAGGGGTTAAATCAAGCGGTAGCCATCCGTCGCCCAGCTCACCAGCAAGTTTTAAGCCTTTTGGAGTGTGAGTTGCGATGTACATTGGAATCCTGTCTCTCTGATACGGCTTAACCTGTAAAAAAGCTTCTTTTAGATTAAAGAACTCCCCCTCATAATCACAGGGCCCATCCGCTGCCCACAGTTTCTGCATCACAGCCATGGCCTCTCTTAATCTCGCAAGCGGCCTGTTCCACTTAATCCCGTAGGCATCGAGGTTCATCGATTCCCCGACTCCAAGCGTAAGATTTACTCTACCCTTTGAAATGTGGTCTATAGTAGCTAGCCTTTGAGCAAATACAGCAGGGTGCATTCTGTGAGGATCTGATACCGTTCCCAAGCCGATATTGTTTGTTTTCATCGCCGCTGCAGTTGCCACTGTCCAGGCTTCGTGGGCCTCAGTAGGAGATACAAATACAACGTGGTCAGGAAACCAGACGGTATCAAAACCGAGTTCATCCGCTTTTACAGAAAAATCTATCAATCCATCCAAATCAGCCCCCGGCATGGGAGCAGCGAGTCCAAATTTTATATCTTTTGCCATTTTGACACCTCTTTCTTTAATTATTCTCCTCATTATAAACATATGAGGGTATAAAACACAATACCCGCCGTCAATTTCGGATTCAGATATATGGAATCTGATACGGAATTAATGTTATAATTTCTATCCTGTATAAAAAGAAGGAGGATTACAAATGAAATTCGGCATCGGACTTTTCGGCATGCAAACCCACCCGGAACTCCCATATACGCATCCAGAGCTTTATAAAAACACGCTTGAGCAGGTTAAGCTCGCAGAGAAAGTAAATTTTGACTCGGCATGGATTTCAGAACATCATTTCTTAGAAGACGGCTACTGTCCGTCGCCCGCGGTAATTGCAGGAGCTATGGCGGCAGTTACCTCTAAAATCAGAATTGGCTCCTCCGGGATTATACTCCCACTTCATAACCCCGTAAGAGTGGCCGAAGACGCCGCAGTTGTGGACAACATTTCAAACGGCAGGTTCGATCTCGGAGTCGTGCTCGGTTACAGGAAGGAAGAATTTGAAGGCATGGGCGTGCCGATGAGTCAAAGACCCTCCCGTATGGATGAGGGTATAGAGGTGCTGGAGAAAGCACTTTCGGGAGAAGCGTTTACATTTGAGGGGAAAAGGCATAAATTCGAGAACGCGATCCTTACCCCAAAACCTGTACAAAATCCTATCCCGTTATATATAGGCGCATTTGAAGAGCCGGCTATCAGACGAGCCGGTAGATATGGATACCCTCTACTTATTGGACCGGGAAGAACGGTCGATATGGTCAGAGACACTCTAGCTTACTATAATGATGAAGCTGAGAAAGCCGGCAGAAATCCTGATGCTGTAGAGCATATTCTTTTAAGAGAAACATTTGTATCCGCCGATAGGGATGAGGCAATAGCGGGTGGAAACAATTTTATAATAAGCATGTATAAATTCTACTTCACTCTGGGTGTAAAGATGTTTGTAAAGGGTCAACAATTAAAAGATATTGACGACCCGCTGTTCGAGCATCTCGCGGAGGAGCGCTTCATCATAGGAACCCCCGAGGATTGCATAAAAGAGATAGAGATGTACCGAGATGAGCTTGGAATTAGCTATATTTCCTGCCGCATGGTTTTCCCGCAGGCAACTCACGAGACAGTCTCAAACTGCATTGAGACCTTTGGTAAAGATGTAATACCTAATATCAGATAACGAAGAAGATAAATGAAATTTATAGATTTCAAACTCTAGCTTGACACATAAACAATTTAAGAGTTATTATGTAAATTCTGTTTTGTCGATCTTTTAAAATTTATAGTACGAGGTTGCATTAAAGCTTAAAAGGGAAATCCGGTGAGAATCCGGTGCAGCCCACTCGCTGCTGTAAGTAGTCCCTAAAGTCCTTTGCATTATGCCACTGGAACCAGTTCCGGGAAGGCGCAGAGGAGTCCCGAGGCTACAAGCCAGAACACCTGACTTAGTACTGCATATTACTTTTCTTCGGGGGGAGAAGGTAAATGGGTATTACATACATTCCGCCTCCCGGTTACTTAGATAACCGGAGGTACTCATAATCAGGTATTTCCTATCCGCATTTCTTGTTTTCTTTGCGCTATATGCGATTGCTCAGGAAAATGAAGACCACACACTGGAAACAGTTATTGTGGAGGATACTCCTATTGAGCCTCCCCTTAACTATCCGTCCGCCTTTTCTACTGTAATTGAGGTTGAGAACTTTACTGGAGAGTATAAAACTGCAGCCGAGCTTCTATCATTTTCCCCGGGAGTGGTGGTAAGAGATTTCGGAGGTTTCGGGCAGCTACAGACGCTCTCAATCCGTGGGTCATCTAACGATCAGGTGGTAATTTTACTGGACGGAGTGAGGTTGAACAACTCAATTGGCGGAGGAGTCGATCTTTCCACTATTCCCGTTAATTCCGTAGACAAGTTTGAAGTGATCAGGGGCGGGGCATCCGCCTTAGTGGGCTCTGGTGCTCTGGGTGGAGTAGTAAACATAGTAACTAAAAGTACAGAAGAGCCTTTTACCTTCGGCTCTGCAACCTACGGCTCCTATGAAACATTCGCTCTAAATCTTGGAAGGGCCCAGAAAATAGGCAATTTCAGCTATTTGGTCTCCTTTGCGCATGCTCAAAGCAAAGGTGATTTTAAATTCAAATCGGTCAATGACCTCACGCTTACAAGGATTAACAACAAGTTCCACTCTGAGAGCTTTCTCACTAAAGCAGCTTATGATTTTGATAGCGGCTGGAAGGTAAGTCTGTTAAACGAATTCTTCTATGACGACAGAGGAGTTCCGGGCCTCGGAGAATTTCAGCAGCCAAACGCAACTCAGAAAGACGCAAGAAACCTGACCAGCGTAAATATATCAAAAGAGCAGTTTATAAGACCTGAGCTCGATCTCGATATAGCTCTCTATAACAAATTTGACTATCTTAAATTCACTAACCCCACACCTACAATCGGGGTCCCGATCGATACGCTGAGTAAAACATATGAATTCGGCGTAAACCCCAGGCTCACATGGTTTGCTCCTTATAATCAGACCATTACTTTTGCTACAGAAGCAAGGGGAGAAGTTTTAAGAAATGATGATTTTGATAACCCCAAGCGTTTTACATACAGCGCATTTGCAAGCGATGAAATCTCGTTATTTGATGAAATATTGCTGATTAACCCGGTCTTGCGTCTTGACCTCTGGACAACTCATCAGGAAGAGACTACTACCGATGTAGGATTTTCACCGATGCTGGGAATCATAGTATCCCCTAAACAGTATCTATCATTTAAAGCTAACCTCGGAAGATCATTTAGAGTTCCGAGTTTTGGGGAGCTGTTTTTCCCTGAGGAAGGTTTTATTGGCGGCAATCCTGACCTAAAACCCGAGACCTCATACGATTTTGATATCGGCGTATTACTTTCCCACCCAAAAGCCGCTCTTGAGGTCAATTACTTCAGGAGCCATATAGATGATTCGATTTTATTTGTGTTCGTAAGCTCGTTTAGGATCGAGCCCCAAAACATAGGAAACGTAGATGAGCAGGGTGTAGAAACAAGCCTTATATTAAGGCCCTTTGATTTTCTGGAGCTTTATGGTGCATACACATTTTTAGACGGAGAGGTTGAAGAAACCGGTGCCCAGCTCCCGGGAAGACCGCGGAACAAATT
>JAJCZT010000177.1 GCA_029262255.1 Deltaproteobacteria bacterium
AACAGCATCTCTTCTGCCGGGTTTATCACCCTTTTCTCTTTAGTTTGTCCAACAAGCACTCCTACGCACTTGTTTTGAAGTAATATGGGTACCCCTATATAGCTCTCATATTCCTCCTCCCCTATTTCGGGGAAATATTTATAACGGGAATGCTCAGATGCCGGCATCACGGTGAGCGGTCTTGATGTTTCGAACACAAGTCCGGTTAATCCCTCATTGGGCTTAAGAGTGATGGTGTCCTTAAGTGGATTTATCGCAAGTCCCTTGGTAGACCTAAGGAATAATTGCTTATGCTCCTCATCCCATATGTAGACCGATACGACATCAAAATGAAGAGAGCTTGCGATTTTGCTTACAACTCTTCTTAAGATTGTATTTAAGCCTGTTGATTTATTTACTAAATCGCTTATTTCCTGGACGATTTTTAGGTGAAAATCAGCCCGGTCAATTAGTTTTCCGGTACTCATATTTAGTCTTTATTACCCAAACCCGTATAAGTTAAGAATTATTATCGATTTTTCTCGTTTGCAGTATATTTATTAACCCTCTATAGTGCGTCACAATATATTACCGGATGTTGGTAAATTAAGATAATCATTGGATCACTTCAGTTTGTATACAATTTATGATCTGATGGTAAAATTTGGTATAATTTTTGCCTTAATATTAGTTTCTATATATGGATTTGGATTTTCTAGCTTAATTTTAATACAAAGGATAAAGCAATTATGACCCAAGCAGAAAGTAAGGATAAACAGATAAGAGTTGCTGTAATCGGCTCCGGACCGGCCGGTTTTTATGCCTGCGAGCATCTCTTTAAGAAGGACGAGCATGATTTTTCGATAGATATGTACGATAGACTCCCTACCCCGCATGGTCTTGTGCGCTCGGGAGTGGCTCCGGATCATCAGAAAATAAAGTCTGTCACCAGAGTATATGACAAGATCGCCTCCAATGAAAAATTCCGGTTTTTCGGCTTGGTGGAATATGGAAAGCATATAACGATGGAGGATTTAAAGAAGCATTATCACGTGATTGTGTTCGCAACCGGCGCTCAGACAGACAGGAAGATGAATATTCCGGGAGAAGACTTGGAGGGAAGCCATACGGCGACAGAATTTGTTGCGTGGTATAACGGCCATCCCGATTACAGAGACTACAACTTTGACCTTACGCAGGAGAGAGTCGCCATTGTGGGTGTGGGAAATGTTGCTGTGGATGTAGCGCGGATACTATGCAGAACAGAAGATGAATTAATGCAGACGGATATTGCGGACTACGCGCTTGAAGCGCTAAAGAAAAGCCGGGTAAAAGAGGTCTTTTTGTTGGGCCGCCGGGGTCCCGTTCAGGCGGCGTTTACAAACCCTGAGGTGAGGGAGCTTGGTAATTTGGACGACGCTCATGCTATTACGCGCATAGAGGAAGTCGAGCTTGATGAATTCACTAGGGAATTACTTGAGAAGAAAGAAGACCGTTCGGCTGTAAAGAAAATTGAGATACTCAACTCCTACTCAGAAGATATAGAGTTTGAAAAGTCCCGGAAGCTTCACATACGTTTCTTAGTTTCACCAGTGGAGATTTTGGGTGATAAAGAAGGTCATGTAAAGGCCGTTAAACTTGTAAAGAATGAACTTTATAAGACTCAAGACGGGAGTTTGAGACCAAGGGCAACAAAAGAGTTTGAAGAACTTCCCGCAGGTCTTGTCTTCCGCTCCATTGGTTATCATGGAGTCCCGCTCCCTGACGTTCCTTTCCACGATACATGGGGAGTTATACATAATGAAAAGGGGCGTGTTTTAGATTCTGAAACCAGGGAGCATGTTCAGGGTATTTATTCAACGGGCTGGATTAAGCGTGGCCCCACCGGTGTAATCGGAACAAACAAGCTGGATTCAGCTGAGACAGTGCGGTGCATAGCGGAAGATATCGTCTCAGGAAATATATTGTCACCCGCCACTCCTCATCCCGACCGGGTCCTGGAATTAATCAGAGAAAGACAGCCCGATTATTTTACTTATGAAGATTGGCTCCGTCTCAATGAGCTTGAAATCTCCAGGGGAGAAAAACAGGGCCGCCCGCGTGTAAAATATACAAGCATTGAAGAAATGCTGGATGCTGTAAAAAACTCCGATGAAACGTCTAACGACAGTTAGCCGTTTACACTAACGTCTTGGTTGTTAATGTGAGTTTTCTTCTTAGAGGATCGACTTTTTGAACCAGGAGTTTTATGTCCCTGCCCTCCTCCAGATTTACTTTTGAACCAAGGTTGATCGGGACCTCAAAGAGGTAATCGGGAAGATAGACACTGGCCCTGGTATCATTTATTGTGTTTATGATCCCATGAATTTCCTGCCCCTGAAGTTTTTCCAGGTGTTTGTAGACCCAGTACCTTTCTCTGTTCCTCTCTACCATCTTCTTGTCTCTAATTCCGATTTCAATCCGGGGATAAAGATTCTCAAGCTCGTCTTCGGTGTAGCACGGGTCGTCGTTTTCAAGCTCGGATACAATCTGTCGTTGAATAATAAGATCAACGTAGCGCCTTATAGGGGACGTCGCCTGGGCGTAAACGTCTATTCCGAGAGATAGGTGAGGCGCGGGATCAAGTCCCACCCTCGGGGCTCTTAAATATTTTACTACATGAAGCGCATATAGAGGGTCGTTTTCATCATGTGATCTGGCATCATCAGAGATAGCCTCAGGCTGTGATCTGAATATTCCCGGAACCCTGTTGTCTTTTAAGAATTTCCCGGCCATTGTGTTCATTAGTATCATGAATTCAGAAATAACCCTGTGAGCTGTTGTATTCATATAATTTTTTTCGATAGTAACGTCTAAATTTTCATCAAAGCTGAATTTAAGCTGCGGCAGCTGGATTATTAACGCTCCGGCCTGGAGTCTTTTCTCTCGCATGTTTTCCGCAATTTGTTTGAATTTATTGCCAATCGGATCGGTCTCGAAATATTCAGAGGCTTTTGAGTAGCTTATATTTTCTCTTACCAATATCTTGGAATTTGTAAATCTATAGCTCTTGATGTTTAGATTGGCATCTAAATTTATGAGTAAAGAAAGAGCCTTCTTCTCGGTCCCCGCTACAAGACTAAGCCTTTGTTTTATTAACTCAGAGGGAAACATATGTATGTGATTCTCAGGCAGGTATATTGTCTCACCCCGGCGGGCCGCTTCATCGTCCATGCTGCTCCACTTAGGGACATATGCCGCAACATTCGCAATGTGGATACCTAGGGTCGTTCCCTCTTCTGTTTCTTCGATTGATATGGCGTCGTCTATGTCCTGCGTGTTCTCATCATCAACTGAAAACACTTCCAGACCGGTTAGGTCTTCCAGGCCTTCATCTGAGAAGGGTTGTTCGAGTATT
>JAJCZT010000178.1 GCA_029262255.1 Deltaproteobacteria bacterium
TTGGTTCCTAAAGCAAAAAGGAGAGAGGTAATGAGAAGCATAGTACTAATATTAGGAATTTTTTTCACAATTTTGTCCGGAGTTATTCTAGAGAACCGCGCTCAGGCGCAAACATACGTAGATATAGATTTGTTCTATCAGGAGCTCTCCCCATACGGCGGGTGGTCGCCCCACCCGGAATTTGGCGATGTCTGGCAGCCCTATGAGGTCGGCCCCGACTGGAAGCCCTACGCCGACGGCAGGTGGGAGTGGTCGGATCAGGGCTGGATATGGATATCTTATGAACCATGGGGATGGGCTACATACCATTACGGAAGATGGGTCTATGATGATTACCAGGGCTGGATATGGATTCCGGGAACCACCTGGGCGCCCGCATGGGTTAGCTGGCATCAAAGCCCCGAGTATATAGGATGGGCTCCGCTGCCGCCCGACAGAGGTTTTTTTGTTGAAATTGGAATAAACTTCAACATATATAACTCTTATTATTACAGACCTTATCGCTATGGGCACCGCCATAAAAGACATAGGTACTACCACGATTACTACTACGATCGGCATAATTACAGACCACCGGCTCGACACGCCGTATTTTTACCCTTCCACCGCTTCGGTCACCATAAACACGCGGGCCAAGCGGCAATACCCGCTCCAGAACATTCTATAGTGCTTAGAAACAGTAGGAACATCACCAATATTCAGTACTCGGGTAACAAGGTCATTAACTACGGCCCCAACAAGAATTATATTGAAAAGCGCTCCAACAGAAAATTGGTAAAGCACAACATAGTGGATAGAGATAATATCGCCTTAAGAGGGAAAAAGAAGGCAAACATTGTTACAGGCAACACTTACAACGCCTACAGACCCAAGATTCAAAGAAAGACAGGTAAAAACCCTTTTATAAAAACTAAGGATAGTTCAGGGTTCAAGAGATCAAATCAGGTAAACAAGAAGACGCCCGGCAGTTCCGTCTACCATAATTACGGTCAGTATAACAAGACAGGCGTTAATACTAACCTTCAAGAAAAGAACGATATCCAGAATAGAAAACGCAGTGTATTAACAAATCCTGGGACTACGAATAAAACCGGAGTCACGAATAGATACGGGGGCCCAAATAAGATTGGCAATCGCGGCGGCTCAAATATTACAAGAGAGAAAACATATAATCACAATCAACAACAAAGCATAAACAGACAGCCTTACAAAACATCACCGAATTCAAACGCAAAGAACAAATTCAACCAGGAATCAAAACAGCAAAAAACATCCAGGCTAATAAAGTCTGGAAATACGCCAAAGGTTTTCAAACCCAAAGTCAACAAATTTTCTCACAACCGCCAGAGCGCAGTAAACAAAAATAGCCCTCAAGTAAAGAGCTATGACAAATCTCAAGTAAGGCACAATAAAAAAATTGTGAACAAATCAAATCAGAAGACAAATAAAAGTAATTACACAACCAAAAACAAAAGCGCCTCAAGTGGAAACGTCAAGGCATTCCAAAGACCATCCTACAGCACAATAAATAAGGCATCCCCTTCATCAAACGCTCGCTCATTCTCAAAGCGCCAGTGATAAAAATGAAGAGCTTTTTATAAAACAGGCTTTCGGATACTATATATGAATAATGAACGACGCTATTTATGAGAAAAAGAAAATACACCTATCAGAGCTAGATGATTTCCTTGCCTCCAGACTCGTAGATAGTGAGACTACGCCGCTTATGTTCTCAGTTTCCAAATACGACTCCCAGGGCTATATCACTATCGGGCAGGGAAAAACAAGAGGCCAGATAACAGAAGGCGGGATTGACTTTGAGCTCTCGCCTTCAGAGTATCTGTCTTTAGATTCTATCGAGATTGAGGATTTCACCAAACAAACGATATATACAAGCTCAGCGTATGAATTCTTTGATTTTATCTTGATGTACTACTCTTATTTGGAATGTCTTTTGGATTTCACGGGCAACTCTTGGAGAATCAATATTCTTAAGCACGAAAAACCCAAGACATAAGATGAAGCGTAAATCCTAAAAACGTTTTAGCACTTCGTAGTAGGTGTTCCTTTGAGCAGGTTTAAAACCTGCTGATCTAATCATATGCACAAGCTCGTCCAGACTTGATTTGTATTTATTCTCCGCACATGTAAGCACGTTTTCATCAAACAGAGTGCCGCCAAGATCGCTTGCTCCATAGTACATTGAGATTGTGCCCACCTTGTTCCCCTGAGTAAACCAGGAGCCCTGAATGTGGGAGAAATTATCGAGATAAATCCGAGATAATGCGAGCACTCGTAAATATCTGTCTCCTCCTACTTCGGTGGGGAGTTTTCTTTCGAGAAAAGTGTTTTTAGGTTTAAATGTCCAGGGAATAAACGCCAGGAAGTTGTTTGTCTCATCTTGCAGTGCCCGGATTCTCTCCAAGTGTTCGACTATATCCTCATCTTCCTCAAAATGCCCGAACATCATAGTAGCTGTAGTTTTAAATCCTATTAGATGAGCCTCTCTGGTTACTCTCATCCACTGGTCAGCGTCAATTTTAAGTGGGCTGATCTTTTTTCTGGTACGGTTTGAAAGCACCTCCGCGCCACCCCCGGGAATTGTCCTTAACCCGGCGTCCCATAGCTGCTGCAGCACGTCTTGGGTCGTAATGCCCGTATATTTTGCGATTGCGCTTATCTCGGGCGCCGAGAAAGCGTGAAAGTGAAGCTCCGGTATCTCCTCTCTTGTTCTTCTTACCAGCTCGAGATAGTAGTCAAACCCGATCTCTGGGTTATGACCGCCCTGGAGGAGCACTGTGGTAGCTCCGTTATGGTAAGAGGTCCGCATAATCTCAATTACCTTATCCACGCTAAGCGTATAGGCGTCTGACGCTCCGGCTGGTCTCCAGAACGCGCAAAATAGACACTCGGTGTCGCAAACGTTTGTGTAATTTGGATTTGTATCGGCAACAAATGTTACCGTGCCGTCGGGATGGAACTTTCTTCTTCTGGAATCAGCCAGAGACCCCATCTTGATAGTATCCGCTTCTTTTAGAAGGGTAAGCGCATCTTCAGAATTTATCCGCTCATCATTTAAAACTTTATCAAATATTTCTTCAACTTTCATGAGCACTTATTGAACCCTATAGGACTTTCTGTGTCAATTGAGTATGTGGCTAAATATTACGGATATTATAGCAAAATATCTTGTTTTTTTATGACACTGTATCTTTGATACTAAAAAGGTATTCAGGCAAATTTAACTTGAGTGTGAAATGAAACAGATGTACATTATTCATAGATGAAAGCATCTAAGG
>JAJCZT010000179.1 GCA_029262255.1 Deltaproteobacteria bacterium
TTGTAGTCATCATTATAATTTTGGGCGGGTTGGCGTTTATCAATTCCGGCCTATTCGATGTTGCAGCGACAAAACCCGATGCAGGTGTTGTAAAGTGGGGACTTGAAACGACCAAAGAAAAATCCATCAGATCTCGTTCTAGGGATATAACCGTCCCTAGTCTCGATGATGAATCTCTTGTTGAGACAGGCTTGCGTAATTACGATCAAATGTGTGTAGGATGTCACGGCGCACCAGGCATACCCCAGTCTGTGATAGGAGAAGGTCTTAATCCAAAGCCCCCGGACTTGTCTGAAGAGGTTGCCTTTATGGCTCCGGCCGAGCTCTTCTGGATAACTCAAAACGGGATTAAAATGACGGGCATGCCCGCTTTCGGCCCAACTCACAGCGATGAGGAGCTTTGGAGCATGGTTGCTTTCATGCAGAAGCTGCCGGATTTATCACCTGAAAAGTATAAGGCAATGAAAGAAGACTCAGAAAAAATGCCTCAGGAACAAAATCACAATGATCATGCCCATTAAAACGACTTATTAGGAGCGTATATTGCAATTAGAATCAGTAATTAAGTGCCCTGAATGTGGGTTCAAGAAAAAAGAGACAATGCCGAGCGATTCTTGCCGGTTTTTCTATGAATGCACGAACTGTAAGGCGCTCTTAAAACCCAAACCCGGCGACTGTTGCGTGTTTTGTTCATACGGAAGCATCAAATGCCCGCCGATTCAAGAAGGCCGGCGCTAATGGCAATTGGAAAATATGGAATTTAAGGCCGCAACCCTCCGTTATTTTATGAAAAAGCCCTTTGATTTGATGGTTGATTGTACTACATTTAGAATTGGCTCGGGTTAGTTGAGACACTTCGAACTCCAGATTATCTTAATAGTATTGGTTTTGAGACCACTATTTTAAAAGAAATATGTCAATTGAATGTTTAAGAATAGGTATCGGTAAT
Source organism: Deltaproteobacteria bacterium (assembly GCA_029262255.1). GTDB lineage: Bacteria > Desulfobacterota_D > UBA1144 > Nemesobacterales > UBA2774 > CR02bin9. The sequence continues at coordinate 950 of JAJCZT010000179.1, forward strand.
CTTCGATTTAGAACTAACAGTTTTTAGAATAGGATTGATATAAAGTATGTTGGTTAAAACCATTTCCTTTTCTTAAAGTAATAAATCAACCCTAGAGCAGTAATTATCATAATAATTAATACTGCCGGGTATCCCCAACTTTTATGTAGCTCCGGCATATTATCAAAATTCATTCCGTAAAGACCAGCTATAAAAGTAAGGGGTATAAAGATCGAGGCCATTATAGTCAGTGTCTTCATCACTTCATTCATTTTGTTGCCCGAGATTGACAAATAAGTATCGAGCATCCCCGAAACCATATCTCTATAGGCTTCCATAGTGTCTATTAACTGGACGGCGTGACCGTATAAATCCCTTACGTAAAGAGAGGTGGTTTTATCTATTAACCGCGACTCAGCTCTATCAAACTCGTTTATAAGCTCTCTAACAGGCCAGATATATTTTCTAAGTAATACGATCTCTCTCTTAAGACTGTGTATGTTTCTAAGGGTCTCATTAGAAGCGTTATTCATAAGCTCGTCTTCAAGCCCTTCTATGCACTCACCTAGTTTCTCAAGCGCTAGGAAATAATTATCGACAACAGCATCTATCAGGATGTAGGCAAGATAATCAGCACCTGCCTTTCTTGCCATGCCTTTGCCTTTTCGTATTCTGTTCCTAACGGGTTCAAACGTATCCCCAACGCTTTCCTGAAATGATATTACAGTTTGATTAAAAATGACTAGGCTAAACTGCTCTTCCATTATGATGTTTCTTTCCTCGTGGTAATAGAGCATTTTAAGAGTTGTATAAATATAGTCTCCGTAATCTTCGATTGTTGGGCGGTGGTCTGTATTTAAAATGTCCTCAAGGACTAAGTTGTGAATCCCGAATTGGGCGCCTAGCTTTCTCAGAACTTCTATATCATGGAGTCCGTCAATATTTATCCACGAAACAGAGGGTTTATCTTTGAAGGGAAAAGTTTCTTCGATACTCTCAAATTCATGTTCGCTGAGATTTGCCTCATCGTAGTCAATCACTCTTATCCTGACTTTATCAACTTTCTGCTCGCCGATGTAAATGAGTGAGCCGGGCCGAAGTCCCTTTTTTATCGAAGTTTTTTTCACTAATCTTGAGGTCATTATTTATCCTCCTCTTTATCCGGTTGTTTTTGTGCATTTTCTCCTATGTCTTTCTCTATCTCAACCTTAAGATTATTTTTAAACCAGACGTCCTGCTGAGGGAACGGTATAACAATCCCTGCTTCGTGAAATTCGTACCAGGCTTTGAAGTAAATATCACTTATTACAGGATTTATTTTCCAGAGATGCCTTATATTGACCCAGCAAAGGAGATAAAAAACTATTGCACTATCCCCGTATTCCGTAAACCACAAATTAGGAGCTGGGTTTGGTAGTATCTGCGTATTCTCATTTGCAACTTTGAGCAGTATTTCTTTAACTTTGTTTGGGTCGGAGCTATAGGATACTCCAAAAGGAATCCTGACTCTTATATTATAATTAGAGAGCGAGTAATTCACCATTTGCTGGTCAATGAACTGGGAATTTGGCACAACCACTTCAATCCCATCTGTAGTCGAAACGATACTTGAGAATGTATCTATGCTAATT
>JAJCZT010000180.1 GCA_029262255.1 Deltaproteobacteria bacterium
GCACACAAGCTTGCGAAACTGATTATTGATGAATGCGGCAACTATGATCTGGACCCATTTCTGATACTAGCAGTCATACAAACTGAAAGTAACTTCACTCCAAAAGCTGTTTCATCAAAAGGCGCAATAGGGTTAATGCAGGTAATGCCTAAAACCGGAGAGTATGTAGCAAAGAACCTGGGAATCTCATATAATGGAAGCAAATCACTATATGATCCTTTCCTCAATGTTAAACTGGGTATTCACTACCTGTCATTTTTAGAAGATCAATTCGACAGCACGGAGAACGCCTTAGCGGCATACAACTATGGTCCTTCAAGGTTTGCAAAAAGCAAAACCCTAGCCAAGAATCCTCCTAAGTATGTAAAAAAGGTGCTTAACTTTAAGACCTTTTTAGAAGAAGAAAGCATCTTGCTGGCAAAGAGAAGCTAGGGCAGAATACAATTAAAAATCTCTCCCAAGTTTAATTTGAGATATTAGTTTATAAAATGAACTTCGGAATAACCCTTCCAAATTTCGGCAAATACGCCGATAAAGATGAGATACTTAAAATAGCCGCTTCAGCTGAAGAGCTTGGATTTGAATCCCTATGGGTAAGTGATCATGTAGTCATCCCGGACTCACATGAAGGATTCGGAGATGTATTCTACGACCCGTTCATCACCCTGACCTACGTAGCCGCAAATACGCGGAATATTAGTCTTGGAACAAGTGTAATAATACTCCCCTATAGAAACCCTGTGGTGCTTGCGAAGATGATCTCCACCCTGGATGTCCTGTCGGAAGGAAGGGTAATACTCGGAGTGGGTGCGGGGTGGCTGCAAAAGGAATTTGAGGCGCTTGGAGTACCGTTTAGAGAAAGAGGCGAGATGGCAAACGAATATATTAAGGTACTAAAAGTCCTTTGGACCGAAGATAATCCAAGTTTTAGAGGTAAATATATTCAGTTCTCGGGCATTAAGTTCTTGCCCAAGTCTTTTAAGACTCTGAACACGCCGATATGGATCGGGGGCGGGAGCGACAAGGCCATTGAGCGGGCTGTTAGTCTCGGAGACGGGTGGCACCCTGTGGGATTAACACCTAAAGAATTAAAGGAGAAGCTGGTATATGCGGACAAACTCCTTAAGGAACATAATAAAGACAATTTTCAAATATCGCTCAGGAGAAATCTGGAAATTACGGATAAAGATATTAGCCCGGGCGATACACTCAGAGGACCAATTGAAAAAATTATAAGCGGGATCAAAGAATACAAAGCATTGGGAGTGAACCATCTGATATTGCACTTTTTGAGCGGTACTTCCGAAGGGGTTTTAAATGCTATGAGAATTTTTTCAAAGGAAATAAGACCTCTTATCTAAATTATTGCTCCATTTCACAACATTAGAAAACCCCGACTCCATTGACACGGACTTATCATTCGTGGGATAATTTTGAGAGTGGGGTAACAGCCAACTAACGAGAGCAAGCTTAGGGAGTAGCAGTTTATGGATAATGGAAACAGCAAATTTACGGCCGCTGCCGTTCAGATGTCTCCTGTTTTTTTAAACAAGGACGAGACCATTGAAAAGGTGGCAAGCTTGATTAAAGAAGCGGCCTCAAACGGAGCCAGCTTAATAGTCTTTCCTGAGGCAACTGTACCTTGTTACCCGTACTGGCCTAAAGACCTCGGATCTTTAGAGGGCAGAAAGCAAGTCCTGGATGCGTTTACCGAACTCTATAAAAACTCAATCGAAATTCCAGGTAAAGACACTGAGAAATTAGCTAAAGCAGCAAAGAAATCAGGCGCCTATGTGATAATTGGAGTAAACGAGAGAGACGGCGGAACACTTTATAACACTATTTTATATTTAGGCAAAAACGGGGAAATCCTGGGCAAACATAGAAAACTAATGTCCATTGACAGCGAAAAATGCATATGGGGCATGGGCGGCGCTGAAGATCTTAAAGTTTTAGATACCGAATTAGGCAGAATCGGCGGATTTTTCTGCTATGAGCATCACCTGACGCTTGCCAGATACGCTATGTTCACAAAGGGAGAGCAAATTCACGCGGGACTCTGGGCCGGGCATGGATTTGTTAAGCCCACAATGGATTTCGCAAGCCGGCAGTATGCTTTTGAGGGACAGCTTTTCGTAATCGTATCTTCGGGTTATACAACCGAGGAGATGATTCCAGACAACTTCCCCCTTAAAAAACACACCGTGTGGGATTTCCCGGGTGGAAGCGGGATTATAAACCCCAGAGGTGATTACATTGCAGGGCCCGTGTACGGGAAAGAAGATATTCTCTATGCGGACATTGATATGGACATGATAATACGCTCAAAGGCTGTAATTGATGCTGTCGGGCATTTTTCCAGACCCGATATTCTACAGCTTCATATTAAAGAAAATGATCCCTCGTCCTCAAACAGCTCTTTAGATCAAAATTCCCCTGGGACTCTCCAAGATTTGAATACGTCCATTGAAAAGATTGCCAAGAGACAGGAGGAGCTCGAAGCAAAAATAGAGACTCTAATTAGTAAGCTCTCAGACAATACTGAGAAATCTTCCTAATCAAACACCTATTGCGCCGAATCAATAAGCCCCTGTTTTAGATTCCATAGTTCTTGTGATAAAGAAACATGATAAATATGCGGGTTCACAATGCGCTTAACTCCCAAGTCCAGGCAATCCATGTCCTTTTCCCTTGTTGATCGCATAGACTCTATCGAAGGAAATTTATATACCAATTTCCCTTGATCTAGAATCTTCTCTAAAAGCGGCTCTGCTTTACTAATTTCTTCCCGCTTCAAAATCCTATACTTCGTATGGTCTAAAGCATGATGCAATGTAATCTCGTCCATATCTGCCGGATTCATCTCACCAAGTGTCAG
>JAJCZT010000181.1 GCA_029262255.1 Deltaproteobacteria bacterium
CCTCAGCACCCCGCCACTCATGGGGTTTTGAGAATCGTTCTTCACTTAGATGGGGAAACGGTTGTAAAAGCTGTACCGCATATTGGATATCTTCACCGGGGAATAGAGAAACTATGTGAGCACATCACATACCAGCAATGCCTCCCTTATACAGACAGGATGGATTATATCGCTTCGATCTGCAACAACATCGGCTACATCCTGGCCGTTGAAAAACTCCTTGGAATTGAGGACGAAATACCCCAGAGGGCCAAAACAACTGAAGTTATACTTTTTGAGCTTGGAAGAATTGAGTCACACTTGGTCGCAATCGGAACCAACGCGCTTGACCTTGGAGCAATGAGCGCATTCCTCTACTGCTTTAAAGAAAGGGAGAGGATATACGAGATTCTTGAAACTATTTGCGGGGCGAGGCTTACAACTTCTTATCCAAGAGTAGGCGGGCTGCCGCTTGATCTCCCTGAGAACTTTGAAGAAATGGTGAGAAACTTTCTTAAAATATTCCCTGCAACCCTAACTGAGGTTGAGAATCTACTTACCAGAAACCGCATTTGGATAGAAAGGACAAAAGGGGTTGCCGTAATAAGCGCTGCGGACGCTGTTGATTTGGGGCTTACAGGCCCTACGCTCAGAGGGAGCGGGGTAGCATACGACGTAAGAAAAGCCACGCCTTATTTAGGATACGAGAATTATGATTTTGAGGTCCCCGTTACCAATGAAGGGGACGCTTATTCACGCTACTTATGCAGAATGGAGGAGATGCATCAAAGCCTAAAGATTATAGAGCAGGCGATAAACAACCTCCCTGACGGACCTTATATTGCGGATCTCCCCGATATCGTTCTCCCTGAAAAAGAGCTTACTTATACCAGAATGGAATCGTTGATCAGACATTTCGTGATCGTATATGAAGGGTTTAAACCCCCCGCTGGAGAGGTGCAGCACGCAGTGGAAAATCCCAAAGGAGAGCTATCCTATTACTTAATAAGTGACGGCTCAGGCAAACCGTATAGAATGCGAGTCAGAGGACCTTCTTTTGTTAACATGCAGGCTCTTTCCCAAATGGTCGAGGGAAGTCTTGTAGCAGATGTAATAGCCGCAATCGGAAGTCTCGACATTGTACTTGGCGAGATAGACCGCTAATCAGATTTAATTCCTAAATTACAGTTCCTATCTAAAATTTCAGCCTTTTCTATAAAGATAGTTGCAAACTATCATTGGAAGGATGGAGGTTTTACCACTTCTACGCCAGAGGGCACTTTAAAGTCAAAGAGTGAGTCGGATACCGCACCGTCAATCTTTATATCATTTAACTTTACCGTAGTCAGATTACCAAATGGATCATATAAATAAAGCGTATTAACCATCATGTCCTTTTTATCCACGGATATTGTGACTTTATTGTATTCATCGTCCCCTTTAGGCATAAGATCTATCAAATAACTGCCGTTGGGATTAATATCTCCGGGCTCAGTAAAACTGGCATTAAAGAGCTCCTTTATATTACCGAGACCTGAAAGCAGTGTTGTGGTGGACTGGGTCTCGGAAACCTGGTTAAGCGGAGTTTCTATAACCTGCTCCTCTTCTTCATTATAAAACCAGAGAGTCTTACCGTCTGAGACGATTTGATCTTTGTTAGGAGTATCATAATTCCATCTCATTTTGCCGGGTTTTTTAAACCAGACCTCACCGTCAGCTTTCTGCACCTTATCTAGAGCTTTCACTTGGGATTCTTGTACAAATACCGCATGAAAGTTGTTTATCTGTTCATATTTTTTTTGAACGCCGTCTATTACAGAACCCAGATTGTCCTGCTCACCAGCAAATCCTTGGATAGAATACAAAAGTAGTACAAGAAATAGAGTTATCGCCTTCTTCAATTTTATTGCCTCTCTTCAACCTGACTTGGATCTATAAAAACTTCCCTTGGTTTACCCGCAACTTCCTGGGGCCCCACAACACCCTCTTTTTCCATAATCTCAACAATACGTGCTGCCCTGTTATAACCTATTTTGAGCTTTCTCTGCAGCATTGATATCGATGCCTGCCCCGACTCCGCTATTGTCCTTAAGGCTTGGAAGTAAAGCTCATCTTTCTCGTCTTCAAGCTCATCTCCCCCTTCTGTCTCTGCAACATAGGTAATTTCCTCGTTGTAGTGAGGCGACCCCTGGGATTTTACAAACTCGGTAATTCCCTCTCTTTCCTCATCTGATATAAGCGCGCCTTGAAGCCTCAAGAGTTTAGAGGTCCCAGGTTCTAAAAAGAGCATGTCTCCTTTTCCAAGCAGCCTCTCCGCCCCACCGGAATCCAAGATTATCCTTGAATCGATTTTGGAGAAGACGAGGAAAGAAATCCTTGCAGGAAAGTTAGCCTTGATAAGCCCGGCAACAATATCCGCTGAGGGGCGCTGAGTGGCAACTATCAAGTGAATACCGGCGGCACGCGCCTTTTGAGAAAGCCTGGTAATAGACTCCTTTATTTCGTTCGGAGCAACCATCATCAAATCCGCAAGCTCATCGAGTACGATTACAATATAGGGAAGGATCTTTTCCCATTTATCCTCTCTATTTAATCTTTTAACATTTCTATTATGAGTCTCAATATCGCGGACCCCTTCATCGGAGAGGATCCTGTACCTATTATCCATTTCCTGCACTGCCCACCTTAGAGCGGCGGCGGCCTTCTTGGGCTCTGTTACCACCGGGTGCAGCAGATGAGGGATATCTTCATACACAGAGAGCTCAAGCATTTTGGGATCGATCATAATAAATTTAAGCTCATATGGGCTTGCCTTATAAAGCATGCTTGTGATTACGGCGTTTAGTAGAACGCTTTTCCCCGACCCCGTGGTTCCGGCAATCATAAGATGAGGCGCCCTTCTAAGGTCCATATAAAAAGGAAGCCCCGCAATGTCCTTGCCCAATGCGAGCGTTAAAATAGATTCACTCTTTGAGAACTCAGGATCCTCTAGCAGCTCTCTAAGCACAACCAACTCCCTCTTTGCGTTCGGCACTTCTATGCCTATAACATCCTTTCCGGGAATAGGCGCCACTATTCTGATGCTGAGCGCGCTAAGACCCATGGCCAGATCGTTTTCAAGTGATGCTATCTTATTAATTTTTATCCCGGGCGCGGGTTTATACTCAAACATCGTAATTACAGGTCCGGGCCTTATCTCGGTAACCTTTCCCGACACACCAAAATCTTTTAATTTGTCTTCTATTAATTTCGCCTTCTCATAAACAGCATTGCGGTCTACTTCTATACCCGAATCCATTTTAGGATCCAGCAAATCGGTAGAAGGTATATTATAGTCATCATGTGCAGAGTCTTTTTTCGGGAAAAATTCCTCCAACCCCTTGAGCTTGGGATGCTCTACTACTATTTGAGGGTGGTCAACATCAAAGTCTACAGTTTCCGGGCTTCCTTCGATGACAATCTCATCTTCTAGAACTATTATGTCCTCATTGAGTATGTCATCTACCGGACTCTGCTTGCCGTTTAGGGTTATAGACCCGCGCCCTTGTGATATTAAAGGATCTTGCTCAGCCTCTATTTCCGCTTTAGAATAGGATTCTTTTAAATGAATCGCCGCATCTTTTCCCTTTAAAGCCAAAAACTTTGATCCGGCGTATATATTCTCGACAATGGTTCTGGACATTTTAGCAGTAACTCCAATTAACTCCGTCAAAGTAAGACTGGATATAATTATTAAACTCAGAAGAAGCAATATGGTTACAATTAAATATGAACCTACTGTTCCGGCTATGTCGTCTCTTAGTGTCTCAGCTACGATATTTCCTATCCACCCACCGGAGGGGTTGTAACCCAAAAAGTCCGTTCCGGCAAAGCCGAGACCAAGAAGTGCCATTATAGCCAGGAGAAAAATAAAGGAAGCAAGAGCCTTTCTATACAGACCGGTTCCGGATCTATTGAGAAAAACAACTACGGATGAGTAAAACATGACTATTGGAACTACGAATGCGCATACGCCGAATGCTTTTCCAAGCATATCGGAAATAAAAACACCTATAGTGCCCATAGCGCCCTTTACATCAAGATCAGAGCTTGAGCTGTAAAAAATAAGGCTAAGCGCGGAGAAAAGCCCAAGAGAGAATAAAAGAGCGGATATCAATTCTCTAATAAGGTTATCTGAGGAATTTTGCTTGGAACTACTTCTTTTTCTTGCCATGGATTGTTAAAGTTAATTATACAATATTTAGGTTAAGCATTCAAAATCGTTAGGTTTACCCCGTGAGTTCGTATCAGTTCTAAGTGATTTGGATAATTGAAAAATTTTAACTACTGAGTCTGAATTAACGATGAAATTCGCAGTCACTGTGTTTGTGAATTATTTTACCCGCCCCTAAAAGCAAGCAAGACTGAACCGGCCGCCTCAAGCGCAAGTCTCCAGGAATCAAAAGGAAAGACACCTAGCACAAGCGTCCCTATACAAAGAAAAATGAGTACAACCGAAGAGGAAAATTTAAATGGGGGAAAAGTTGTTGTTTCTTCCTTCATAAACGCGTATACAAGCACTCTTAAGTAATAGTAAGCTGAAACGACACTGCTTAGAATCCCGATTACTGCGAGCCAGTAAAAATCAGCCTGAACCGCGGAGAGAAAAACTCTATACTTGGCAAAGAATCCAAGTGTAGGGGGTATGCCCGCAAGAGAGAACATAAATACCCCTAAGGCAATTGCGAGATAGGGTCTTTTTCTCCAAAGACCTGCAATATCATCAAATGTTTCACATTCTTTCCCATCTTTTGATAGGTAAGCCAAAACCCCAAATGCCCCTAAATTCATAAACATATAAGCAAAAAGATAATAAATCACACTACTTACAGCTAATCTATCTCCACCATAGGCAGCCACCACACCTACAAGAGCATATCCCGCGTGCGCAATGCTGGAGTACGCGAGCATGCGCTTTATACTCTTTTGAGCTATAGCCGCTATATTTCCAACTATCATCGTAAATACTGCAACAATCCACAATACCGGCATAAGGCTTAACTGGATTTCCGGAAAACCCTCGAAAACAACCCTAAGTAAAATTGCGAAAGCAGCGGCTTTCACTCCTACAGACATAAAAGCAGTCACTGGCATCGGCGCCCCTTCATAGACATCCGGCACCCACTGATGTAGCGGAAATGCTCCGATCTTAAATATCAAACCGACAATCACCAGTGCGCTTCCAGCTAGAAAGAGTGGATTCGCGAGGTCAAAAGTTCGCAATATCTCATCCAGATATACCGATCCCGACGCTCCGTAAAGAAGCGCAATACCATAAAGCAGTATCGCTGATGAGAAGCCCCCAAGTATGAGATATTTTATTCCCGCTTCTGTTGAGCGGGCCGATTTCCGGTTAAATGCTGAGAGTATATACACGGAGATGGACATTATTTCAAAGCCTAGAAAAAGAGACATGAACTCTTTTCCAGAGCTTAGAATCATCATGCCCGAAGTTGAAAAAAGTATAAGGGCAAAGAACTCATTTGAGTATTTATTGGTATTTGATAGATAGTCCCTTGAAATAATGACAGCCAGGAATGCGCCTAAAAGAAAAATAATATTAAAATAAGCGGCGAACTGATCTAAAGAAAGAGCCCCTGAAAAAGCGGCTTCAGCGACACCAAACCTCTTTAGATTTAGAATAAAACCAACCGCTAATCCTAAAAGAGCCAGCCCAAAAAGGTTCTTTTTTGCCGAGCCTTTTAAGATTGGATCAAGTACTATTATTATCAAACCGGCAACGATGAGTGAAATTTCCGGCCCAATCAGAAGCGTACTTTTAAAAACTTCGCTTAAATCCATCTATGTATTCCCCGAATTCAGTAGTGTCGATTGAGTGAAAAGGTGTTTCGAGTAGTTAGTATGTGGGAGGGGCAAGGTGTTGTCAAGTTGACTTAAAATTCGCTAATTGCATAAACATTTTTGATTGAATACACGAGATTTTTTAAGAAGGGGTTGAGTCCTCAAAATCGCATTCCGGCTGTTTATATTCGATTACTTCTTTAATTGAGGGGTTCTCACCACATAGGCTGCATTGCGGGTGTTTATTTACTTTAACAGAGTCAAAAGTCATTTTAAGCGCATTAAATATTAAGAGACGACCTTCCAGCGAATCTCCGATTTCTAAAATTTCTTTAAGCGTCTCGACCGCCTGCAGAGTTCCTACCGTGCCGGCTACAGCGCCCAATATCCCAACTTCCTGGCAGCTGGGCATCATCCCCTCAGGCGGTATTTCAGGATATAGGCAACGGTAACACGCACTGCCCTTATGAGGTTTAAATACTGATATCTGCCCTTCAAACTGAAATATGGCTCCCGATATCAGTGTTTTTTTCTCGAAGTAGCAGGCGTCGTTCACGAGATAACGTGTGGGGAAATTATCAGAGCCGTCAACTATTATATCGTAGTTCCTAACTATATCCCGTATATTGTCCTTAGTAATTAAGCTGTCATATGCTATTACTTCTACATCAGGATTTAGCTTTTCAAGCTTCTCTTGAGCTGAATGTGTTTTAGGCTTCCCGATGTCCTCGGTGTAATGAAGCACTTGTCTTTGAAGGTTGGAAATATCCACCTGGTCCGAGTCGGCAATACCTATGGTTCCAACACCGGCCGCTGCCAGGTAAAGCGCAATGGGCGAGCCCAGCCCGCCTACTCCGACACAAAAGACTTTTGAATCTAAAAGTCTTTTTTGACCGACTCCCCCAACCTCGGGAAGCAGGATGTGTCTGCTGTAACGATAAATTTGATCTTCAGTTAATTGCAATATTCAACCTTGTGTCACTTCAATTTGCTCTTCTATAAAATTAGAATCAAAGTCCTCAAGCATCCAGGCTCTCGCGTCATTGTACTTCCCGCTATTTATAGAGAAAATAATATAAACCCAATCAGGCCATGCCCTCTGCCTATCAGTCTCCGAGGCTTTAGAAGGATGATCCGGGTGGGAGTGATAAATTCCTAATATTTCCATATTATTTTCTCTTGCCCACTCATCGGCTTCCTTAAAAGCGACCGGGTCCAATTCATAACGGTCGTGCGCCCTCTGTGTATTTAGATTCCCGCACTCTTTAAAGTGTGTAATCTCGCCGTTTGATCCTATCATTACTCCACAAACCTCATGCGGAAAACCTGCTTCGGCAAGTTCTATCATTCCCTCAAATGCAGATTTTAGTACCTTTACCACCATATACCTCCGCTTAAATATCTATATCCCCCGTCAGGGAACACTGTAACAACGACTCCTTGTTCAAGTGTCTTCGCGCACTCAATGGCAGCATAAGCCGCAGCGCCCCCGGAATGCCCGACAAATATACCCTCTTTTTTCAACAGGTCTTTCATCGTATCATAGGCATCTTCAGTGGAGACCCTAACTAACTCATCAGCCTTGTTGGAATCATAAATTCCGGGAACAATCGATGTGGGCATGTGCTTCATTCCCTCAAGCCCATGCAGTGATTCCGCAGGTTCTATAGAAATTGTTTTGATATTGGGATTTAACTCTTTAAGTCTTCGGCTTGTACCCATAAATGTCCCGCTTGTGCCGAGCCCGGCAAGAAAATGTGTAACGCTGCCCTCTGTCTGATTCCAAATTTCAAGAGCCGTGGTCTCATAATGAGACTCTGGGTTCGCAGGATTATTATATTGATCAGGCATGAAGTATTTATCGGGGTTTTCCGCTTTTAACTTTCTGGCAAGCCTTATGGCGCCGTCCGATCCCTCAAGCGGGTCAGAATATATTATTTTGGAGCCAAAAGCGGTCAGCGTTTTTTTTCTTTCAATATTCATATTCATTGGCGTTACAAGCTCAACTTTGTAACCCAGCGCTGCGCCAAACATGGCGTATGCTATAGCAGTGTTGCCTGAGGAGGAATCCATAAGAATCTTATCATGTGTGAGTTGTCCCGAATTAATGCCATCGAGAATCATCCATAAAGCAGCGCGGTCTTTTACAGAACCCCCGGGATTAAACCACTCCGCCTTAGCATAAACTCCAACCTCAGGGCTTATCCCCTTTGTGAGGTGAGTAAGTTTAATTAGAGGCGTGTTCCCGACTAAGTCAATTACGGATTCAGCCCTTTTCAAACTGTTGTCTGGTGATTTAACTCTGGCTAAAGATACATTCATTAACTACGCTCAATTATTAGTTTGTAGACTTCACCTTCCTGGCGAAGATCTAAAATTTTATGCCCGTCCTGCTCTACACTCCTTGGAACGTTAAGTAACGGCTCCCCTTCACGTAGAGTTACCTCGAGAACTTCCCCCGCGGACATAGTTTCAAGTTTTAGTTTGGTTTTCACAAAAGTCATAGGACAAATTTCTTTTGTAATATCGATCTCTCTATCGACTTTATAATCTACCATTATACTTTCCCTGGGATTTCTCCCATTTATATCTCATAACTTTTTAGTGTTTTAAGAGTACCATATAGGTACAAGAGCAACAAATATTTGTGTTTGAGCAGGGATTTAGGATTATATAGAATGTACACAATCACATTCTATGCAATCTAAAATCAGTCCTCTATTTCAATATCAATAATTGAAGAGTCATCTTGAGGAGTGTTTTTAGAGACTTTATCTTTCTTAGTGCTGACTGATAATCTGCCTACCCAAAATGCAATAAAAATTATCAATGTCAGAATTAATATTTTCCCCATTTTTAATTTGCTTCCGGTTTATGGAAATTTAGGCCCTGCCCGCCACTTTCTTGTTTAGATTAAGCCAGGAGATGATTGATTCAAAAATTAATTTCCCCTGAGTTCCGTTTAACATTTCCTCCGCGCATCTTTCAGGATGGGGCATCATGCCAAGAACATTGCCCGCTTTATTAGTTATACCCGCTATATTCTCTATAGAACCATTGGGATTTGATTCAGGAGTTATACCCCCCTTGTCGTCACAGTACCTAAAAACTATTTGAGAATTCTCCCCAAGCCCCTTTAGCTCTTGTGGATTACAGAAGTAATTTCCCTCTCCATGAGCTACGGGGATTTCCAAGACATCGCCTACTTTCATATTAGCCGTAAAGAGATTTTTATTATTTTCAACCCTCACGTGCACCCACTTGCAAACAAATTTAAGGGAGGAGTTTTTTATAAGGGCACCGGGCAAAAGTCCCGATTCCACAAGAACCTGAAACCCGTTACAGATACCTATTACGGGATTGCCCGCTTGGGCAAATTTTTCGACCGATTTCATAATTGGGGAGAGGCTTGCAATGGAGCCTGTCCGGAGATAATCCCCGTAAGAGAATCCACCCGGGAGCACAATACAGTCAAAACGCTCCAAGTCAGTCTCATGGTGCCACAAGAACTCACAGTCCTGAGCAAGCACATGCTTTATTGCATGATAGCAATCATGATCGCAGTTGGATCCCGGAAATACGACTATACCAAACTTATACATATCACTCTTCAATTTTTACAACAAAATCTTCAATCACTGGATTTGAAAGTAACTTCTTGCACATATCGTCAACACGCTCTTTTACATTACTTGCGTCGCTGTCCGTTATTTTAAGTTCAATCAGTTTCCCGACCCTGGCATCTTCCACTTTATCATAACCAAGATTATGAAGCGCAGTCAGTACTGTTTTCCCTTGAGGATCAAGAACAACAGGCTTTAATTTTACTTCCACTTTAACTTTGAATTCTCTCATTAGGTTCTAATTCCCCGATTATCAATTCCCTTTTAGAATGTACGTCAGTCTCTCAAGTTCATCATTGGAATAATAATCTATTTCTATTTTACCCTTACCCTGCTTATCCACAATTCGAACCTGCGTATTGAGCGAGCGCTTTAAGTCATCTGCAATCTGCTTTATATATATATTATCACTTTGTGGTTTCGGATTTTTTTTCTCGCGTTTAGAGATATTCTGAATTAGATGCTCTGTTTTTCTTACCGAGAGTTTTTGTTTCTGAATCGCCCTTAAGGCTTCTCTGGCCTCAGCGGGTGATTCAAGGCTCAATATCGCACGAGCGTGGCCGGCTGTTATTTCTCCCGCAATAAGAGCTTTCTTTGCTTCCTCGGACAGTTTTAACAGTCTAAGCTGATTTGTTATGGTTGATCTATCCTTACCGATTTGTTGGGATAAGTCTTCATGCGTTAATTCGAATTCATCTATTAGTTGCTGATAGGCCACTGCTTCTTCTATCGGGTTTAAGTCTTCACGCTGGAGGTTTTCAATAAGAGCGAGTTCTAAAACCTCTCTATCTGAGGCTTCTTTTATTATTACGGGAACTCTCGTAATTCCGGCGCGTTGAGCGGCTCTCCATCTTCTTTCTCCCGCTATTATTTCATACCCGCCGCTTATCGTTCTAACTACAAGCGGCTGCAATATGCCCTTTTCTTTAATTGAAGACGCTAGCTCGGAAATTGTTTCCTCATCAAACTCTTTTCTGGGCTGAAAAATATTCGGTTTGATTTCATTTATGGATGCGAGGGTATAGCCACCTGGTTTATCTTCTTTAGGGATTAGGGCATCTAGCCCTCTACCCAAATTAGACTTCTTCAACTGTATGACCTCCGTTTCGGGCTATTATTTCCTGGGCAAGAGCAATATAGCTCCTTGCTCCAACCGATTTAGCATCATATAGTAAGACAGGTATGCCGTGGCTTGGAGATTCGGCCAGCCTTACGTTTCTGTATATTATTGTTTCAAACACTTCGCTATTAAAATAGTTTTTCAGCTCATTTGCAACCATGCGACAAATATTGTTTCTGGAGTCAAACATCGTGAGCAAATATCCTTCAACGCTTAACTCAGGGTTCAGCCTCTGCTTAATAAGAGAGATCGTACGCTTTAACTGCCCGAGCCCCTCCATGGCATAATATTCACATTGCACGGGAACAAGGACCGAATCCGAGGCCGTAAGCGCGTTTACAGTGAGAAGACTCAGCGAAGGGGGACAGTCTATAAAAATGTAATCATATTGATCACGGACAGCATCAATCGCTTCCTTGAGCCTCCATTCTCTTCTTTCAAGATGTATAAGCTCAACCTCAGCCCCTGTCAATTCTGAGTTAGCCGGAACAATAGTTAAATAACCCCCTAGAGATTCGGTTTCTAGCTGGATTGAAATATCACTTATACTAAATTCTCCGATGATAGCATTATATATAGTTTCTTTAATCTCTTCTTTGTTCACCCCAACTCCACTTGTTGCATTTCCCTGGGGGTCAAAATCTATAAACAAAGTCTTCATTTGATTTACCGCCAATGAAGCGGCAAGATTGATAACCGTAGTCGTTTTTCCAACCCCGCCCTTCTGATTAGCAACACATATAACTTTTCCCATTTTCAAACTACCGCAAATATTCCTCACAAATTGATTTAGAGAAAATTAACTTGCCCAATACTCTTTTTGAAAGAGAAATTATTAACCGGGCCCCGTCCTATATAAAAGACTTCACTCTAGAATGAATACTATCATATTATCTATTATCATCTTTCACCGCAAGACTATGTATTTTATTTAAGCTTTAGCAGCAAGCAAAAAAGCTGGATTTAAATTCCAAAATGCACTCTTTAGACCGACAATCTATTGAGTTATTACCTCTAGGCCGATGTCCAAAAACTAGTTGCATTTCATTTAGAATTATGTATGATTGGATTGTCGGAAGACAACTTTATTCACAAAAAAAATCACACCAAACTCAACCTGCTTGGCTGGTTATGGAGAAATTAATGGAAACGGATCGTTATACAATAATGCTGGTTACAGCAGGGCATAAAGGGGCTAAATCTTTTAGTATCAAAAAATCTCATATTAGAATAGCTTTTTGCAGCATAATGCTTTTCGCTTTTCTATCTCTATTTTCATTTGGCACAAGTTATGTATTTTACAAAGATTCAGCAACAAAATCCCAATCCATTAGTAAGCTTATAAGCACTATTGACTTACTTAGCCAGGATATCGATGAAAATATAATCATCAAAGCAAAGCTTAAAAATAAACTACAGGGCATAGAACAAAAATTGCTCGAAATACAGGATGTGCTCGACAAAAAGGGTATCAAAAAAGAATTAGCCATTGGTGGAGAATTTATTCCCGCTGAAAAGTTAAGTCTTTCCTATGCTGATTATATAAAAAAGGATGTAGATAACCTCTTTGACACTATGAAGAATATTCCCGTAGGCACTCCGCTTAAAGGTAAAATAAACTCCAACTTCGGCTACAGAAAAGACCCATTCAAATCTAAAGCAGGTTTTCATTCAGGAATCGATATAGATGCCAATTATGGTCAACCTATTGTTGCAACGGCTGACGGTGTAATCACAGAAGCATCCTGGCAGAGTAGTTACGGTAAAACAGTAATTATTAAGCATAAAGATAATTATGAGACACTTTTCGGACATCTATCAAAATTTGAGGTTAAAGAAGGTCAGGAAGTAAAAGTTGGGGATGTTATCGGGAAAGCGGGTTCAACAGGAAGATCCACAGGAACACACCTTCATTACGAAATAATTAAAGATGGGAAAAGAGTAAATCCAAAAACCTTTTTATCACTAAAATAACCTTGGGCATATTTGGAAAGAAAAAGGACAGCAAAAAATTACCGAAATCAAATCCCAATCATATCACTACTCTGATTGGAGACGGGTGTGAATTTGAAGGTAATATGTCCTCCTCCTCTTCTACAAGAATAGACGGAAAATTAAACGGAAGAATAACAGGCGAGAATAGTATAGTTGTAGGGGAGAACGGAGTTATACTAGGAGAAGTAAAGGCTGTTGAAACGATTGTCTACGGCAAGGTCGAGGGGATCATAGAATCCAGCAGCCTGGAAATCAAAAGAAATGGAATTGTATTAGGCGACATCTTCATAGAATCACTCATAGTAGAGGATGGGGGTATTTATAACGGAAGATGTACTATGAATGAAATTACAGAGAATATAAGTATTGAAACTTCTGAGGGTATCAAGAAAGAGCTTTCCTCTGATACTTTCAAAATTAAGGGATAAGTAATTAAACCTAATTTTAGTGGTTGTGCCCGCCTGTAGGACTCCTGGAGCTTTTAACCGGAGCTTCAACTTTAACCTCACCGGATTTTTCAAAATTAAGATTGAGCCTCACGCTGTCCTTACCTACCAGTGATTCCTTAAGACCTATTAACATTATATGCATGCCTCCGGGCTTAAGCTCAATAGCCTCTCCAGAGGGCAAATCCAGTATTTTAATCATTTCCATTGTTGCAACACCGTTTTCGTCAACCTTACTTATATGAAGCTCCGCACTCTCAGCAACATCAGAGGATATGCCGATCAATTTATCATCATTCTTAGCTTTGTTTTCAATTGTCATATAACCCGCACTCATAGAAGTCCCGGGAGGAACCTCCCTGACCCAGGCGTCACTTATAACAATATTGTCCTGGGCAAAAGAGAATTGAGCTAAAACAAAAAATAGAATTAAAGCTATTATAGTTTTTCCCATCTGAAGCGCTCCTTATTGTATGTTCGTATTTGCCGAGTTAGGACTACAAAATCCTTTTGATATCCCCCGCTATAGAAACAGGATCCATTCTATTCTGCGTGTACCTTAAAAAGATCTCTCCATCAGGGGTTATGAGCAATACACTTGAATTATGCCCCATTAAGTATCCTGAGACAGACTCCACCTCTTCCTTGCTATAAAAAATATTGTAATCATCCGCTACCTTATCTATCTCCTCTGGAGTGCCTGTAAGACCAATGAAGCTTTCATTATAATATGGAATGTAACTCTTTAGCTTCGCAACGGTATCCCTCTGGGGATCTATAGTAATAAAAAGAACCTGAACTTGATCCGCCTGATCCCCAAGCTCCTCAACTACATTGTTCATTATTGATAAGGTCATCGGACATACATCCGGACAGTGTGTGTATCCGAAAAAGAGAAGGACAACTTTGTCTTTAAAATCTGAGAGGCTCACCTTGGATCCATTTTGGTCGGTGAGTGTAAAGCTCAGCGCTTCCCTTTCATATACGCTGCCGTAAAAATCAGCTTTACTCTTTATATCTATGATCTGATATACAATTATTCCCCACCCTATAAGAATAAGAAATAAGATACTAATAAGAATCTTAAATACATTTCGCCTTTTCATTGCTTCCTCTACAAATTAAAAATCTTCCAAACAAATAATATATTACCTTGGAAAAAAGACATAATCAGTAGAACAAAGAAGAATGCAGGCATAAAGGAGAACAAATACAGTTTTATACATGAATTTGCACACCATATTAGGATCATTAATGGCACTTTAAAAACCAAAAGAGGAAATGCTCAGATGGTGTCTAGGGCATTTCCTCTTTTAAAGGAGGATGGAGGATGATTTGTTTAAGTACTCCGTTTAAGTTCTGCAATAAAAATAAAGTATTTTACTTAAAATGTCAAGCGAAATTTTCTGTTGCAAGAAAAATTGTCGCAACTATCTGAATTTAAATAAAAATATTTGCTTACTTAAAACGGATACAGTTTTCAATTTTGTGCCGTAAAATCTTGCTGCTGACTTGCCGATCAAGGATAGTTCTACTAAGATCAGCTTGCCAATAGATATAACAAGCACCTTGAAAGTTCAATGAACCGTGATATATTTTCGGTTTTGAATTTAAAGCCGGAAGGGATACACATTAAGCCCTTCAGATAATAGGTACCCAATAATCATTCTCGGGGCGGCGTAGCTCAGGGGTAGAGCGGGGCTCTCATAAGGCCTGTGTCGGTGGTTCAAATCCACCCGTCGCCACCAGTTTTTTAAGAAACTTACAGCATTTTCCATATTGGCTCAAAATTTAAGTCAGATTACAATTTGCTCTTCGGGTAATAAAGCAGAAAGTGGAGCTTTACATAATGAAGCTGTAAAAGATTTGTGTGATTACACAAGAGCTCGAAAAGCTATCAAACTTAAAAGAAAAACATCCTTAATTTATCAAAATGAGCCTCTAGCTGCCCGGTATGGTCCATTGTTTTAAACTGTCCCAAATGGAATCAGAGATACTCTCGGGATAAAAACCTAAACATTTTTTGTACAACGATGGGGTATCAAAAAGAGAGTATGTATTTTTGGCGCACGTCAAACCATAAAAACCATCAGGTTTTTGATTATAAAGCACTGTACCGATCAAAATACGGTCCGGGTTTTGGCTTGCATTGTACCCGCTGGTAATGGCTGTGAGACTTGCATTAAAATACTCGAGCTGCGTTGCACTGTTCGGGTTGTTATAACGCTGGCATTGGGATAAATAATAATCAAGTGGGTTTTTCCCGTTCGGCGGAGCAGTAAGAAACTTGTTCAGTATAGATGCGGGCAGGCTGCTCATGTCGCAGCTCACCGGTGTTTCACTGAGCATAGGGTCAATCCCTTTCGGGAAATTCGTATTATAGACATTTAAATGCTCCCACAGCGTAGTTGTAGCCGCGGCGGGCGTGACGAATAAAACAGGAATGTCTTTCCCAAAACCGCCGAAATAGGCTTGTACCGCATGTTGTGAGGTGTGATCTTGATAGGCACTGACGGACAACGGCTCATATGGAGCTGCGGGATTCAATCCATAATCGTATAGGGCAGCCAATGCTATAATATTATTGTACTGGGCACTGATTGGAGTAAGCTGCTGGAGCTGCGGATCAAAAATTGCAATATATTTACCCTTGGCCGATAGTTGCTTGGCAAGCTCCCCGATAAATACGGTTGTTGCATTCGCCGACAGGGTCGGGCTTTCCAGATCAAACGCAACGCCGTCTGCGTTCGGGTCATTGTTGATGGTGTCCGCGATATCGTCGGCAAGTTTCATCAACGTTGCCGTGCTTGCCGAGTTAATTTCTCCGGCGTCTCCGTTTATCATCGGTAATACAATCCTGTTCTGACCATTTGCAGATTGGGTTTTATAAATGCTTGTAACCGTTGCCCCCGGCAAACAAGTGCCAAGCTCGGGAGCGCTCAGAACGGACTCTTTAATAAGGGGCAGAGACAGATAATTCAACACGTAATTAGTGGCCGGCTCACCGTCACATGCTGTCTGTGCAGGACTCAGGCTGCCGGAAGGTAGATTATTAATGCTTGCGAAATCCGCCAAGATGTAGAAATTCTGTCCGCTTTTATCATAGTTCGAAGCGAGCGTTGCAAGTAATGCTGAGGTGCATGAGGTGCCGGCACTATCGCAAGTGAGATCCTGTGCAACATCATCGATAATAACGCCATTACCAACCGGTATTGAGTTCATCACATTTGTGGCTAGAAATGAGGTCACGCCTTTAGCACCCACGTCGAGGGTCCCGGTGTCGTGCTCCCCTCCCTGGGTAATCGATACTTTATGCAACACGCCCGCTGTGTTTAAGGCGTTTTCCATGTCGAGGGTTTGCTGCCAGGGCACGGTGCAATCGGAAGTCCCGCTTGCAAGAAACATCGGGGGGTCAGTAAAATCCACATGTGTCGTAGGGCTTGCTTCTGTGAGCTCTTCCTGGTCGCATCCGCTAAACGGATCAAAAAGATCATCCGGTATCGGGCAGTCGAGTAAGAACCATACCGGAACAGGATTAAGCTCTACCCCGCAGTCCTCTGTGGCGAGCACTTCGAGTCCTTGCGAGACTATTGTGTTTAACTCGTACGGGCCGTAAAACAATACAGCTCCCGCCACATCGCTTGAGACTCCGGGATTAACCGAGCCTTCAAGCCCGGCCACCCCGCTTGATGAGGCAATCATCGCCGCAAGGTGCGCCCCTGCCGACTCCCCGCCAACAATTATCAGATTGGGGTCTATCCCCAGCCCCTCGGCATTTAATTTAAGCCATCTTACAGCCGATTTAACTTCATGAATTATCCCCGGCCACGGCTCGGCGTCCACACCCGCAAGCCTGTATCCGACCGACACAAGGTGAAAGCCCGCCTCCTCCGCTATATCAAAAGCGATCGGCGCTATGTTGTTTTTATTCCCGAGGACCCATCCGCCGCCGTGAAACCATACCAGCGCGGGTCTGGGGGAAGGATCCCCTTCCGTAGATACCCGTAACGCGCTCTGGGAGGTGAGCCCCTCAATTCTATAGAAATCCAGCGTCTGCCGCGCAGTGCCTGCGTCTACGTATGAAAAGGTCTCTGGTATATCCGCAAGCATCCCACCTGTCTGAGCGATACTCCCGCTCGTGGTGTCATCGCTTGAATCGTTACCATCGCAGCCGACGGCAATGCATAAACTTAAAACCATCATGATTAGTAATGCGGTATTTGTTGTCATCCGTCTCAATTCTCTATCCTTCATCCAGTTTTCTCCTGCGCAGTTTTTATAAAGGCGTTCTTTCAATTATACAACACATCCCAAAGACATGTACAGGCGTGAGTAGAACTTTTCGGTATAATGGCAAAACCGGGAGATTCAGATGAAAAAGTCACAATTCGGCGAGTTGATTAAATGGCTATGGCTTGTCCTTTTTGCGGGACCAAAAATATAACGCTCCGATATAAAAACATGTTAATCCCACCAAAATCACGCCTCCCCAAAGTGAAACGGGCAAGAGGTATGACATGTTGCTGCCGTCCGTTGCAATAAGATATACCCACTCATCAAGTGCCAAGCTTAAACCGATGCCAAAAATAGCCGTTGCCAGGTCTAACATTCTTCCCTGATTGGAAAACAAAATTAGGGGGATGCCTCCAATGGTGACCAGTAGAAGCCCCGTATATAGGTGGTGAATATTATAACCAGCCACATTGAAATCAGCGTTGGGGTAAAAGAAAAGCCACGCTCGAATGACTACAAAGGTAACCACGAGAGATGAAACCAGTATTTTAGCCCGGGTTTTGTTTATTGATGGCATGGCGTATTATTAAGTTGATTTAGCCTCTCTGAGCTATTTTACAATGTAGACACTTTAAATGAAACATGCATATATACGAAGCGCTGGCGTATACATTGTCGGCGGTTCAAATCTGCACGCAGCCAATCCATCAAAGCCTTTTATTTCCCCTTAACGATCTTAACTTTCCACTCACCCCGAGCGTTCATATCCAGAATGTAGCTCCCGCCTTTTTCCTGTTTGGATGAACCTTTCCCCGGGCCCATTTGTTGTGCTGCGTAGTCCAGAGGTACTGAATCGGCGGTATTTACAAGAATCTGCAGATACTGCCCCTTTGTCTCCCACTGGATTTCCCAGTTATCCGGGACGGTAAAAGGCTCTGTTGTCATTGTTTTTGTTCCGTTGAATTCCTTAATAACCTCTTGAGCTCCAGCTGGTAACAATAAAAGCATTACAAATAAAGCTGTTAGGATATATCGCATCATATTTTCCTCCCCCTAAATAGCACTTTCTCTTTTATTGTAGATTGATAAAGTATAAATTCCTCATCAACCGCCACACTTCGAAAATATCATAATCGAGAAATAATAACAAGTAGATAATGCAACTAATAATCTTCATGTTAAAATCGTATTAGATAGTTTATAAAATCTTGATTCCACCAATTTTGGATGTTACTAGATGTGAAGATTTATTAAATGTATGTTTAAATACATTTTCAGCAATAGATGACAAATCAAAGTTTTTGCTAAATAAATCTTTTAGAATCGCTTCCCACCAAAAAAACAACCCGGATGAACTTGGCAACTAAGATCTACAAGGATTATCGATCATTTGCGATATTCATCCCTATACAATCCCGTAGGCAAGCACAGAGTCTCTAAACTTCAGATGAAAGAATACAAAAAAACCGCTTACATTTTTTATGCTTGTGGAGTTATCCGGATAAATGAGGAAATTTATTCCTCATTTTCTTTTTTATCGAAATCAAGCGCGCAGGAATTTATGCAGTAACGAAGCCCCGAGGGATTAGGCCCGTCAGGAAAAACATGGCCCAAATGCGCATCGCACTTACTGCAAAGAACCTCGGTTCTCGCCATTCCGAGACTTGTGTCGGCTTCGGTGGTAACATTTTCATGATTTACAGGTTCCCAGAAGCTTGGCCAGCCCGTACCTGAATCAAATTTTGTATGGGATTTGAAAAGCTCCTCCCCACAGCCTATACACTTGTATACACCTTCTTCTTTATGATTATGGTATTTCCCCGTAAAAGGTCTTTCCGTCCCTTTTTGTCTTGTAACATAGTGCTGCTCTTCAGTTAGCGTCTCACGCCACTCTTCTTCAGTTTTCTTAATTTTATCAGCCATTTTATTAATCTCCTTTTGAGAGTTAAAACAACCTTATATATAAGTAAGTGTATCAGAGATACGATTATAAGCCTAAAATAGTTCTATTTTGATTTAAAATATTTAGCTAGTCAGGCTTCATTCTTTCAATACTAAACCAGGCTACAAATGTGCCTATCAGTACCAAACTTGCAGAGATAAGCATCATAAGACGAAAACCGTTTAAAAACGATTTTTCAATTGCATTTTTAATATTAACCCTCTTCTCAGCCTCAACGTTTTCTGGAATATCAATAAGCAAAATCTTAATACGCTGGTCATCAATAGACTGTCTGGTTTCCTGTTGTAGATCTATGGAATTGAGTTCATAATCAAGACTACGATTAAAGGTGGTAAGGGCAAAAACTCCCATTATAGCTATTGCCAATAACCCGGCTATTCGCCCTACCGTATTATTTATTCCCGAGGCAACACCCGATTCCCTAAGCTCTACAGATTCCATCACCGCTGTTGTGAGAGGGGAAATAATAATAGCCATCCCTACTCCCAATACGGTAATAGCTGGGAAGAAAGTAGTCCAGTAGCTGCCTCCAATACCGGGCAGAGTAAAAAGATAAAAGCCAATCGAGGCAAGTATGGTTCCAACTATCAAAGGCGGCTTTGCGCCGTAATTTGCAACGAGTCCTCCCGCCCAGGGGGAAAATAGAAAGAGAGCTAGAATAAGTGGTAAAAAGGCAAGACCCGCGCCAGCAGCGGAGTAACCCTGGAGCTGTATTAGATTAAACGGGATAAAGAATATCGCCCCGCTCCACGCCCCCCAGAAGAGTAAAGTAATTAAATTTCCTCCGCTGAAGGTCTTTGACTTAAAAAGATTAAGAGGCATCATAGGGGAAGATGTCCGACTCTCATAGAAAAGAAAACCCAATAAGCTAAGCCCCCCGGCTATTAGAGGGACAATCACTTTGGGATGTCCAAAACCAATATTGCCTGAATCAATTAATCCAAACACTACGCAGCCTAAACCCAACGTTACAAGTAACGATCCCCACAGATCAAGCCTTTGCTCTCCGTTGCCTTTTTTGCTCTCTGGAATCCGCCAATAGAGAGTTGCAAGAACTATTATTGCAAGAGGAACATTGATAAAGAATACAAAACGCCACGAAAGATTCTGTGCAAGCCATCCACCCAAGATAGGACCCAGAGTAGTTGTTATAGCTGTAAAACCAGACCAGATTCCAATTGCTCTCCCTCTGTGCTCATTACTAAAAGATATATTAACAATCGCCAGACTTCCCGGCACGAGAAGCGCTCCGCCTGCTCCTTGAAACGCTCTTGCAACAATCAACTGACTCGTATTTGGCGAGAGACCGCACCATATTGAGGCTCCGGTAAACATAATTACCCCCAGCGCAAAGATTCTCTTTCTTCCGAACTTATCACCAAGTGAGCCTCCTAAAAGCATTAGCGACGACATAAACAGCGCATAGGCCTCTATTATCCACTGAACTTGCGGAATTGTGGCGTTTAACTCGGATTGGAGCACCGGGATAACGACGTTCATAGCCGTGCTGTCTATGAAAGCCATTCCGGAACCCAATATAGTAGCCAGCAAAACCCATCTTCCTACAGTTTTACTGACCGGGAAATTCGCTGAAGTCGTATCAATTTGATCCTGGGCTAAGGCTTTATCGGTCATCTATCTCCCTTTAAGACCCCTGTAATGTTCTCAATGACTTATGGAATGTCAACAACAATAGTATTAAAAACTATCTTTATGGTATGCGGTTAATGGTACCCGAAAGAAAGAGGATTGCCTCTTTGGATTTCAAGCAAGTAGCTTATATAACTGAGATATTTAGATGACGCACGTGCCAATGAAGATTCATTCGAAGAGGACAGCAACTCTTGCGATAAGAAGCTATGGTTAATCCTTTGCCGGTTTGTGCACATACCCGCCGCAGGCATTTTTTTTCATGGTCGGAAGATTGAGAGTTAATCCGTTTGCCTAATTGCCTTTATTTCCT
>JAJCZT010000182.1 GCA_029262255.1 Deltaproteobacteria bacterium
AACCTCTACGGCCCTGTGCAGGGAATATTGGGGGGAGCGTCCCACGCCATAATATCAGTGCACCGCTCTAAATCAGCGCAGCTAATCTTAAATTGCTTACTGTCAGGATCCATAGCTAACGCCCCTTCCACTCCGACAGGAATGTTGTTACAAATGCTTGCGTCAAAGCCGCCGTCATTGGCAGCCTGCTGCCCCGCGCATCCAATGGATATAACAAATATCAGGATACCCAGTACTTGAAATAATCTCATCATAATCTACTTGCCCTCCTTTTTAGGCTTTATCTTGTCATATTATACATAATTTCTATGCCAAAATATGCATATTACCTGCAATTAGCCCTAGCCGTGCGCTCTGGTATTCAGCTCCCAAATCCGTAAGATTATTTATATGTCGGATAAATCCTCCTACCCTGTTCCCGCTGAGACAAAAACATTCGAGCAGGAAATAAAAAAGAGCCGCTTCATAGCAACAGTGGGCCACGCCCCGGACAAAGAAAGCGCAATCCGGTTTATAGAGGAGATATCGGCAAAACATACGGGCGCAAGCCATAACACCTACGCCTTTATAGCGGGCAATCCCAACGGCGGCGCTGAGGTAGGGTTCAACGATGACGGAGAGATTGGAGGCACCGCTGGAAAACCCATATTAAGCGTATTACAAATGAGGGGGATCGGCGAGGTCGTGGCAATGGTCACCCGCTACTTCGGCGGCACCAGGCTCGGAACCGGGGGACTTGTAAGAGCATATTCCGGAACAATTACTATGGCGCTGGACGAGCTAACATTAAAAGAGCATGTTCATCTGCTAGAAATGAAAATTGTCACCGGATATGAGCATGAGAACTCCATAAGACTGATATTGGATAAAAGGGGGATCACAATCAAAGACGCTCTCTATAGCGAAGAAGTAATAATTACAGCTGATATCGCGGAAAGTATATCGAGTGAACTAAAGAGTGAAATTATGGACTCTACCCGAGGGCAGGCTAAAATCCTTTTCAGTTAGCAATGGAAATTTCTGCCATTCTAGATACGATACAGATTCTCTATTTTAAAGGTATTATATTTCTTTTTACGGGAGCTATATAAATAATGACCGATCCGGATACAAATAAAATCACACTCCGCTCAGATACCGACAACTATTACTACTACTTAAACATGATCACCGAGAACGTACGCAACGGCTACGACGATATCGTGCTCAAGTACTGTGAGCTTAGCCTCCCCTTAATACCGCTTCTTATTGAGCAAAACAAAAAGGATTTCGGGGAGTTTGATATAAACACAATTCCCGCAATTGAGCTCGGCGCTAAACTCTGGAGCTATCAGGAAAATCTTGAAAAAATTAAAGAGATTGAAGTGCTCATCGATACACATCCCGAGCTTGAGCCATGGCGAATCCATCTGGAGCGCGCCTACGAGAGACTTAACTCCCTAAAGGAGTAGAGACCAACCGCCGCCTCGTTATATCCGCTTTGAAATTTTGATATTCTCCTATACTCTATTACCCAATATTTAATTTAAGGGAGCGAACTATTTATGAAATTCAAATCATTAATCGTATTGATATTACTGGCAATATTCCTACCGTTTTCAGCTTTTTCAGAAGCCCTTAGCCTCTCTGCTAAAGAAAGCCCTAGCCTTCCTGCTAAAAAATCTAACAAAGATGCCGCGGCAGAAAACAAGAAAGAGGATCAAGAAAAGCCTACTGTTGATCAAATACTGGCCAATCACTATAAAGCCATAGGCGGTCTTGAGAAATGGCAAAAACTCGACACCTTGATTATGAAGGGCAAAATGACCTCCAAGGATAGATCAATGCCTGCTACCGCTTACTATAAAAGGCCCAACAAGTGCCGTGTTGAATTTAAAGTAGAAAAAAAAATGATGGCACAGGTCTTCAACGGAATGTTCGCATGGCAAATAAACCCGTTTGCCAAAAGTTCCGACACTACCCCCATGAGTCCAAGTCGTTCTGATTATTTAAGGGATACATGCGATATAGAAAGCTCACTTATTGATTACAAGAAAAAAGGACACAACGTCAGCCTTCTGGGAGAAGAGGAAGTAGCGGGGAAAAAGGCATATAAAATCACTGTAAAATATAAAACAGGTAATATTGAAACCTACTATATTGATACAAAAACATATTTAACCATCAAGGTAGAAGGACTTTACAACATCGACGATAAGGAGTTAAGAACAACTACAAGCTATACTGATTTTAAGAGTACAAATGGCTATGTAGTACCCCATAGCCTTGTAATAGACATACACGGTGAGCCTTCACAAGAGAAATTAAGAATTAACAAGTTCATTTTCAATCCCAAGATAGATCCAAGCATATTCGATTTTCCGAAGGATAAAATGATAAACCTTCAAAAGAAAAAATAGCAGGCAGAAAGCCCCCGTACAATTTCCGGAAAATCCTTCTGTCGTCATTCCGAACCATGTCCCGGATACTGAATCAAGTTCAGCACAAGCTCGATACGGGATTATTTCAAAATCTCGCCTTTATATGCTTGCGGATGCTATCCGCCCGTCATTTCGACCAACGGGAGAAATCTTTCTGTTGCCTTTTCTCTTCCGACATTACAGCAATGGCGGTGGAGAACCCCCGCGGCCGATATATTTCTTTGAAACTACGAAGTTGTAATTCCCTTTTTATCCTTTAACCTAATTATAGATACAAACCCTAAAGGCGGAGCCGATTAATGTACAAATACCTAACTATTTCAGTCCTCGTTCTCACAATCCTTATTAATATTCGGACAGTCAGCACTCTTGCTATCACACAGGAACTCAAAAATACCCAAACAGAGGTAGCGCTGCAGGAAGTTGAAAAAGAAAAAACGAAATCCAAATCTAAAATAACTTTAAAAGAAATTTTAGAGAAACACTATCAAGCTATAGGCGGCCCTGAGGCTTGGCAGGCCGTGGACAGTTATAAATTTACTGGAGATATGTACACAAAGAACGCTACATTTAAAACCGCTGCAGTTTTTAAACGTCCCAATTTATGCAGGCTCGACTTCCAGTCAGGCAATTTGTATTTCATGGAATCTTTTGACGGCAAAATCCCCTGGCAGATGAATCCCGGAGCAAGAAACGGGCCCGAAATCCTTAAAGGGAAAAGAGCTAAAGAGATGATCGACACATGCGATTTTGAGGGACCGCTTGTCAATCCTGAGCAAAAAGGACATAAGATTAAGTATCTGGGCAAAGAAAAGATAGAAGACAGGTGGGGATACTTGATAGAGGTCAAATTTCAAACCGGAAACACAGACACGTATTATCTTGATGCTGAAACATTTCTTCCGTTTATGGTAAAAGGGAAAACGACCATTCAGGATAAGATAGTTGATACAACAATAAATATAAGCGAGTATCTAGAGATCAGTGATGTTTTAATACCTTTTTCATTTGAATTTCATGTCGAAGGCAACCCATCGCCGGAGACTCTAAAAATCAAGACTGTCGAGCTCAACTCTGAGATTGACAACAATATTTTCAACTTACCTAAGCGTCCGCAAGACCTGCGCTAAGGTTTAAACCCGTATTTTTCCCAGTTGCCCAGCTTTTTCCTGAAGCTCGCCCATGCTCTTGAGAACGCTCAGATACTCACGCAAGTCATGCAATTGTTTCACAGACCTTCCTCCGATAATTCAGCGCATATCACAAAATGTCATACTCTGGCTCGCCAACTTATACCACTATATAAGATGCTTCAATCCCAATCAAGCGCCTTGCAAATCATTTATGATTCACAGAGCATAAATTACGTGGATATAATATAAGTATGAATAACTTAAAACATTGGCAGCTGTCTCAAATCACTTCTCAAGAAGGATGCTGGAAGCTTGAGGTACTTTCTTAGGTATTACTCCGTACTTATCTATAATATTGACTTTTATGTGCTCCATAGCTTCTTCAACAGAGTCAGTCACGAAAAATAAATCAAGATCGCTAGGGCTAATTGTCCCCTCTTTGACCATAAGCTCCAAAAAATCCATAAGCTCACAAAAATAGTCTTTTCCTATAAGAATCACCGGGAAGTTAAATATCTTCTTTGTCTGGATAAGTGTGATTACTTCAAATAACTCATCCATTGTCCCCGCCCCTCCGGGCATGACCACAAAAGCGTAGGAATATTTAAGAAGCATAACCTTTCTCACAAAGAAATAATTGAAGTTGATCATTACATCCAGATACGGATTTGGGTCCTGCTCGAATGGCAAGATAATATTGCATCCGATCGAAGTGCCTCCTGCTTCACGTGCTCCACGGTTTGCGGCCTCCATAATCCCCGGCCCTCCGCCCGTCATAACCCCAAAGCCCATCTTTGCAAGCTCACCGCCTACTTTTCTGGCATCTTGGTAGTAAGGGCTGCCTTCCTCTGTCCTTGCAGAGCCAAAGACTGTGACCAAAGGACCAACAAAGTGGAGTTTACGAAAACCGTACAAGAACCCCCACATTACTCGAATTAAAAACCAGAGCTCACTTAGCCTCGAATGAGGTCCTTCGAGGAATGCTCTCTCCTCCATCTCTTCATCGGTATGAGGTTTTTTTCTTAAAAGGTTAGCAATCCACTCTAGCATGTGAGGCCTCCATTAAGCAGCAAATTCAATAGGTATTATACCTATTTGTAGGATGTTGAATCCAGAGATCAGTTTCTTTAAAGATAAACTTTTTGAGATGTTAAGTTCCAAGCTTTTCTGCAAGATCGACAATATCATTTGCGATAATATCAAAGGGCATATCATCCGTCGCATCATTTTTGCACTCGGGACCAAATTCTAACGGGCGGGATATATAGGCGGTTTTAAGCCCCAGCGCTTGTGCCGCAAGAAGGTCGTCCTGGTGCGCGGCACACATCATAAGGTCCTCCGGTCTTAAATCAAGAAGTGACAAAGCTTTCATATAAACTTCTTTGTCTGTCTTGTAGTGCCTGGCTAACTCGGAAGAAAGAATGACATCCCACGGAAGCCCCGAGTGCTTTGCCATATTTACGAGCAGTGAAATATTGCCGTTTGAAAGTGTAGCGATTATAAATTTCTGTTTTAATCTTGAAAGCCCTTCTACTGAATCCGGCCAGGGAGCGAGCCTGTGCCACGCTTTATTTAGGTGAACTTTTTCATCTTCGCTCAGATCCGTAATTTCAAATTCATTAAGCAGTCTGTCGAGAACCATTCTGTGAAGCTCGTCAATATTAGTCCAGGGGATCTCACCCTTTCTAACCTGATCCATGGCGGGCGCATACCCTCCCCTCCACTTATCAGCGAACGCTTCCCAGTCGGCAATGATCCCTTTTGATTCTCCAAAGGAATTTAGCTCTTTTATGATAGAACTGCGCCAGTCGACAACTGTGCCGAATACATCAAACGTAAGCGCTTTTACGTATGATAGGTCGGTACTCATTTTGCTGACTCAGCTTTCTCTTGTGCTTTGGCAACAAATTTCTCGGCGTTCACAATAAACCTCTGGTGAGTGCCCGCCGTGATTTGATCCACCCCGTCATGAGCTGTAATTGAGAACATGAGCCTCTTTCCATCTACCTCGACCAGCTCTCCCTTAACATTCACACTAAGCCCCGGAGGAGTCGCTGCGGTGTGGTTTAAATTTACATCAATCCCAACGGACTGCTCCCTCGGCCAGTCTATATGCTCGTTTACAAACTTCACGCATGCCCACTCTATGAGCCCGATCATAAATCCGGTTGAAAAGACTTTTGGCATCAGCTGAAATTCCTCAGCCTCGGGATATATATATGGAACAGTTTTGGACTCGGGAAC
>JAJCZT010000183.1 GCA_029262255.1 Deltaproteobacteria bacterium
CATCTAAAAGTTCGTACACTTCTTTTTTCACTTTCTCATAACTCCACATGGTTAACCTCTCCTTGTTTCTAATTGATTGACATAAATCATTATGTAAAACATTCCCCCCAAATTCAATCTCTGGCTACTAGACTCTTCAAGTGTTAGATAGAGATAACCAAATTAATTGGGAATTTCTTGCAAATATTATAATATATCAAAAAAGGAGATTATTAATGTTAATATGTGATAAATGCGGAACTCAAATACCTGATGGGTCTAAATTTTGTCCAGAGTGTGCTGACCCGGTAACGGAATTAGACATAGTAGAAAATAAAGAGGTAACAGATTACTCAAACGATTCAACAAGAATAAACGTGGTATGTCCTAAATGTGAAACGCAATTCCCTATTAACTATGAAAATGATCAAAATGTTATAAGTCATACTTGTCCTAAATGTAATACCGTATCTGAAAGTCAATTTGTTCAAATTCGATCAAAACGCTCAAGAGGTTCTAAAAAGGATAATAAAAGAGAGTTTACCGTCCGTGTTTACCTTCCAGAAGGAGGAGAAAAATTAATTGAATTTGCGAATGCTAATTATGATGATATTGAATTACGTTCAAAAGACTATGCATTATTTACGTATTTAAATGGACAACTGAAAATAATACTTAACTACAAAATAAATCGATATACAGTAATATCAAAGCCCGGTTGTTATATAGCAACATATGTATTTGGAAATCAAAGTGAAGAAGTAGAGTTTTTAAGAGATTATCGTGATTTTGTCTTATTAAAAACTCAAGCTACAAAACTTTTAGTGAAATTTTATTACTTCATTAGTCCACAATTGATAAGATATTTTGGTGATAGCAAGTTTTTTAAGAATACATCGCGGTACATTTTATTAAACTTAATCTCAATTATTCAAAGAAAAGATTGATTGATTACTCATATAAGTTGATTATGCTCAATTTACTTTACATTCCAGATGGACATAAAATTTGTTCTAACTATTTTCTAACAGAAAGCAAGAAAAAGGTAATAATAATGCCCAAATCTTCCAGGACCGTGCCCCATTGAAACCTCCAATTTTATAAGTTATTTTAGAATTCTGGCTCTTCGGGGTGTGGCGCAGTTTGGTAGCGCGTTGCGTTCGGGACGCAGAGGTCGCCGGTTCGAGCCCGGCCACCCCGACCAGTTTTCCCTTAAGATTAATTCCTGTAAAAGTTCATCTCTTAAATCCAGAGTTAGGCCGGATTATTCTAATCCATCACCCGAGCCTCTACCGCCCAAATAATAAGGATTGCCAAGTGCTCGCGGATGATTTTATAAGCCTATTGGCGTAACATGAATTATTAAGAGTATTCTCTTTGTCCGGGTCTGGATTTAATAGTTAGTATTCTTTGACTATTAAGAGGGAAGAATAACAATTTTAATACAAAAAAAGGGAGCCGAAGCTCCCTTTTTTCGTTTGCAAACTTTTTGTCTTACTTAGCTGCGTCGTCTTCCATGTCGCCGCCAGGTAATTCACCTTCTGCTGTGTCTTCAGCTGCTGGTGCATCGGCAGCTTCTGTATTTCCTTCAGCTGCGTCTTCCATCTCGCCACCAGGCATTTCGCCCTCTGTCGTGTCTTCAGCAAAAGATGCCTGAGTACCAACAAATGAAGCTCCTCCAAAGGACAAGCCCATAACCAACATTAACGCAAAAATAAATGTAACAACTCTCATAATTAAAACCTCCTACTTGTGATTTGCTAGCGGGTCTTATCCAACTAGCTTCTTATTATCAAGATTTTTAAGTGCAATATTCATACCAAATTCCAACCCTTTGGGAATAAACAATCATTACAATCGTTTAGATATATTATCATCTTTAATCAAGTATGAAAAGGCCTTTTAATGTGTAAAATTCCACAATCTGCACTGTGCGATCTAACGCATAAATGCTCGTTTGAATTAAAATATCGCAGTTAGTATCCAAATATTCTTGTCAGCAAAAATTTCTCAACGTCTTTCTCATCTTGGAAACAGAGAGTTTTCTCAATGCCTTTTTCTCTATTTGCCTGATTCTTTCTCTTGTTAACTTAAACTTCTTGCCGATATCATCGAGCGTAACAGTTTCATCTCTATCAATTCCAAAACGCATTCTTAACACTTCTTCTTCTTTTGCCGATAGGAGTGATAGGGAGTTTCTTATGCTTTGTTTTAATTCTTTATCTACAATTAGTGAATCAGGGGAGACAGACCCTTCATTCTCTATGAAGTCGTATAGAGTTCTTTTTTCTCCATCAAGCGGTGAGTCAAGGCTTACGGAGTCGTTGGTGATTTTCATTATACGCTTTACATACTTTACTGAGACACCTGAGCGCTCGGCTATTTCCTCAGCCAAAGGGCTCTTACCGTTCTCTTTAATAAGAATAGCCCTTGTTCTATAAACTCTGCTTGTAACTTCGAGTAAATATACCGGGACTCTAACCACTCCTTTATGAACCAGGATCGCCCTTGTTATCGATTGATATATCCACCAGGATGCATATGTAGAGAATCTATAGCCCTTGGTGTAATCAAACCTATCTATAGCTCTCATAAGGCCTATATTACCTTCCTGAATTAAATCAAGAAACGGAAGTCCATGACTTAAGTATCTTTTAGCAATACTAATAACTAACCTTAAATTAGCATTAGCAAACCTTCTTTTTAATTCCTTTGCTTTCTCCGTATATGCTCTATTGGACGCATTTAGTATTTCAATATCTCTTTGTTTGTTTAGCGTTGCGTTCTTACTTTCTTTTGATTTTGATTCTTCTGAAATTGATCTTAGTAACGATTTTATTTGTGCTGCTTTTGACTCACACTTTTTAATGGTAGCGGGGATTTCTATTTCTTCTCTTCTAGCCAGAAGCGGCTCGCTTGAAATATCCCGGAAGTAATTATTTAGTAACCTATATTGATTGTCCTGCGAATAACTCGTTTCTTCCTTATTCTTTCGGATTTCCAGTTCAGTTTCTTCATTGGATATTTGGTGACTCGGTTCATAATTTGCATCCTCATCAAGACTGTATGGCTCTCCAGAACCCTTAGGTGTATCCGATAGGTGTTCTAATTCAGTGATTTCTACTTGTTTCATTATGATCTCCTATTGAATATTTTGTCTACTGTCGTTCAGCTTCCTTTGGTTCTCGTGGTTCCCTGCGGGAGATGGCCGAGAAAGTATTTCGGTTTCTCGCCCTGCTTTTCTTGTTAATAATATTTGCAATATGCGTGCCATATGAACGATAATTCGAATTATTGTGTAATATCGGTCGGTTATGCCGGTTATTGTAATTTTGGTCTAACTTGAGAATACAAAAGTGTGTAAAAATACACTATATTTCGTAGTTTCTTTTTACACAATGGGCAGCTAAATCATTTAACAATTTCTTAATTGAGATGTTTGATATGCCGGTATCATGCCTTATCTGAATATCTCAGCTTGCAATAATTACCAAACAGACTGTAAAATCTTAATAATGTCAGATGACCTAATTAGAATATTAGACGCGCTTGAGAAGCCCCTTCGGTTTGCGTCTAAGAAAAATTATACAAATTTAGACAAGATAAAGGCCTTGGATCAGCTTGTGGGGGATTTAGCTCTAAAAGCGCTGTCCTTGCCCTTGTCCAAGGGGCAAACCGACGCCATCGAAAATATAAAAGGATTATTTATAACTTACGAAGGTCTTGGGATCGAAAAGAAAAGGGAGGTCATCGAAAACACTCTGGACGCAATAAAAAAATTGAGAAATAGTGATATCTCTTTAGTTTCTCACAACGAAGAACAAGTGCCCGAATCAGAAGTAAAAGGGTCTTTTGATGAAGATGGCGCTTCGTTGTCTCATGCAATAGATAGAGATTCCGATAAAGTGGAGGACCTCTCACAGATACCCATCCAGTTTGTAAAAGGCGTTGGTCCCAGGATAGCCTCAATTTTGAAAAAGAAAGGCATAGAGAGCGTAGAAGATGCTCTTTATTATTTCCCACGCGCCTACGAAGACCGAAGAACAGTTAAGAGCATATCCAAACTCATTCCCGGTGAGCGTGAGACTGTGATGGGCCGCATTATGCTTGCTGGCAAGGTCAGAACGAAGAGAAGGAGCCTTTATCAGGTGGTTATCTCAGATGGGACGGGGACAGTTACATTGGTCTGGTTCCAATTTAACGAGAAATATTTGAGAACCGCTTACAAAAAAGGAGCGTCCGTCATCCTAACAAGTGAAGTCACCTTAGGATACCGGGATGTACTTCAGATCGTACATCCAAGACCCGAGGATATCGAGGTAATCGATGAGGGCGAGGAAATTGATGAAGAGCATACGCATTTTAACCGCATAGTTCCTATATACCCCCTTACTGAAGGCATAAAGCAAAGACGTATGAGGAGAATAATGAAATCCGTAGTAGACACCTACGGATCATCTGTTCCACCATTTGTTCCTGATGAAATAATGAAAAGAAGGGGCACTTTAGAATTTAGCTCCGCGCTCAAAAGGGTGCACTTTCCCGATGATCAAGATAGGGTAATCGACCTATTCGATAAAAACTCAGTCTATGAATCGAAGCCTCATAATACTGTTTCCTATTCTGAGTTTTTCTTAACCGAGATCGGACTTGCCATAAAGAAAAGAGATGTCGCCAATCTTCCGGGTATAGCGTTCTCTCCCACAGCGAAGCTATCTCAAAATCTTGTTAATAAGCTTCCGTTTGATCTTACATCTGCTCAAAAAAGAGTACTTTCTGAAATCGAGGTAGATATGCGCTCTGATAGGCCTATGAACCGTCTTCTTCAGGGGGATGTAGGGAGCGGAAAGACTATAGTTGCAGTTCTTTCAATTCTAAAGGCGGTTGAGTCCGGATATCAAGCTGTTCTCATGGCACCGACAGAGATACTTGCTGAGCAGCATTTGACGTCGGTTCTGGAATATGTAAAAGCAATGGGGCTCCGTGTGGTCTTTCTAAAGAGCGCGCTTAGCAAGAGTGAGAAGAATATTTACTATAAGGCCATAATGTCAGGGGAAGCCCAGATCGCTGTAGGGACTCATGCGCTGATCCAGGATAAAGTTGATTTTAAGAATCTGGGGCTTGTAGTGATAGACGAGCAGCACCGCTTTGGTGTAATGCAGAGGGCCGAGCTCATGAATAAAGGCAAGAACCCGGATGTTCTTGTAATGACCGCGACTCCTATTCCCCGTACTCTTGCGCTGACTGTGTATGGAGACCTCGATGTTTCGGTATTGGATGAGCTTCCTCCAGGCAGAAAAGAAATAAAGACAAAGGTTTATTATGATCAGAAAGGCTCCCGTAAGAGAGCCTACGGCATAGTACGTAAGGAGATCGAAAAGGGAAGACAGGCGTACGTTGTTTATCCCATGATTGATGAGTCTGATAGCCCCGATTTTAAGGATTTAAAATATGCGACCCAAATGGCTGAGGAGCTGCAGAACGAAATATTTCCTGATTTCAGGGTAGGGCTTCTGCACGGAAAAATGAAGTCGGATGAGAAAGAAGCGGTCATGAAGAGATTTATATCTCACCATTTGGATATCCTTGTAGCGACAACTGTAATAGAAGTTGGAGTGGATGTGCCCAACTCAACCGTTATGGTTGTAGAAAATGCGGAGAGATTCGGGCTTACCCAGCTTCATCAGTTACGCGGTAGAGTAGGAAGGGGAGGGCATGACTCTTATTGCATTCTGATATCAAGTTTTAAGAGATCTGAAGATGCTGAGAAAAGACTAACTATAATGGAGGGCACCTCTGACGGTTTTAAGATAGCAGAGGCCGATCTTATGATCAGGGGCCCCGGGGATTTTCTCGGAACCAAACAGTCAGGGTTGCCTCAGTTCAGATTCGCCAACCTTATAAGAGACAGCCGCATATTGGGAGAAGCGAGAGAGGATGCATTTAACCTTGTTAGAGAAGACCCCGAGCTTAGTAATTACCCTGAACTACTAGAGCAAGTTTTGAACAAATGGGGCGTCTTACTTGAATTAGGTGGTATTTCATAGAAAAATCCTGATATTTGTGATATATTGCCGTTAGGTAGATCATCTTTGGAGGAGAACTTATGAAACATATCATGAAAAAACTTAGTATTTCTTTAAGTGCAATAGCACTGTTGCTTGTCTTTGGATTGACATTGTTACCTTTGCAAGTCCAAGCTGTTCCTGGTGGTGGGACTTTATACGGAACCAGTCCCGACGAACTAATTACGATTAGCCCTATCAGAGGGGTTGGAACTGTAGTTGGACCTAACACGGCGGAAAGGGGGTTCCCGGGTTTTGCGATTGATCCAGCGACCGGATTGAGTTTTGCAGGATGTGGTACCGGTTGTGATGAGATCTGGAATTTTAATCTGAATAACGGAATGGCAACTTTCTTAGGATTAATGAACGGTGGTGTTGTTGCATCAGGGTTGGACTTCAGAGCCGATGGAATTTTATTTGCGTCTTTAAATATGGTTTCTGAAGGTGGATCAGGCGGTGATCATCTGGCTACGATCAATACCCAAACAGGGGTTGCGACAGTAATCGGGCCTTTTGGTAATTGTCCCGATACATGCACTCTTGATGGTATAGA
Organism: Deltaproteobacteria bacterium; assembly: GCA_029262255.1. Taxonomy (GTDB): domain Bacteria; phylum Desulfobacterota_D; class UBA1144; order Nemesobacterales; family UBA2774; genus CR02bin9. The sequence goes on from JAJCZT010000183.1 coordinate 6,598, forward strand.
AGCCATAGCATTCGACGCCCAGGGTAATCTGTGGGGGTCATTGAGGACTAGTGCATTTTCATCAGGAGCACCGGGCCTATATTCAATAAATCCCAATACTGGAGCGGCTACTTTTGTTGCACCTATACTAGACGGTGGTGGCGTACCTCCGCCGCGAGGTGGTGTAGTCAGCCTGCAGTTTGCATGTAACGGGACATTATACGGTGGGACTGCACGGAGTAATGGTGATGCCAATGACGGTGGTTTCCTTGTTACTATTAATCCTGATAACGGAATATTCTCATTTGTAGGCGGTGTGTCCGCTACCGGTGGATCTAGTCTTGGAGGATTGGCATTTGGATCAGATTGTACAACTACTAATGTCCCAACGCTCTCGGAATGGGGATTAATAACCATGGCAGGAATTTTGGGTCTATTCTCTTTGTTTATTTTACTCCGAAAGAGAACTAGAGCCGAGATTGTAGGATAGCTTCAGACTTTAAATCATTTACTTAAAACCATAAATACATAGGGCGGATTGACTTAGCAATTTGAGTTGATCCGCCCTCTTTTTATTTTCTTGCACCTTTCAAACATGTTGCATCTTAAATAGGTTATATCCATCTAAACTAATAACTGCTACCCTATTTGCAGAGTATGAGTTTAAATTTTGAGTCGAGTTATGAAACTGAGCATAATTATACCGACGTTAAATGAAGCTGCTTATCTGTCTGTAACTATTGAAAAAATCAAGCAGAACGTAAGCTTTGGTGAGCCTTATGAGATAATTGTTATAGATTCGGGCTCTACGGATGAGACCTGTGAAATAGCCCTTAAACTTGGAGTTCGGCTTATACGGTGCAAGAGCAATTCTATCGGCAAGGCATACGTTCTTAACGAAGGGGCACAATCTGCTACCGGAGACGTGTTGTTGTTTTTAGATGCGGACACGTTAGTTCCTTTGGGATATGATGAATCTATAAAAGATGCTTTAACAGATGCGGATGTTGTAGGCGGGGCATTTGAGTTTGCCCTAAACGGGAAAGAATTTGGACTTCGAGTCGTCGAATTTCTAAACAGGGTACGATATAGAATACGTCAGAGATATTATGGTGATCAGGGGATATTTGTCAGCTCTCATGTGTTTAAAAGAGTAGGGGGTTATCCGGAGATTGGTATTCTTGAAGCCGCCCATTTTTGTGAGAAATTAAGCAGAGAAGGAAAGCTCAAGCTGATAAAGAAGAGAATAAATACTTCGCCTCGCCGCTTTCAGGACGGGGGGATCTACAAAGTCCTTTCTGGAGATATCAAGATATGGTTTTTGGACTTGATTGGGCGCCCTGTTGATAAATATGCCGATGCCTATTGGAAAGAAAATAAACTCAGGGCCAAAAACCGGTGATTTTAGACTTATCCTTCCAGGAGTAAAGATTCCGGATCCTGTATTAGTTCTTTAAGTCTTACCAGGAACTGTACCGCTTCTCTGCCGTCCACAATTCTATGATCGTAACTAAGGGCTACGTACATCATAGGGCGGATTTCGAGCTCCCCGTTTAGAACAATAGGTCTTTGTTCTATTTTATGAAGGCCGAGGATTCCCACCTGTGGCGGATTCAGTATCGGAGTGCTCATAAGTGAGCCGAAGACTCCACCATTTGTGATGGTGAAAGTCCCACCCATAATATCTTCTAAGGCTAAGGTGTTTTCTTCCGCTTTCACGGCAAGTTCTTTTATTCTTTTTTCTATTTCGGCAAATGACATGCTATCAGCGTTTTTAAGTACCGGGACTACAAGACCCTCACTTGCTCCTATTGCAACTCCAATATCATAATAATATTTTAGAATCATGTCGTCGCCGTCAATCTCCCCATTTACAGCCGGAAACTCCTTAAGTGCCCCGATAGAGGCCTTAACGAAGAACGAGTTCAACCCTAAATTTACGCCGTACTTTTCTATAAACGATTCTTTACGTCTTTTCCTAAGCTCCATTACAGCACTCATGTCAATCTCATTAAAAGTGGTGAGCATCGCAGTTGTCTGGGTTGCCTCCAGCATTCTGCGCGCTATGGTTCTTCTTCGGCGTGACATCTTGATCCGCTCTTCTCTTACATCTCTGGAGATGAATAAAGAGCGGGATTCCTGAGTAGGTATTACTGCGGGTGTCTGATGGATAGGTTCAACGTCTGATGCTTCAATCTCCGATTCTTCAACTTCCATCTGTATATATCTCTCCACGTCTTCTTTGGTAATACGGCCGCTTGGTCCGGTCGCCTCTACCTTGCTCAAGTCCACGTCAAATTCTTCAGCCAGTCGTCTGCCAACGGGTGTTATTTTCTCTGGTACCTCTTCTTTAGGCTGTGGCTGTTTTTCAATTTTTTCTGTGATTACTTCCGCCGGTGCAGCATTTGATACCTCCCCCTCTTCCATTACCCCGAGTACTTCACCTACTTCAACGTCGTCATCTGCTTTTTTTAGGATGCTTTTTATAATTCCCTGTTTCTCAGCGGCTACTTCAAAGTTAGCTTTTTCAGTCTCAAGTTCAAGCAAGGCTTCACCGATTTTAACGGCTTCACCTTCTGATTTAAACCACCTGATTACTGTGGCCTCAACAATAGATTCTCCTAATTCAGGTACGACTATATTAGTTGACATTTTATTTCTCCGATTACTATACGTTTTTAACCCACGTAATACCTAATTCATCTAAGTTGGGTAGTTCTTTATCAATCATAAACGCCTGTTTTATTAATGCTTCCTGATTTACTTTATGCATTGACGAAGAACCCTCAGCAGGGCTTGAATTACGGCGCCTGCCCATATAGTGAAGAGGAAAACGCCCGTCAATGAGCTTTCTGAAAAATGGGAACATGAACATCCATGCGCCCATGGTTTCAGGTTCTTCTTGAAGCCATACTACTTCTTTAAGTTTAGGGTACCTCTTTAGTACCTTTTTCAGCATCACTGTAGGAATAGGGTAGAGCTGCTCTACTCTTGTGATCGCAATATCCTTTGAGTTCTGCTTTCTATATTCGCTGGTGTTTAGGTCTATATATACTTTGCCGCTGCATAATATCAGGCGTTTAACATCCTTTGCCTGCTTGTCGTCCATTTCGTCATCAATAACGGGCTGCCATGATCCTTGAGCGAGATCCCGCAATGAAGAATGAATAGAGGGACTACGCAGCAGGCTCTTGGGGGTCAGAACTATTAAAGGAAGAGGATCGTTTTCCAGAACCCCAGCTTGCCGTCTGAGTAGATGGAAGTACTGCGCTGAGGTAGTGCAGTTTGCGATACGTATGTTTATTTCCGCAGCAGAACCCAAAAATCTTGCCGGTCTGCCGGATGAGTGATCAGGTCCCTGACCCTCGTATCCATGCGGTAACAATAATACCAGCGAAGGGGTTTGTCCCCACTTGGCTCTGGCTGAAACAAGGTACTCATCTATTATCGTTTGTGCGCCGTTTATAAAATCACCGTACTGCGCTTCCCATATTACAAGTCGGTTTGGCTCCTGAATGTTGTAGCCGTATTCAAATCCGATGCAGGCGTTCTCCGTAAGAGGGCTGTTATGTATTTCAAAGGCGGCTTTGGCTTGCTCTATATTTTGGAGAGGAATATATGGATCCCAGGTTTTGGAATCATGCAGGACAGCGTGTCTGTGGCTGAAAGTTCCTCTTTGAGTGTCTTGTCCGGTGAGGCGGATAGCCGTGCCGTCTGCCAGTATAGAGGCTAGCGCTAAAGCTTCAGCCGTAGTCCAGTCTATATTTTTTTCATCCATCTCATCCAATGAATTTGCTCTTCTTTCCATCCCGCGCCTAAGTTTCGAATTAAGATTGAAATTGTCCGGCAGTTTGAGTAAAGAATTATTTAACTCTCTAAGAGTCTTTGCGGGAACCGATGTTTTAACTTTCTGTGCCGCTTCAGCCGGAGGGCGCTCGGATTGCGCTTCATCGGGAATATCATCAGATGACAGTGATTCAAAATCGCCGTGTAGTTTTTCTGTATATTTGCTTATAATTTCCTCAGGCTCATCTTTATCTATAGACCCTCTTTTGATAAGAGTATTCGCCCATATTTCTCTTACCGTGGGATGACCTTTAATCTTCTTATACATTTGCGGCTGAGTAAATGTAGGTTCATCTGCCTCATTATGGCCGTGGCGTCTATATCCAACTAAGTCAATTAATACATCTTTGTGGAATTTCTTTAGATATGAGAATGCCATTCTAGCCGCTTCTATACACGACTCGGGGTCATCCGCATTTACGTGCACGATTGGAATCTCAAAGCCTTTGGCTAAGTCACTGGCATACAATGTGCTCCGACTGTCGGACGGCAAAGTGGTATAGCCGAGCTGGTTGTTAGTAATTATATGTATAGTGCCCCCCGTATTATATCCCGGCAGACGCGATAGATTCAGTGTCTCGGAGACTATTCCTTGCCCTGGAAAGGCTGAATCTCCGTGGACTATTATTGGTAAAGATACTGTTGGGTCAAAAATAGGAGCGCCGGGTTTATCAACTTTTGTGCCTGCGGCTCGGGTCATTCCTTCGACCACAGGGTTTACCGATTCTAAGTGACTTGGGTTAGGAGCCAGCGTGATTTCCATCTCTATAGTCTTTCCATTCTTTATCGCATGCCGCGCCCCATCGTGGTATTTAACATCCCCGGTCCATCCCATATAGTCTCTGAAGTCCCGTTGCAGTACAGGGTCTTTGAACTTGATCAATGTTCCTTTATAGCCCTTATTCATTACGTGATGCATAACATTGAGGCGGCCTCTGTGGGCCATGCCCAGCAGTATATGATGTATGCTGGATTCTGCCGCAAGCCCCACCATCTCGTTTAGCATGGGCACCATGATATCCACACCCTCTATAGAAAAACGGAATTTTCCCGGGAAAATACGGTGGAGAAATCTCTCTAACACTTCAACCTGAGTAAGACTTTCTAGAAGTAACCGTTCATTAATAGGGTCGTTTGGTGGCCGAAAGGCTCCAGATTCTGCAGCGTCCCTAAACCATTTCCTCTCTTCTATAGAATTAATGTGATAGAAGTCATAGCCTATTTTGGACGAATAGACTGAACGCAGCTTTTTAATTGCTTCATAAGCGTTTGGTGTTGTCTCGGCAATATGACCCCTAACTAAACTTGGGGGCAATTGAAATAGATCCTCGTCAGTTAAATTGTGTCCAACAATTGAAAGACAGGAATCTCCAGGGGGGTTACTTCCGAGCGGATCAAGATCGGCTTCTAAATGCCCAAAGGCTCTAATTGCTTGCGCCAAGTTAGCCGTAGCGACTATCTTGTCCATATCCTGCGGGTGAGCATCTGTAGTTGTAGAGTCGGATGTCTCAGGATCCCACTTTTCAAAAAGTACTCTTACATCAGGATCCACAGAATCCGGATCTTGCAGATAGCGCTCGTATAACTCGAGGACATAGCCCGAGTTAGGTCCATGAAACATATGCCAAAGGTTCATATTTTATTCCTATTGAATTAAGTAGTTCTCTTTTTGGATGGCTTGTAATTTCAACATCAAATTTCGATAGTAATAGTAGCACAAGAAATATTAGTTCGCAATTGAGGTTAATGATTTTTACGATCTTTTTTTAGGATGAAATGTTAGGAGTAAAGTCTTGGATTCCGGCGCTGAAAACGTAATTAAGCACGGATACAAAATAGTTAGCTCCATTTAAATACAAAAAGCCCTGTATTTATAGAAATATCCATTAATTCAAGGCTCTATTCTGATATTTAACCCAGATGAGCTTTTATAAATTGATCATAATGTTTACGATGCTCGTTAAAATGACCAATATTTTGCTGAGCAGGTAGAGTCTCTTCCTTGTTAACTATTATTGATTCAAGTGAAGGGTGCTCGCCTTTGAATATCCTTCCTATAGGAATGTGGCCTTGTTCTTTCAATTCTATGACCTTTTGGAAGGCTGCTGCCCTGCTTGTAGGATCAAAACTTTCATCCTCATCTACATTATAAACTCTAGCCCGCCATTCACGGTGTGTGTCGTAATATGTTACACAAGGTGATAAGACTTCCAAAAATGCGAAGCCCTTGCCTGATTCTGTGTGTTCAATCGCGGCTTCCATCAATCTCCCCAGCTGTTCCGGGTTACCGCTAAAGCCTCTTGCTAAGAATGTGGATGATAAAAAGCTAAGTCCAAGAAGCATTGAATCCAGTCCCAATTCGGCATTGTCGTGATATCCAATTGGACTTGTCGGAGAGACCTGCCCTTTGGTGAGTCCATAGTTGCTGTTGTTCATTACAATGTACATAATGCTTGGATTGCCCTTAAATGCGTGGACCAGATGACCCGCACCAATTGCAAAACCGTCGCCGTCCCCGCCTGCTGCTATTACTGTGAGATCGGGGTTGGCAAGTTTAGCGCCAATTGTAGCAGGTAATACTCTACCGTGGAGCGCATGGTAGCCGTAGCATTTAAGGTTATTCTGAATAGTTCCGGAACAGCCAATTCCTGCTAACAACATTAACTTATGAGGAAGGATTCCCATATTCCTTAAAGATTTCTCAAGCACTCCCTGTACTGCAAAATCACCACACCCTGCGCACCATATTGGTCTTGCCGGGGTAAATGTTTTTGTGCTAGGTGGTGTTGTCATTGGGCTTTAGCCTCCTTCTTGTCATCGTTGTTAAGTTTTTCTTCCTGCTCTACTATTTGATTTACTAAGTAACCGGGTCTATATGGAAGTCCGTCATATCTGCGAATGCTTATAATTTTACTTGAATCAGCTCCCTGGTGCATAAGCAAATGGGCTATTTGACCCTGAGCGTTAAGGTCAATTACATATACTCTTTCGCACCTGTCTATGAACTCAAGAGTTTCATCGAGCATTGGCCAGAGTGTTCTGGGTTGAAGGTACTGTGTATTGTAACCTCGCTTTTCAAGCTCAATCCTAGCGTCCAGTATAACACCGTACATCATGCCAATTCCAATAAACCCGATTGGTGCATCAGGCTCGCCGAAATGGCGCCCCTTTGGCAATTCTTTCTTAGCTTCTTCAATCTTATGAAAGCGTTTGTCCATCATTTTTACGCGGTTTTTAGGGTCGGTGGATACTAATCCAAACTCATCATGCTCATTGCCGGTAACTAGCGACATTCCGCCTGGTGTTCCTGGAGCAGCAAAGGCAGAAATACCATCCTCTGAAAAACTATAGCGCTTATAGGTATCTAGTGCAGCCACTTCTTCGGCTGTAAGTCTTTTGCCCGGCACAACTTTTACTTTGTCTAGGTTAAAAGGTTTAACGCTTGCTATATTTTGTGATAACGCCTGGTCCATAGCTATAAACACAGGGCATTGGTATTTGTCAGCGAGATTAGTTGCGTCAACAGCAAGATAAAAACAGTCATCAGGATGACCGGGTGTTAATACTATTCTTGGGAAATCCCCGTGTCCTCCGAATACCATAATGTTTAAATCACTTTGCTCGGGTTTAGTAGGCATACCGGTGCTTGGCCCTGAGCGCTGACAGTCAACAATCACTAGCGGAACTTCACCTGACCCAGCGTGACCAACGCCTTCTTGCATTAATGAAATGCCCGGACCAGATGTAGCTGTCATAGTTCTTACACCGGTAAGAGCGGCTCCTATTGCCATATTAATCCCCGCAAGCTCGTCCTCAGTCTGCCTTACAACTCCACCACAGCGTGGCAGCCATTTCTGAAGGGTTTCTAGCACCTCTGTTGAAGGGGTTATCGGATAGCCGGTAAAGAACCTGCCGCCGGCAACCATAAAGCCAAAAGCTATTGACTCATTGCCCATTACTAATATCTGCTCTTCGGGTTCCGTCTGTTCTATTCTGTATTTCCCTTCACCGC
>JAJCZT010000184.1 GCA_029262255.1 Deltaproteobacteria bacterium
AAGCTGGAGCGGGCTATTGGCGTGATCTACCGGCCCGAGACGGAGCTTGCAAGCCACTATTTCGAGGCAGTTCTGCCCCGTCAGTTTGATGAGTATATCTGGATTGATCAAACAAGTGCCATAACGCCGCTATCAACAGCACAATTAAAAGGCGTGCCTGATACTTATCCATTTGGGACTTAAGCGTGCCACACTTGAACAGGATAAAATTCTATTCACGCAGTGTGACTCTCAACTCATTTTAATGGAACAGGATTTCTAAAATATTCCTGAACCTTTGTAATCCACCAGTAATCATCAGTGGGTGGAGAGCCGACACCGTCTGTGCTAATACCTACTCCCGCACCAAATAGTATGGCGTTTACTCCGGAATCTCTGGCAAGATCCATGTGAGGTCCCCAGGTAATTTGTTGGCCATTTGAGCTGACATCGGATATGCCGCCGTCTTCTTGTGCGAAATGTGTGAATCGGTTTCCATCTGTTATAAAGGTGTCACCTAAGAAGTATGTTGGTGCTGAATCTTCATAGTGCTTTGTATCGTTTTCTAGAACAGGAAACATTCCATCGGAATGGTAAGGGCTAAAAGCCTGACTTTCGTTTATATGACCGACAGGAATCTGCCAGAGTATTACCGGGAGTTGAGTCTTTTCATGCATTACACTGACAAAGGTAAGATAATTTGTCCAATGAACAGCATTCCAAAACCATGTCGCGGTAGATGGGTCATCTGATTTGCCCTCGGCTCCTGCATCCAGACCATATTTGTCTATCGATACAAAATCGGCCCCATGTGTGAGGACACCTGAGTCAATGTAATAGTCGGTAATTGCTCCTGACTCTTCGATAATCGCTGTACGTCCTGCTGTAATCCCCAAAGTATCAGTTAAATGTACTATCCCATTTCCAGGAACGGTGTTAGTAAAACCTCCTGCCGGTGACGCCCATAAGTTAAATTGCCACCCAAAATATGCACTTGGCATATGTTTTCTAATTGTGTAGTTAATAGCTTCCACAAGTCCGGCCAATGTATTTGGGAAATCAGGATCTATACCTTTTTCTAAAGCCCCTGAGCTATAAGCAGCATCAGTACTCGCGAATATATCCTCCGGTCTACCATCGTTCTGAGCAAAGTAACCGAGAAAGTCAGGTTCCAAGAGAAATCCAACAAGTTCATCTCCTGCTTCATTTGTGGCAAGCTCAAGAGCGAATTTCAGATCGGTGAAATAACCCTCCATATAGTTCAGGCTTTCAATATGTTGTTTATCAAGAAAATAGCTCTCACCGCCATCAGGTATGTTGTAATAGACTAAAAAGGGAATCATCCCTAGCTTTAAGCTTTCTCGTATGTAGGAAGTAACTCGAAAACCATCAACCGCTGTCCAGGTTCTCCAGCCAACTCCTTGATTCTTTGGACCACCATTTATATAGATGTAACGAATATCTATCCTGCGGTTCTTAAGATCATCGTCTGAAAAGTCTTTCCAAAAATCGAGATCAGCCTGTGTGTCTTCACTCACTGATGCCATGGCCAGATATTCAGGCATTCCGGGAAGGTTGCCATTTTCATCCCTGACCCGAACTCCAAGAAACCTTACTTCCGATGAATTTGTTTCTTCAATGCGAATCGAAGATCGACCCGATTTTAAACCTTCAATACGGATTGTTGAGTTGTCGACCATTGAGTAGGTGATTACAGATTTATTATTAGTCGATAATACGAAATCAGGATTATCATTATCAATCATACGAACAGCAAAATCAGTAGGTACACCTTGATCGATTGTTGCTTGAAGGGCCTGACCATCAATATCGATAGAATCAATTACGATCAAGCTGGCCCCGTCGACAGAATAAGGAACTTCGTCACTTTCGGTCCTGCCGGCACTGTTTGCAAGAACTACTTTGTAGAAAAATACACCGTAGTTCTTTTCTGAGATGTGAAAGGATCCGGATTGCTGCCCGCCATTATTTGTTTGAATTGATTCTTCATGGATTATTTGTCCATTTTCAAATAGCTCCCAACTTGTTCCTTCTATTCCCGACCATTTGTTCCACTCGATTGTAAAACCACCGTTTTCCCAGTCTTTTAATACTGATATTGTTGGTTTGGCGGGCGCCTCTGTAATTGATCCTGCGCCATCATCACCGCCACCCTCATCACCGCCACCACCATCTTGTAATTCTCCGTTGAGAACATATCCCGTAGGTTCATCTGTTATGTTTCCGGGTGAACCACCAAAACCAAATGAAACAGTGCTATTAGGGGCAATATTGGGGCCCCATGATGGATGACTAACTGTATAATGATTTCCCTCACGGGTTAATTCTCCATTCCAGAGGCTAGATATGTCCTGTGAAAAATCGAATTCCAGTACCCAGCCCGCAATTGTCTGATCCGAATTATTAATAATTTTAATTTCGGCATTGTAACCGCTTGTCCAATCGTCCGTAACATTAAAGATAAACTCAATATCGGCGTTCGGCGTTTCGGGTATTGGAGTAGGAGCAGGTGTTGGTGCCGGAGTAGGAGCAGGTGTTGGTGCCGGAGTAGGAGCAGGTGTTGGTGCTGGAGTAGGAGCGGGAGTTGGTGCCGGAGTAGGAGCAGGTGTTGGTGCCGGAGTAGGAGCGGGAGTTGGTGCTGGAGTAGGAGCAGGTGTTGGTGCTGGAGTAGGACTTGGAGTGTTCTCAATATCCATACCGTTTAATTTATAACTGGTTGGTCTATCGCTCGAACTACCGTTTACAACAAAGCCAAAAGTAACACTTGAATTCGGTTCAATATCACTACTCCAGCTAGGGTGCTGGACTGTATAGTGTCTTCCGTTGGACGTCATTTCACCGTTCCAAAGAGACGTTATGTTTTGATCATAATCGAATTCTAATGTCCAATTGTTAATACTCTGGTTACTGAGGTTAGTAATTGTTATCTCACCGGTAAAGCTTGTCCCCCAATCACTTGTCACAAGAAAGTCGACTTTTGCAGAAACAGCTCCATACGAATTATTTGGGGAGTATAGATTAATTGCTAAGCTACTGATGAGAATTAAGAAGGTCAGTGATAATATTTTTGATGGATTTTTATACAGTTTTATGGTTTCTAATAAATTGGACATGGGAAATTGTAGCTCCTTAGATTAGATAGATTAGATTGATTTGCCGGTTTTCATCGACCGACTTTAATATTAATTTGCAATTTCTGTACCAAGAGGCTGTTAATATGAATTATATAATAAACTCAGCCAGTTATAAATCTTAAAGGTTCAACTTGCACACGAAACTTCTCCAATTGTGCCAAATTCCACAAACAAGAAGTGTTATGTAAAACAATTTATGTGAATAACACTCAGGACTCCTTGGTCCAGTTGCTCTATATTAATTTAGATATGGGATGAAGCATGATAGGCTTGCTAGTGCAAAATTTAGCTTATTAGAATGACCTACATATCTGAGGTTTAAAGCACCAAAGAAATCTAACCTCATCCAGCCAGGCTGATAAGTCTCTTCATCGAGTTGCAGGTTGTTTCTATTGCACCGGGTCGGGCATGTCTCTCTTCTTCACAATCTGTCGATCTCATCGATATAGCGCTGTTTTTCGGTATCGCCAAGAAATGAGGCGGTAAAGCTGTTTTTAGCTGCCTGCGCAAGCTGTTCGCGGGTAAGCTCCAGGGCTTGTTGAAGGTCTATGTAATTCTCTTCGATGTAGCCGCCGAAATAAGCCGGATCATCGGAATTGATCGTGACGCAAAGACCGCGCTCGAGGAGATACTTGAAATTATGGTCGCGCATTTTATCGAAAATACGTAGCTTAATATTTGATAGCGGGCAGATGGTGAGCGGTATCTGGGTGTCAATCAGACGCTGCATTAATGTCTCGTCCTGCTGGCATTTAACACCGTGATCGATACGCACCACTTTGAGTATGTCGAGCGCCTCCCGGATATACCCGGGGGGGCCTTCTTCCCCTGCGTGGGCGACGCATAGAAAACCTTCTGTGCGCGCAAGATCGAAGACTTCTCTGAACTTGCCCGGCGGATTGCCGATCTCGGAAGAATCGAGACCCACGGCGATGATACAGTCTTTATAGGGTAGGGCCTGACGGAGTGTCTCCATTGCCGACTTAGCGCTTAAATCACGTAAAAAGCAGAGGATAAGCTCGGAGCTGATGCCCGGCTCCCGCTTTCCGTCCTGCAGAGCGCCTGTGATGCCGTCGAGCATGGTCTCAAAAGCGACGCCGTGTGCGGTATGGGTTTGGGGATCGAAAAAGATTTCTGCATGACGTACGTTCTGTGAAGCGACTCTCTTTAAATAAGCCAGTGTCAGATCGTAAAAATCCTGTTCGTGAAGGAGCACCCTCGCACATTGATAATAGGTATTCAGAAAATCCTGCAAGCTGCTGAAATTATAGGTCTTGCGTGCGGCTTCGATAGATGTGTAGGGAAGTTTCACCGAGTTTCGCTCTGCAAGTACAAAGAGCAGCTCCGGCTCAAGCGTGCCTTCTATGTGCAGGTGGAGCTCAGCTTTCGGCAGATTGTGGATAAAAGTTTTTAGATCGTCCTTCATTATACTTTCCCTTTGCCTTTGTATGTTCTAAGTATATCTGTAATTCTAAGTATTAGATTCAAACAATGAAGCAATGACTCAGATCACTGTCCCTGTCTTAAGTTCATCAATAATACAAAAGTGTCTACCGTATACTGATTAATATGGGATGAATACTATGAGTATACTGCTCCCCATTGAGAACCTTGTAGAATTAAGCTAGTAAATTACCCTGACAAGGTATTAAGGAGTGGGAGCTATGAAACGAAGGAGATGGGATTCTAAAACCAACCTTTTTAAACAATCAACGAATTGAATACTCCATCGTGACTACGGCTTTAACACTCTTCTCAATTGTAGTGGTATCATAGGTTCCGTAATCGGAGACCTGTGTTGAGTACACCGGGGTTATCTGAAAAACACCCTGACTCGCGTATTTCAAAGATCCCACTTTGCTGCCACTATTTTCTGCGAGTTGTTTAGCTCTCATACCGGCATTTTTTGTTGCCTCACCTAGAAGTTCAATTTTCATATTATCGAGCTTCGTATAAAAGTATTGAGGAGAAAAAGAATCAAATTCTATACCTTCCTTAATGAGAACAGTAACTTCATTGGCAATCTCGGCAATTTGCTCTATATTCGGGGACGTGATGCTTACTGTTTGAACTAAGTTATACCCTTCTACTATATTTGTTGTCATGCCCTGTTCAGTTCTCTTGTACTGAATTGTTGTTATAACAGAAGGTATAGAGACATCCTCTTTGCGAATTCCTTTCTGCTGGAGATATGCGAGCACTTTTTCAAGATCCGCTTGCAGGTTATCGTATGCCGTGACAAGCTCAGGAGACCGAGTGGTTATCTGTCCGCTCCATACTGCAATATCTGAGGTGATGGCGCGCTCAGCAAATCCTTTGACCTGAATCCTCTGGTTCTGGAACTTTACGCGTTCAACGGTTTTCGAGATAACAAGGGTTGCTATGATAATTCCTGTCGAAAGCAACGCTCCTAGAAGAAAAAGCCCAAGCCAAGGATGATTTTTATTATCACTCATTCTGTACACACTTCCATTGTTTTAAAATATGGTATGCCAAAAGTATATATAGATCTTCATTAAGAAGCTAGTAGAATTAAGCTTTAAAAACCAGGCGTGCTCCCCCACTAGTTCTAAACATCTCCCAAGTTGAATTAAAACTCCGGGCTCTCACCATACCTCCGTAGTAATTTAGAAATAGTTAGCTAGCGGGCGCTGCTCGCATTCCAGCTTAAATCGAGCCAATTTTCTTACACTTCCATTAAAAGCTGATTATTATTTATGCATTGACACTTGCTACCCTATATGCTATCATTGCTTTCAGAGTTTGCAGTAGTTCTGGTCCACCGTAAGATTACTATCTGAAAGCGAGTTCGAACCACTAGCACAACCCAATATATATAAGGAGGTAATCTAACATGGCAGAACGTGAAATTGGCACTGTAAAGTGGTTCAATTCTACTAAAGGCTTTGGTTTCATAGAGCGTGAAGATGAAAAAGATGTATTTGTTCACTATAGTGAAATAGACGATACGGGCTATCGTTCCCTAGAAGAGGGACAGCGCGTAGAGTTCACCGTTGTTGACGGCCAAAAAGGCCCTCAAGCTCAAAAAGTTGTTTTAGCTTAATGTAGATAACAACTAGTGCGCTGTAGTAATACAGCGCACTTCCCTTTTTTTATCCTATCCTGTTTTCGTATCCAACCCAAAACTTTCTAAGTAATTCAAAGAATCAAGTTTAAGTCTTATTTCCATAATTTTAATCTTAAAATATAGAAGCTCTTTGTGCCGGTATTCGGGAGCATTGTATATAGAACCGGTATTTCCTAATTGCAATTAACTTGAAACAAAAGCTTCCCTATTGTACTTATTGAGTGGAATGATATAATGTTGTCCAAATTCACAGTGCTGTTGTTGGTTCAGTTTTAGTTTTCTCTGACAATGGTAACAGTACTAGTAAACACATAGAAGAGGACAATATATACATCCGGCTCATTTCCCTAGACGCAATTTATCATACTTAAGATAGTTAAAGGAATATTCCCGACCCTAATCAAATTACGCGATTTCAAAATATATATGCCAATCCGTAATAATTTAGGCTTTTGAAGAAGACCCTCCAAGGTTTCGAGCCCCGGGCTTTATATAATCTGAGGAAAAAATCATGTCAAACACAACTGCTGCTACGGCCACAGGTTCTATTGCAGAGCCAAAATCAAATGTAAAAATACGTTTTGCTCCAAATAGCGAGTTTGAAAGAGAGCTCAACAAGAGGGTAAACGCTCATTTTGAGAACACATCCAACACAAAGAGGGACTGTCTTAATATGTACATAAAGTCCTTTCTTTCTATATCCTGGGTTATTGTTTCCTACTGTCTTTTAGTTTTTGCGGGTCTTCCTGTTTGGGGAATTCTTTTGGCTTCGGTATCACTCAGTTTAGCTCTTAACGCGCAGGCGTTTAATGTGATGCACGATGCTATTCACGGTGCGTATTCAAAACATAAGATTGTTAATAAACTTATGGGTCACTGGCTTGATCTGATTGGTGGAAGCTCATATCAATGGCACAGTAAACATAATTACTATCATCATTCCTATCCTAATATAACAGGGCATGACAGTGACATCGATGTTGGTGTATTCGCGCGGTTTACTCCGCATCAGAAAAAATATTTTTTCCATCGATACCAGCATATTTATATTTGGTTTCTCTACGGATTCCTAGCTATTAAATGGCACTTGATAGATGATTTTGAGAATTACTTCACCGGAAAGCTAAACGGTCACAATATAGAGCGCCCCAAAGGAATGGACGCCGCTATATTCTTTGGAGGGAAGATATTCTTTTTCCTCGTAGCGTTTGTGGTTCCGTCATTATATTATCCTATTCCCTACGTGATTGGATTTTATATATTAATAGCGATGATGCAGGGTGTGATAATGTCTATCGTGTTCCAGCTCGCGCACTGTGTTGAGGAAGCCGAATTTCCGATGCAGGACAAAGAAGCGGGGATAATGGACAGGACTTGGGTTGTTCATCAGATATACACAACAGTGGATTTTGCCAGAGGCAACAAGTTGCTCACATGGTATCTCGGCGGGCTTAACTATCAGGTAGAGCATCACCTGTATCCTAGAATTTGCCACATAAACTATCCGGAGATGTCACATATAGTTGAGAAAACCTGCGAAGAGTACGGCGTTCCGTATTCCTCTCACGGAGGATTTCTGGACGGTCTACGCTCGCACTATAACTGGCTTCGAGAACTAGCCCACGCACCTTAGAGGGTGTGGGGAGCAAGCATTCTCAAGTGTGGAAACACATCCTCTTCATTAGTCCAGCTTAAACCAGGCTTGCATAAGGAAGGCGGTATACCGTTCCCGTTTACTTTAAGTTACTAATATGGGAATTTGAATGTTTTTATTAGCTGAATACTAAATAGATTGAGAGTACCGCAAATAGTGCGATACTTAGAACAAATAAGAATGCGCCTGCACTTTGTTGATCGTTCATTATAACCTCCAGATAAGTTAATTATTCCTAATATATTGCGATATGTACAGAATTATCAATTGGTTTTAGCAATTTGGGGTTTTAGATAATTATTTAGCCTTGGATTTCTTCTATTTTCTGAGAATAGTTTGAGAAAGCATTACTTAATACTTACAAAAGCTGCAAAGCATGAATTCTTGTGAAGAACATCAACGGTTCCAAAACCAACTTTCCTCATTAGCTCCATTTGATAGGACAGGCTCCTTGGGGAGTCCTCTATCTCGATGTATTTATGTACTCTGTCTCTGTAAGCCGGGCCGCCTATGGATTCCAGGTGCTCTCCGTATCTCTTCCACATTGCATCATGAATTGCACTGTTTTGGTGGTGAACCATATCGCTAATAAATAACGCTCCTTGTGGTTTTAGGAGATCGTATATTTTACTAAAGCAACGCTCCCAATCAGAGTCGTCTCTTAAGTGATGAAGCACTGCGGCGGCAACTATCAGGTCGTAATGACAGTGGGGTAGGGCGAGGTCTCTAAAATCGCCGTGAAAAATTCTGACCTCACCCGCTTTTTCACGGGAGATTCGCTCCTTTGCTCTCTCAAGCATGGGGAGGCTGATATCAACCAGGTCTGTATTTATCCCGGGTTTCTTTCTTAATATCGAGATCGTGTTGTTGCCGGCGCCTGATCCTATGTCCAGCATGTTTTCTGCGTCAGGTTTAACGCTGACTGCAAGTGCGGATATGAGCTCAAGCATTACAGGGGCGTCGACTACGGCCTGCTGAGCGGTTTCCAAGTTGGAAAAGCGCTCTACATCTTGATCAAAACGTTCTTTAATTTGATCAACTGAGGATTTTTTATTAAGAGGTGTGCTCATTTTGCCAACTGATTTATATTTGATAAAGAAAGTGCCATGGGTATGTGTACTACACCAAAAATTGAT
>JAJCZT010000185.1 GCA_029262255.1 Deltaproteobacteria bacterium
GAATCGTCATCGACTATAATGATGCTGCCGTCTAACTTTTCATCTCTAAAGATTGTAAATACCTTCTCTACAAGAATAGGTATATTGCCGGCTTCATTATAGGTTGGGATTACAAGTGTTATATCCATATCTTACAGGGACATATATTAACACTTAATCCTATAAAGAGGAATGAGAAAATAGTGCTTTTTCATTCCTCTCATTTCCGTTCAACCTAAAATGTCCAACTGACCCTGACAAATAGTGATAGAAATAGAGCAAAGAATATTAATGAAAGAAAAATGACAGCATAGTTAATTTCTCTTTGTCTTCTCTTAGGAGTTCTGGTTAAACTTGGGAATGCTCCTTCTCTACACGCTTGAAAGGTACAAGATTTATTGACCTCGTAAGGTGCGTTATGTATTTTTACCCAAACTATATATTATTGATTTTCTGATACCTTTCATATGAAAGAAAAACCCTGGCTCATAAAGCATTTGATTCCGTTGGCAGTCTATGTTCTCGTAATATCAACTATTTTTATAGCTAAATTTTTTCTCCCCTCTAATTACGTAATATCGATTGCCGCATTGCTGATGCTTTTCCCCGTTTTACTGAAAGCTGACGGC
Organism: Deltaproteobacteria bacterium; assembly: GCA_029262255.1. GTDB lineage: Bacteria > Desulfobacterota_D > UBA1144 > Nemesobacterales > UBA2774 > CR02bin9. Next base: position 609 of record JAJCZT010000185.1, read on the forward strand.
CGTTTCTTTAGATCGGACTTTAGGGGAGTGCTTTTAGGCCTAGGAGTGTCAGCAGCCCTTTTATCTGTTTATGTCGTTGTAATAGCTCTCTACGGCCACTACACAGGCAAATCCCTGGTTGTGAACGCTCTCTCGGTTTCTTTTATCTTGACCCAGCTTCTTCTGGTTGCTTTACCCGAAGAGGTATTCTTCAGAGGCTATCTTCAGCAGAAAATCGGTAACAATATAAAGGGTGTAATAATTGTGAGCCTGCTATTTGCTGTCGGTCATTTTGTTACCCTGTGTTTGGGGGGCGGGCACAATATTGCGATATGCTCCCAAGCCGTACTTACTTTTTTCCCCTCACTTGTTATGGGCTATCTTTATGTTGTTACTAAAAGTCTCTGGGCCAGCATTATCTTTCACTTTTTCGCCAATATTGTCCATATAGCCATCGGGTTATCATAGATTTCAAATTTGTAGCCTTATTTGATACATAAACGCCTAGGAGCTAAGAAAACCCATTGATATATTGCAGTTATGCTCTTTATTCGAGTATTATATTAAATTATGCCTAGGATTGCTTTAGCACAAATTAACGCAAGGGTTGGGGATATAGAAGGGAATCTGAACAAGATTCTTGAATATCTCGGTTCTGCCAAGGATTCGGGTGTGGATATTTTGTGCTTTCCTGAGCTCTCGCTTACCGGCTATCCCCCCGAAGACCTTTTACTCAAACCCAATTTTATTAACGATAGCATGCGCGCGGTTCAGGAGGTAAGAAGAGCCTCTGAAAACATTACTGTAATTCTTGGATATCCCGACAAAAAAGAAGACATTTATAATGCTGCTGCAATTATTCATAACAAAAAATTAATCGATGTTTATCACAAACGTTATTTACCCAACTATGGTGTTTTTGATGAAAACAGATATTTTCAATCAGGAGTCCGTGCTCCGGTTTACAAACTTGGGAGTACGATTTTCGGAGTCAATATTTGCGAGGATATATGGTATCCGGGTGATCCAACCAGAAGGCAAGCCCTTTTGGGTGATGCCCAAATCATTATTAATATTTCCTCCTCCCCTTATTATGCTTCAAAAATAAGCTCAAGAGAGCGAATGCTCATGAGCCGAGCTAAAGATAATTCTGTAAATGTGGTTTTTTGTAATATGGTGGGAGGACAGGATGAACTGGTTTTTGACGGCAATAGCGTGGTTATTGGAGAAACCGGGAATATAATAGCTAGAGCAAAATCATTTGAGGAAGATCTTTTAATTGCGGATATTAATGTGAACAGGGCGTTTCGCTCCCGTATTCATGATCCTAGAAGACGTAAAGAACGCCATGCGCTGGAGCTCCACTCAGAGAAGGCTGAAATAATAGATATCTCTAAAAATCTCAAGCAAAAAACAAAGCCTGCAATCCAACCTAGAATAGAAGATTTCTATCAAAGAGAAGAAGAAATGCTAAGAGCTCTTGTCCTTGGCACCAAGGACTATGTGAGCAAGAACGGATTTAAAAAGGTAGTTGTTGGCCTGAGCGGTGGTATAGATTCTGCTTTGGTTGCAGCCATCGCTGTTGAGGCGATGGGGAAGGATAACGTAATTGGAGTTGCAATGCCCTCAAGATACAGCTCTAAGGAGAGTGTTACCGATTCTGAGAAATTGTCCGTTAATTTAGGAATAGAGCTTCTTAATGTTCCTATCGAAAAAGCATATAAATCCTATCTTGAAATGTTTTCCGGTGTTTTTGCCGGCAAGAAACAAGATATAACGGAAGAAAATCTCCAGGCCCGTATCAGGGGTAATATCTTAATGTCTCTGTCCAACAAATTAGGATGGCTTGTTCTCGCTACGGGGAATAAGAGCGAAATGAGTGTGGGATACTGTACGTTATACGGTGATATGGCCGGTGGTTTTGCTGTAATAAAGGATGTTCCTAAAACAATCGTATATAGGCTGTCTAATTTTTATAACGTGTCCAAAGGCAGTGAGGTAATCCCAAGTTCAATTTTAACAAAACCCCCCTCTGCAGAACTTAGACCAGACCAGCTCGATACGGACTCCTTGCCGCCTTATGAGGTGCTGGATCCAATTCTTAAGGCTTATGTGGAAGACGACCTCAGTACAGAAGAGATTGTTTCACTGGGATTTAAACGGTCCGTCGTAAAGAAAATTATTAAAATGGTGGATCAAAACGAATATAAAAGAAGACAGGCCCCACCGGGTATTAAAATTACTGCAAGGGCATTTGGAAAAGACCGTCGTTTCCCTATTACAAACCTCTATAAAGTCTAAACAGGTACAATCCAGTGTGCACAGATCATGTTTTTATGTTAAAATAGCTCTCCGGGGTTGACATGATAGTTTCTTGTGTTGACTTGTAGCCTTTTACAACTTAAATTTATGATGGGTTAGTTGGCCGTAGTTGTCGGTCAATCCTTGAAGTAAACTATATAAATTACTTTATTTGCTTAATAATACTTAGGAAGGTGTTTATGAAGCCTGTTGGATATCCGCCTAAGCAGGGTCTTTATGACCCTCAGTTAGAACACGACTCTTGTGGTATGGGGTTTGTGGTCAATATAAAAGGCGAAAAATCAAATAAAATTGTCCGTAACGCCATCCAGGTGTTGTTAAACCTTGAGCATCGCGGCGCTTGCGGGTGTGAAGCCAATACCGGTGACGGTGCCGGCATCTTAATACAGAAACCGCATAAATTCTTTAACAAGGTATGTGAAGAGATAGATATAGCTCTTCCAGAACCTGAAGAATATGGGGTTGGCGCAGTATTCTTTCCTCAAGACCCTACAGAGCGCAGAGAGTGCGTAAAAACATTTGAACGGATAATAGAAGAAGAGGGGCAAGAGGTTCTTGGTTGGCGGGATGTTCCCACCGATAATTCCTCATTGGGTAATACTGCGAAAGAATGTGAGCCTTATTTGAAACAAGTCTTTATTAAACGCAGTCCCGATATTACGGACCAGATGGATTTTGAGCGTAAACTCTATATAATCAAGAAAAGAGCGCTAAATGAAATAAGGCTTTCAGGGATGAAAGGCGGCGAATTTTTCTATATGGCCAGCCTATCAGGCAAAACAACTGTTTATAAGGGAATGCTTACAACCTGGCAGCTCGATAAATACTATCCCGATTTAAATGATCCCGATATGGAATCGGCAATAGCTCTTGTCCATTCTCGTTTTAGTACAAATACGTTTCCGAGCTGGGATCGTTCTCATCCTTATCGCTATATTGTTCATAATGGTGAGATCAATACCCTGAGAGGCAATATTAACTGGATGCATGCGCGTCAGGCTGTGTTTTCATCCGAAATCTTTGGAGAAGATCTTGAAAAAACCTTCCCGATCATAACACCTGAAGGTAGTGATTCCGGCAACTTTGACAACTGTGTTGAATTCCTCTATTTGGCCGGACGCCCGATAGAACATGCGGTTATGATGATGATCCCCGAGCCATGGTCCAATCATGAGACTATGAGCGATGAGAAAAAAGCATTCTATGAATATCACAGCTGTCTGATGGAGCCGTGGGACGGCCCTGCCTCAATTGCTTTTACCGATGGATCAAAAGTGGGTGCGGTACTCGATAGAAACGGACTCCGCCCATCTCGTTACTACGTAACTAAAGACGACATGGTAATTATGGGCTCAGAAGTGGGTGTGCTGGATGTCCCCGCGGATATGGTCCTCCACAAGGGACGTTTGCAGCCGGGCAGGATGTTCTTAATAGATACTGAGCAAGGGCGTATTGTAGAAGACAAAGAACTTAAGGACACACTCTCTAAAGAAAAGCCGTACAGAGAGTGGCTCGATAGCAATCTTCTCGAGCTTAATGATATCGAGGCGCCTCAAGATGACAACGATGATCACAACGCAGATCATGAAAGAGTACTACTAAGACAAAGGGCTTTTGGTTATACGTTTGAAGACCTTTGGGTCCTTATCGGACCTATGGCAAGTAACGCGGTCGAGCCGGTTGGCTCTATGGGCAAGGATACTCCTATAGCCGTTCTTTCGAACAAGCCAAGACTCTTATATGAGTATTTCCACCAGCTCTTCGCCCAGGTGACAAACCCGGCGATAGATTCGATTCGTGAAGAGCTTATAACCGCCACCGAGATGACTCTTGGCCGGGAGCCGAATATTTTAAATCCTTCTTCAGAGAACTGCAGGAAAGTTATGCTTGATTCACCTGTGTTAACGAACGAAGAACTTAGGAAGATTAAGAACCTTGATGATGAAAACTTTAAATCGGCCACTCTTCCAATCTTGTTTAAGATATCAGATGGCAGCCAAGGGCTTGAAGGGGCTTTGGATAAACTCTTTGAGAATGCGGATAAAGCGATATCTCAAGGCGCCAGCATTTTAGTGCTCTCAGATAGAGGGTTTAACAAAGAAAATGCTCCGATTCCCGCTCTTTTAGCGTCCTCTGGTCTGCACCATCACTTAATAAGAAACGGAAACCGTATGAAAGTCGGTTTAGTCCTTGAATCCGGAGAACCAAGAGAGGTTCATCATTTTGCACTGCTTATTGGTTATGGAATAAGCGCTATTAATCCTTATCTGGCATATGAGACTCTTGTAGACATGATCAAGGAAGGAATGCTTGAGGGGATCGATAAAGAAAAGGCAATAATTAATTACAACAAAAGTGTTGTTAAAGGCGTTGTAAAAACTATGTCAAAGATCGGCATCTCTGCTATTCAGAGCTATCACGGGGCTCAGATATTTGAAGCAATCGGGCTCAATCACGATTTTGTCGATAAGTATTTCACCTGGACTCCAACGAGAATTAAAGGGGCCGGCATAGATGTTATAACCGAAGAAGTGAGACTAAGGCATGAAACCGCATACCCGGATCGTGATGTGGTTCCAGAGACTCTTGATGAAGGGGGGCTTTATAAATGGCGTTCTGGTGGCGAGCACCATGCGTTTAACCCTAAGTCGGTTCACATGTTACAGCGCGCTTGCCAATCCAACAGCTACGATCAGTTTAAAAAGTTCTCAGATCTAGTAAATGACGAATCCAAACAGCTAAGTACTTTAAGAGGGCTCTTGGAGCTTAAATCAGACTCAAAGCCCATACCGATTGACGAAGTAGAATCGGTGGAATCTATTTGTAAGCGTTTCAAGACAGGCGCGATGTCCTACGGGGCTATAAGCCAGGAGGCGCATGAAAGTCTTGCGATTGCTATGAACAGGATTGGGGGAAAGAGTAATACCGGAGAAGGTGGGGAAGATACAGCGAGAAACGTTCCTGATCCTAACGGGGACTTAAGAAGAAGCTCAATAAAGCAGGTTGCCTCGGGACGCTTTGGAGTGACAAGTGAGTATCTTGTAAACGCTGAGGAAATACAGATAAAAATTGCTCAGGGCGCAAAACCTGGAGAAGGCGGACAGCTTCCAGGTAGAAAGGTCTATCCCTGGATTGCCAAGGTCAGGCTTTCAACACCGGGAGTGGGTTTAATCTCACCCCCCCCTCACCATGATATCTATTCAATTGAGGACCTGGCAGAGCTTATTCATGACCTTAAAAATGCGAATCAAAAAGCACGTATAAATGTGAAATTAGTGTCCGAAGTCGGAGTAGGCACAATTGCCGCAGGAGTGGCAAAGGGGCACGCTGATGTAATACTTATAAGCGGCTACGACGGGGGAACCGGAGCTTCACCTCAAAGCAGCATCCAGCATGCGGGGCTTCCATGGGAGCTTGGACTTGCTGAAACTCACCAGACTCTGCTCATTAACAATTTACGGAGCCGTGTAGTTCTTGAGACTGACGGGCAAATGAAAACAGGCCGCGATATAGTCATTGCAGCGCTCCTGGGGGCTGAAGAGTACGGATTTTCAACAGCTCCATTGATAATACTCGGCTGTATAATGATGCGTGTATGCCATCTCGACACTTGTCCTGTAGGAGTTGCGACACAGAACCCGGAATTACGTAAGAAATTTGCCGGTGACCCGGGTCATGTGGTGAATTTTATGCACTTTCTAGCAGAAGAAGCAAGAGAGATAATGGCCGAGCTCGGTTTTAGAACTATCAATGAAATGATAGGGAGAACGGACAAGCTTGAAATGAGAAAGGTCGTAGATCACTGGAAAGGAAAAGACCTTGATCTTTCAGACATGATATACCAGCCGGATGTTCCGAGCGATTACGGCACATACTCTCAAATTGAACAGGACCATGGACTCGATGAGGCGCTGGATAACAAAGTTTTACTAGATATCTGTAAGCCGACTCTTGAAAAAGGAGAGTCCATCGAAGCGATACTACCTATTAAGAGCATAAACCGGACCGTCGGAACAATTCTGGGCAGTGAGCTGACAAAGAAATACGGTTTAGACGGTCTTCCCGAAGAAACCGTACGCCTTCACTTTAATGGTTCGGCCGGTCAGAGTTTTGGAGCTTTTATACCTAAATTCATGACCTTAATACTGGAAGGGGATTCAAACGATTATTTAGGGAAGGGCCTTTCCGGCGGCAAAATCATAGTTTATCCGCCTAAGGGATCTACCTTTATACCTGAAGAAAATATCATTATAGGAAACGTCGCGTTTTACGGAGCTACCGCAGGGGAGTCTTATATAAGAGGTCTTGCCGGGGAGAGGTTCTGCGTACGAAACAGCGGTGTCCATGCAGTGGTTGAAGGTGTAGGTGATCATGCCTGCGAATACATGACCGGAGGGCGCGTAGTTGTGCTTGGAAGCACCGGAAGAAATTTTGCGGCCGGTATGTCCGGTGGAATTGCCTACGTTCTCGATGAAGCGGGCGATTTCTCTATACGCTGCAATCAGGATATGGTAGATCTGGAAGCCTTAAATTCTGATGACGCAAAAGAAGTAAAAGAGATGGTAGAACGCCACGTTGAATACACAGGGAGCGAGAAAGGGGAAAAAGTACTCGCCAATTGGGACAGCATGGCTCATAAATTCGTTAGAGTAATGCCAAAGGACTTTAAGCGAATGTTAGGAGCTATCCAAAGAGTTGAGGAGAAAGGGTTAAGCGGAGACGAGGCTCTTATGGCTGCCTTTGAGGAAAACAAAAGAGACCTTGCACGCGTAAGCGGTAATTAGTTTCTTATTTCTAATTAAGATATAGAAAAATTAATACGAACAAATACTATCGAGACTGTAATTAAGATTTGGAGGAAGTACAATGGGTGACCCAACTGGATTTATGCAACACAATAGAGAGCTAGGGCCCGACCGGTCTCCATCTGAACGTCTTAATGACTGGAAAGAGTTTCATAAACATCTTCCTGATGACAAGTTAAAGGTGCAGGGCTCAAGATGTATGGATTGTGGAATCCCCTTTTGTCAGACCGGGACGATGCTAGAGGGTTTAACTTCCGGCTGCCCAGTAAATAACCTTATACCTGAATGGAATGACCTGGTTTTTAAAGGGTTATGGAGAGAGGCACTTGACCGCCTACATAAAACCAATAACTTCCCGGAGTTTACGGGCAGGGTTTGTCCCGCCCCATGTGAAGGCTCATGCGTATTGGGAATAAATGAACCCTCTGTAACTATCAAAAGTATAGAGTGCACTATTATAGACAAAGCTTATGAAGAAGGATGGGTTCTTCCGGAACCCCCGGAGGTTAGAACAGGGAAAGAAGTAGCTGTTGTAGGATCGGGTCCCGCCGGGCTTGCCTGCGCAGCCCAGCTTAATAAAGCCGGGCATTTGGTCACTGTCTATGAAAGAGACGATAGAATCGGCGGACTACTGATGTACGGAATTCCCAACCCTCATCTGGATAAATTTATAGTTGAGCGAAGGGTGGATTTACTAAAGGAAGAGGGAGTCCAATTTGTTACAAATACGGAAATTGGCAAGGACTATCCGTCTGAGAAACTTGTAGGCGATTTTGACGCTGTAGTTATATGTACCGGGGCTACAAGACCCCGTGATTTGCCCATTGAGGGAAGAGAGCTTAATGGAATTCATTTTGCCATGGAGTTTCTTAGAGCCAACACGAAGAGTTTGCTGGACAGTAACCTGGAAGATGGAAACTATATTTCGGCTAAAGATAAAAACGTGATTGTACTTGGAGGAGGCGACACCGGGACTGATTGTGTTGCGACCTCTATGCGCCACGGATGCAAGAGCCTACTTCAATTTGAAATATTACCAACTCCTCCCATGGAGCGTGCGCCTGACAACCCCTGGCCGCAGTGGCCCAAGGTTTATTCCCTTAGCTACGGGCAGGAAGAAGCAATGGCTATATTTGGCGAGGATCCCAGAAAGTATCAAGTATTGACTACAAAATTTGTAGGGGATGAGGACGGCAACGTTAAGGAGCTTCATACTGTAAAGATTGAATGGCACCCAGGGGATAACGGGCGTCCTTTTTTTAGAGAGGTGCCCGGTACGGAAGAAGTGTGGCCTGCAGACCTGGTGTTTTTGGCGCTTGGTTTTCTGGGTCCCGAAGATACTGTTTTAGACCAGCTTAATATTGAACGCGATGATCGCTCTAATGCAAAAGCGGAGTATGGAAAATACATGACAAGTATCGAGGGAGTATTTGCCGCAGGTGACGCCAGACGCGGACAGAGCCTCAT
>JAJCZT010000186.1 GCA_029262255.1 Deltaproteobacteria bacterium
TCATATACTACAGGGAATATTTCGTAGAAGCGGTACTGCTTATCTTTGGGGTACCAGATGAAATGACCTATGCCTAAAGACGCAAACTCCTCACCCTCGTTCCAGGTAGTGAGGTTTTCTACCTTCCCCGCCCCTTCATTGATGAAGATGAGCTGACCGATTTTCTCAAGTTCTTCATCTGAAACGGAAAGGCAATTCGTATCGCAGGCTGATATAAATAGCGCTAAAATGAAAACCAGGCTTAATTTCGTGAAGATATTATGCATATAGTATGAAACTATCCTTTAGTCTATTATTAATTTCCCATAGGAAAAGAGCTTTAAATTAGTATATACGAATAGTTAGAAATAGTAGACCAGGTTGGGGAACTACTTGTAAGAATGGCTCTTTAAGAGAACCGGATCCGTGATCCGTTCAAATACTTCGCGGCACCTATCGCATTCAAATCTAATCTCAGTTGGAGGGTGACTGATCCCGGTTCCAACAAGAATCCATCCCCAAAAGGAATAGCTCGGCTTAGGAACTACCCAAGCGTGGTCTTTGGTATATCCGCATCTGCAAGTTTTCTGATTATTTTGATCTGTGCTCATAGTAGATTTGAAGCCGCTATTGTACCAGTTTGATTACCCTTATCAAATCGACAATTATTCTTCTGATACGGGAACAGTGCGCCGCATTTTTTTTATTTCACCCTGACGCTTTTTAGATTCAAGGCGTTTCCTTTTTGATCCTTGGGTCGGCCTGGTCTTGCGTCTGGGTTTTGGTTCTTTCGAGGCTTCCCGGATCAGCTCAATCAAACGGGAAATTGCGTCTTTACGGTTCTTCTCCTGGGAGCGGAAACTCGAGGCTTCAAGAACTAATACATTTTCTTTGGTCACCTTGCTGCCCGCTAACTTGATCAACCGCTCACGAATCTTGGGAGAAAGATTTACAGAGCCCGCTATATCAAACTTAAGCTGAACAGCGGTAGAAACTTTATTTACGTTTTGACCGCCGGGGCCTGATGATCGAATGAAGTCGAGTTCAATCTCTTCCTCATCTATTGATAGATATGGCGTAACTTGAATCATTATATTCAATCATAAGTTCAAAATAACATTTTTCAAGTTAGTAGCTACAGAGAATTGCAGCGGTTAGTAATTTCTCAGGCCGGACATACCGCCCAGCCTGAGTTTATAGATCGGTCTAAAGTTGAAATTTCAATATTATAAGTCGTACCCCGACTCGCCGTGATCGGAATAGTCGAGACCTTGCACCTCTTCTTCTTCAGTAACCCTGAGACCAACAAATACATCAAGGAATTTGAGAATGAAGAAAGACAGTATCCCAGTGTATATGATTGCAACAACGGCCGCGAAGAACTGCACTTTGAGCTGATTAGGAATGTTCAGATCCTCTATAGTACCGCCCAATGAAACTGAAGCGAAGAAAGAAACCAGGATGATTCCCACAAATCCTCCCACACCATGAACACCTACAACGTCAAGAGCGTCATCGTATTTGAACTGATACTTTATCCATGTTGCGGCTACGAAGGCTACTATAGCGGCTACAAAACCTATGGCAATCGCACCCATTGGGCCGACTGTACCCGAGGCGGGAGTAATAGCGGCAAGACCCGCGATAGCGCCGGTAGCAAAACCAAGAGCACTTGGTTTCCCGGCTTTTATCCACTCAATGGCTATCCAGGTAAGCGCGGCTACACATGGAGAAATTTGAGTCACGACTAAAGCCATAGCAGCTTGGCCATTAGCGGCAAGAGCGCTTCCACCGTTAAACCCGAACCACCCTACCCAGAGCATTCCTGTGCCGATAAGCGTCATAGTCATATTGTGAGGCGGGGTAGGTAATGGATAACCTCTTCTTTTGCCCACAAGTATTGCGGCTACAAGCGCGGCTACACCGGCTGTAATATGAACTACGATACCTCCCGCGAAATCTAAGACTCCCATATCCCCAAAGAATGAGCCTTCACCGCCCCAAACCATGTGCGCAATTGGGAAATATACCAAAATTACCCAGAGCCCGGTAAATAAAAGCATTGCCGAGAACTTCATTCTTTCAGCAAAAGCTCCTATTATAAGACCGGGTGTAATAACTGCAAAAGTAAGCTGGAAAGCAAAAAATGATAGCTCGGGAATACTCCCTGATAAGGTATCCGGAGTAATGCCGTGTAAAAAGGACTTAGCAAATCCGCCGATAAAAGCATGGATATTCAACTCTCCCGCGACCATGCCTGCCGTATCAAACGTGAGGCTGTATCCAAAAAACGTCCATATTAAAGTGACAACTGCGGTAATCGCGAAACACTGCATCAAAACAGAAAGCACGTTCTTTTTGGCAACAAGTCCGCCATAGAACAATGCCAAACCCGGGATCATCATGAACAAGACCAATGCGGTGGAGATCATAATCCAGGTTGTATCTCCCGTATCTAATCCTTCCTGCGCAAAGGCTGTTCCCGGTATAAAGAGTAAAATCGTTAAAAAGGATAGAAAAATCCCTTTAAGGGCTTTGTTAATCATATCTCCATACCTCCATTTACTTTGTGTGTGGGTATTACAAGTTGCAATAGTGATGCCAAGTTAAAAAGACCGGTAACGATTAGTTATTATAAAATGGATACCAAGAATAAAAATGAATGATTTTGGGGAGTTTGAATAATTAGGAGATCAATTTCTATACAGCTACTGAACTTAATTTTAGTATTTTTAATAAGCACAAGTACTTAAGAAGCTCGCAAATTAAGCACGGAGAGCTTAAATTTTGTGCAGTTCTGGCAATTAACAACTAATCTCTATTCCGCTAAATTAACCAATACCCTACCCTTTTGTTTACCTTGCAGAATTAGCTCAATATTACTATCCAGTTCGGAAAGTGTAATTTCGGTCGTCAGTTGCTCGAGCTGATCAAGCTTCCACTCACTTGAAATTCTGTCCCATATTTGCTGTCTCAGTTTCATCGGGGAGTCTTGAGAATCAATCCCAACCAGCGACACCCCTCTTAATATGAAGGGATAAACATTAATCGGAAGCTCGGCTGAGGCTACGTTACCACAGCAGGTAACAACTCCCAGCTTTTTGGTTGACTTTATCGCTGTCGCCAGTATTTCGCCGCCCACTGTATCTACCGCCCCTGCCCACCTTCCCTTTAAAAGCGGCCTTCCAGACTCGTCCTTTGAGTCCTCTCTGCTAATCACTTCTTTTGCTCCGAGATTGAGTAAGAACTGTTCTTGATCGGTCTTTCCGGTAGATGCTACAACTTGATAACCGGCCTTGGCTAAAATACCGACCGCCACACTCCCGACGCCGCCCGTAGCTCCGGTAACCAGTATTTCTCCCATATCGGGGTTAACCCCAAACTCCTGGAGCCTGAGCACAGAGTACGCGGCAGTATAACCAGCTGTGCCGTAAACCATGCTTTCCCTAAGTGACAGGCCTTGGGGAAGCCTCACAACCCAATCAGCCGGGACCCGGATGTATTCTCCAAAGCCGCCCGAAGTATTACAGCCGAGGTCATAGGCATGTACTATGACTTCTTCGCCAACGCTAAATCTGTCATCACCACTTTCTTCCACCACACCAGAGGCATCGACTCCGGGGGTATGAGGAAAGTTTTTTGTAACGCCTCTATTGCCGGTTGCGGAAAGGGCGTCCTTATAATTGAGTGAGGAATAATGGACTTTAACAAGCACCTCCCCCTGGGGCAGATCACTAACCGTTCTGCTCTTTATATTCCTAACAAACACATTTTTTTCGGTTTCTTCAACTACATATGCTTTAAAAGTCTTATCACTCATTTGAATTTCTCCCAAGAAAGTTATTAAGAATGATGTGGATAGTGTTTATTACTTTTATTATGACCAACTACCGCTAAAAATAAAATAATCTTATGTGCTTTAGGGTGATAAGGAATTAAAGGAGCAGCTTAAAAGGCAGCTTCATAGAGGATGCCCTTTAGGTAATACTCCGGATTTAAATATGTATGGGCTAATTATCCTTTAAGCATTATTGGATCTTTTCTGCTTCAACATAAATCTTACCGCCTGCATCGGCGAACTCTTTTGACTTTCGCTCCATACCTTCCTCCAGAGCATCATTATCTGAAAGTCCGTGCTCTTCTGCGTAATCCCTTACGTCCTGAGTTATTTTCATCGAGCAGAATTTTGGTCCGCACATCGAGCAAAAATGAGCTACTTTGGCTCCCTCTGCGGGCAGTGTTTCATCATGAAACTCTTTTGCGGTATCGGGGTCTAGAGATAGATTAAACTGGTCGTTCCATCTGAACTCAAACCTCGCCTTGCTAAGAGCGTTATCTCTTATCTGGGCTGCCGGGTGTCCTTTGGCAAGATCGGCGGCGTGCGCAGCTATTTTATACGTAATAACACCCTCTTTAACGTCCGTCTTATTAGGGAGACCAAGATGCTCTTTAGGGGTAACGTAGCAGAGCATTGCAGTACCGTACCATCCTATCATTGCGGCCCCTATGCCGGAGGTAATATGGTCGTAACCGGGGGCAATATCAGTTGTTAGCGGCCCCAGAGTATAAAAAGGCGCCTCTTGACAATATTCGAGCTGTTTGTCCATATTCTCTTTTATCATGTGCATCGGGACATGTCCCGGACCCTCTATCATTACCTGTACGTCGTGCTTCCACGCAATCTCTGTCAATTCGCCAATGGTTTTCAACTCGGCAAACTGAGCCGCATCATTGGCATCGGCAATTGATCCGGGCCTTAGACCGTCTCCCAAAGAAAACGCGACATCATATTCTTTCATAATTTCACACATCTCTTCAAAATGGGTGTAGAGGAAACTCTCTTTGTGGTGAGCCAGGCACCATTTAGCCATAATAGAGCCGCCTCTTGAAACAATCCCGGTCAATCGATTAGCCGTGAGCGGTACATACCTTAATAAAACTCCTGCGTGTATGGTAAAGTAGTCGACCCCTTGTTCGGCCTGCTCGATCAATGTGTCTCTAAAGATTTCCCATGTGAGCTCTTCGGGGCCTCCGTCAACTTTCTCAAGCGCTTGATAAATGGGAACGGTTCCGATTGGAACAGGAGAATTTCTTATAATCCATTCCCTTGTCTCGTGAATATTCTTTCCAGTTGATAAATCCATGATTGTATCAGCGCCCCATCTGCATGACCACACAGCCTTTTCTACCTCTTCCTCAATACTTGAGGTAACGGCTGAATTACCGATGTTGGCGTTAATTTTTACTAGAAAGTTCCGCCCTATTATCATAGGCTCGCTTTCAGGGTGGTTTATATTGTTTGGTATTATCGCTCTACCCTCAGCGACCTCTTTTCTGACAAACTCAGGGGTAATAGCCGAATCAGGGATGTTGGCACCAAAATCCTCACCCTTATGATACTTTGCCAAGTCGCCCAGCTGTTCGCGGAGCTCTTCCAGGCGCTGGTTTTCTCTAATGGCAATGAACTCCATTTCAGAAGTAATTATGCCCTTTCTAGCGTAGTGCATCTGGGACACATTAGAGCCCGGTTTTGCTTTGAGGGGTTTCCTGATATGTTGAAACCTTATTCCTTCGATTTTGGAGTCAGCTTCACTTCTTCTTGCAAACTCGGAGGAGAAGTTCTCAAGCTCAATTACGTCTCCCCTATCCTTGATCCACTTCATCCTTAGAGGCTCAAGTCCAAGATGTACATCAATATCTATATTTTCATCTGTATACGGTCCGCTGGTATCGTAAACGGTAATTGAAAGGTTCTTTGGAGATCCTCCGTTAACCGCAAATGAGGGGTTTGAATCCTCAAGCTCGATTTCCCGCATGGGAACTTCAATATCGTGAATTTTACCTTTTACATATATCTTTTTAGATTTTGGGAAAGGCTCCCTGGTTATTACACTTTTATCCGGAATCCTTTCAATTTTGGCCCTTGTTCCCATTATATAAACTCCTTTATATACTAACTTCCGACATATATACTAACCCCCGAACCCAAAAATCACACAAGCAATCTAGTGACCACCATAGTATAAAAGTATTGAGCGGAAATCGCAATTATATCTTTGTGTTGTGAATATGAAAGAGTCTAGTAAAATAGACTGTATGTCACAACTTATATTGGCAATTGAATCATCATGCGATGAAACGGCAGCCGCAATCATAGAAGACGGCACAAAAGTGTTATCTAATATTGTTGCCTCTCAGATCGATATTCATAAGGAATACGGCGGAGTTGTGCCGGAGATCGCCTCCAGAAAACACGTTGAGCTGATTTTACCTGTGATAGATAAAGCGATAGTCGAGGCCGGGATTGAAAAAGAAGAGATAAGCGCAGTAGCTGTTACCAAGGGTCCCGGGCTGATCGGCGCTCTAATGGTAGGGCTTTCAACCGCAAAAGCAATCGCTTTTGGACTCGGTGTCCCACTTATCGGCGTAAACCATCTTGAGGCCCATATATCGGCTATCCATCTGGAAAACGAGGTCTCGTTCCCGTTTGTAGGACTGGTGGTTTCCGGGGGGCATACAAGCCTATATTTGGTAAAAAACTATACGGAGTTTGAACCTATTGGAAAAACAAGGGACGACGCGGCTGGGGAAGCTTTTGATAAAGCCGCTAAAGTTCTGGGGTTACCCTATCCGGGCGGAGTTGAAATAGATAGACTGGCAAAAGAAGGGAGGCGGGAAGCAATTTCTTTCCCTAGACCGTTTATGACCTCTTCTACTCTTGATTTCAGCTTTAGCGGTGTAAAAACCTCAATGGTCTATTATCTAAAGAAGCATCCGAACCCCGATGATAAGGCGCTTAGAGATATATGCGCAAGCTACCAGGAGGCGATTGTAGAAACACTAGTTGATAAAACCCTGATCGCCGTAAAACAAAATGGAGTTAACAGTGTGGTTATAGCTGGAGGCGTTGCATGTAATTCAAGGCTAAGGGAACTATCGAAAGAAAAGTTCCAGAAAGAGAATATTTCTCTATATATACCCTCCCCAATATACTGCACCGATAACGCGGCTATGATCGGGGCTCTGGGAAGTTCTATGTTTCAAAACAAAGAGTCTTCAGAGCTGAACATTACCCCATTTTCCACATCTAGAACCAAATACAAAAGGGGAGACGGCGGTAAAGTTAAAAGCGCCTAAACAAAAAACTCTTTAGCTCACGTAATCAACTACGGCTCTATCGGTCCTGATTTCACCAACAAAATCTACAATCTTTAAGTGCTCCTCATGATTCTGATAAGCATTTAATCCTTCCTCATCATCGAATTCTGAATATAAAACAACATCGAATGCCGCAGGCGAAGGATTGTAGTTAATGCCCACTTCTACAGCTTTTAAGGATTCTATTTTATCTTTTAACGATTCGAGCGATTCTTTTAGCCTCATTGCATTTTCTTGCTTAGTCGCGCCTGCCGCTTCCTGCTTTAGTCTCCACATTACTATGTGCTTAATCATTGTTATCTCCTTATATTTGTATCCATTGAAAAAACATGTTTTTTTCAAATGTATTATTCTTTGATTTTTTACGAGGAGCAAATAAACTTAATATTATCTTATACCAAAAATCTATACAATCTGTGAAAAGATTTGCGTAAAACCCATAAAAGACTTAAGAACACTTCATGAGTAAAGCGGGAGAATCCATAAATTGGCATTAATGGACAACGAAGAAGCAAAAAAGGGCAAAAAGACTTATGATTTGAAAATCATAAAGTGGCTATTTGGTTTTACCGGCCCATACAGAACATTTATGGCCCTAGCGCTCATATTTATGCTCCTTACCGCTGCGCTTGAGCTAACTGTCCCATATATCGCGAAATTGGCTGTGGACAAATATATCTACCCCTCATGGAGAATAGCGGAATCAACGGATAAGGAATCAAACAAGAAGTTAGTCTCAGATATAGAAGAGAAATACTCCTCTTTGGTAGTGCCGCTTGGAGACGGGTCTTTTTTGATTGACATGTCTGAGATCGATAATGCCGACAGGCATAATCTTGAGAAACTGGACCTGGTTTCAAAACAAAGATATCTGGCTATCAATCAAAACGAGCTAAGCGGTGAGAACTATAAAAAAGTAAACACGATAGTCGCTAATAACCAAAGCCTTTTTAAAAAGGCGGGTGTATACGATTACATAAGCTACTCATCTCTGGGCGAGTTAAGCCGCAGCGAGCTTTTAGTCTTAAGGAGTGACGAGATAAAGCAGGTCGTTAGACTCGCGGGTCTATTGTTGCTTTGTCTATTTGGAGTATTTATATTCAGCTCACTCTTTACTTATCTCCTTAACTACTCGGGTCATAAAATAATGCATACAATGAGAGTTAGTGTCTTCTCTCATATAATGAACCTGCCCCAAACTTTCTTTGACAAGAACCCCGTTGGAAGGCTCACCACAAGGGTTACAAACGACGTGAACGCAATAAATGAGATGTACACATCGGTCATGGTGCAGTTCTTTAAAGACATACTCGTGGTTATCGGCGTTTTCGTGGTCATGTTTTATATGAATAAGCAAATCACTGTTTTTGTCTTTCTATTGACCGTGCTAATGTTCATTTTTGCAAGTCTTTTCAGGATGAAACTAAAGACGGTATATAGAGACGTTAGAATATCCATTGCAAAATTAAATGCTTTTGTTCAAGAGAGCGTTAAGGGAATAATTCTCATAAAGCTATACAACAAAGAGATAGAAAACTATGAGAAATTTAAGGGGATAAATAGCGAGAACTACAAAGCTAATATGGATCAACTCTGGGTATACGCCACGTTTAGGCCCTTTATTGAATTTACTAGCGTATTCACAGTTGCTTTTGTTCTCTGGTACGGAGGATTAAAGGTAATAGGCCTGGATTTAACTTTGGGCGCTTTAATTGCCTATCTATACTACGTGCGAATGCTGTTCAGGCCGATAATGGAGCTTGCTGAGAAATACAATATATTTCAATCCGCCTCCGCTGCAACTGAAAACCTCTATGAGCTTGCGAATACCGCTCCTGAGGGCAATGTGGGAATAAACGGCGGAGCAATTAAGGGAAAACTTGAATTTAAAAATGTGTGGTTCTCATATGACGACAAAGAGTGGGTGCTAAAAGACGTGTCGTTTATATTAGAGCCCGGGGAGACAGTAGCGCTGGTCGGCTTAACAGGTTCAGGGAAGACTACCGTGGTTAATTTGATTCTAAGATTCTATGAAGCCCAAAGAGGGCAGATTCTATTTGACGGGGTCGACATAAAAGATTACAACCCTGACTTTTTAAGGGAAAATATCTCCGCGGTATTTCAAGATCTCTTTTTATTCGGGAAAAATATTTCAGAGAGCTCTGAGGAAAGCAGAAATGAACTCTCGTCTATTAAAAACATTAATCAACTCACCGCGAGAGATAGAAACTCTATATCTTCGGGAGAAAAGCAGCTTGTTTCTATTGGGCAGGCATTTTCAAAAAAAGCAAAATTTATGATTCTCGATGAAGCGACTTCGAATATAGACGCCAATATTGAAAAACGGGTTCAGGAGGCAATTAAAAATACTAGTCATGATACGACAACTCTAATTATCGCCCACAGACTCTCAAATGTGAGAGAAGCCGACAGGATACTTGTAATTCACAAAGGCGAAATCTCGGAAACAGGAACTCACTTTACACTATTAGCGGACAAAGGGATTTACTTTAACCTCTACAATCTGCAAAATGAGATCCGCCGTTTTTCTTCTTCGCAAAATTAAGCTGACCAAATAATAAAATGGAATTCACACCTATCCCAGTAGAAATCGAAGGACTTATTGAATACTTAAAAAAACGGGAAAAATTTGCTGATCCCGATTTGAATGTAGTAGTTTCCCCCTACCGTATTTCACCCCTGGGAGCGCACATAGACCATCAGGGCGGCCCCGTGCTGGGTATGACAATAAATGCCGGATCACTTCTAGCCTTTATACCGAACTATGAAAGAAAGGTTCGCCTTTACAGCATGAATTACCCGGGAGTTGTGGAATTTAGCATAGACAACATCAAAACCCCAAGACGTGATGACTGGGGTAGATACGCTATGGGAGCCGCTAAAGTAATTCAAGAACTAAGGCCAATTGAACTGGGATTCACAGGAGCGATAATGGGCGCCTTGCCTGCTAGTGGATTGAGCTCCTCCGCATCTGTGGCTCTTGGATATATTAAAGCACTTGCATACCTAAATAACCACAATCTCTTAAATGAAGATTATATTGAACTGGACACCGGGATTGAAAACGAATATCTAAAATTACAGAACGGTATTCTTGATCAATCCTCAATTGCTTACGGGAAAAAGAACAGCATGCTATATATAAATACTTTATCCAAAGAGGTTGCGGCTCATTATAGACCGGAATCGGCAGTGGATTTTAAGATTCTTATTTTATATTCCGGACTCGCAAGAGAATTAACATCGTCGGGGTTTAATACACGCGTTGAGGCATGCAACAAAGCTGCAGGGCTACTTGGACTTATGGGGGGCTTAAATTCTGCAAAAATTTTCTCAGATATTCCTGAAGAAGTTTATCTAGCACAACAAAAAAGACTTCCAGAGGACTTAAAGAAATGGGCAAGACACTATTTCACAGAAGTGGGGCGGGTAAATGAAGCTATAAACGCCTGGGATTGCGGTGAGCTGGAAGAATTTGGGAACTTAATGAATGAATCATCCCGGAGCACGCTTGAAAACTATGACACCGGCAGTCCGGAGATTAAACGGCTTTTTGAAATAACAAGCTCACGAGACGGAGTGTACGGAGCTGCGATCAACGGTGGAGGATATGGAGGCTGTGTGGTAGCATTTGTTAGTAATGATTTCTCTGAGAACTCCGCATCAGAAATACTAAGCACCTACACAAAAGAGTATCCTGAGCTAAAGGAGAAAGCTCAGGCCTACTTTGCAGAACCGGACGACGGACTTAGGCTGTTATGATAAAATAATGCCTGGATATTCAGAACTTATTCGGAGGAATTTTAAATGACTCACAACATTGAAAAGATTAAGATCGCTAACCAACAATATGCAGAGGGATTTGGCAAGAAATCAGATCTGTCAGCCTCTCCCGCAAAGCGGCTTGCAATATTAACCTGTATGGATGCCCGGCTGGAGCCTTTAGCTTTTTTAGGATTAGAGCTAGGGGACGCCCACATTATTAGAAATGCCGGCGGCAGGGCAAGTGATGATGCAATACGCTCCCTTGTTATCTCAAATATTTTTCTGGGTACAAACGAGTGGCTGGTTATTCACCATTCGGAATGCGGTATGGAAAGATTTACGCAGGAAGAAATGGGGAAACTGTTAAGAGAAAAACTCAATACATTTGAAGGTGATTTCATAAACTGGCTATCTATTTCCGACAGGATTCAAAGCGTGAAAGATGATGTGCTGCATATAAGAAACCATCCATTGGTATCTGAGGATATAAAGTTATCGGGATATTTATTCGATACTAAAACCGGGAAATTAACTGAAGTTATAAAAGTTTAAACCCTAATTAATTAGAACTTGAGGCAGATATAAATTGTATCGTTTCCGGAAACGGGAACCTGGTATGCTCCTCTTTCCCGTCAAGCTCCTCAATGCTGTCGGCTCCAAATTCTTTAAGCCTGGCAATTACTTCAAGCACTACGGTCTCGGGAGTTGAAGCACCCGAGCTTAATCCCACTACCATATCACTTCTAAATACATGACCATCTAGACTATCAGCCCCTTCAATTAGGTACGCTTTCTCTACGCCGTTAGCCTTTGCCACTTCAACCAAGCGGTTGGAATTAGAGCTCTCAGGAGAACCCATAATGAAAATCAAGTCCGCCTCTTTAGCAAGAGCTTTTACGGCGTCTTGTCTGTTTTGAGTGGCATAACAGATATCAAGCTTCGATGGGCTTACAATATTGGGGAATCTTTCTTTAAGAGCGGACAGGATATCCCTTGTATCATCCACGCTTAAGGTGGTTTGTGTAACGTAGGCTATCTTGTCGGGGTCGGGAACTGTTAATTGCCGAGCTTCTTCTACTGACTCTACAACTATTACTTTATCGGGCGCCTCCCCGCTTGTACCAATTACTTCTACATGATTTCGGTGGCCAATTAAGACTATTGTATACCCCATATTCGCATAGTGCGTAACTTCATTATGAACTTTAGTTACCAGAGGACAAACCGCATCTACAACTTCCAGATTATTCTCACTCGCCTCATTCCAAACCGCCGGGCTTACACCATGAGCGCTAAATATTACTCTTGCCCCTTCGTCCTCTATCTCCTGGAGGTCTTCAACGAACTTGACCCCTTTTTCAATTAGCGACTGAACTACCCGCTTGTTGTGCACAATCGCATGGCGAACGTATATTGGCGGTCCATACATCTCAAGAGCGCGCTCTACGATCTCGATCGCGCGGTCAACTCCGGCACAAAAACCTCTGGGTTTCGCAACTATTACTCGCATATGCAAATTCTCCTAATTAATAATAACTCATTCCCTTGCTGCTTCATAATAGCGACGAGGACTTATCAGTGATAATACAACTTCTTATTTTAAGCTTTGAGAGTTAACAATACTCTAATTGTGTTTTATATACTAATTTTGTATGATGTACTTATCAGATCATCAAAACGCTTCTTAGTTTAAATTATAAAGGGACAATTGTTAAGATTTTATCCACTTGGAAAGGAGAATACTAATTAAATGAGATTAAAAGATAAAGTAGCGATAATAACAGGTGGATCGTCAGGCATCGGGCGGGCAATAACGCTTGGATTTGTAAAAGAAGGGGCGAAGGTCGTAATTGCGGCTCTTCATGAAGATAAAGGCATCGAGGTTCAGCAGGAAGTAAAAGATATGGGCGGAGAGGCTATCTACGATACTCTGGATGTAGGCAATGTAGACGCACATGAAAAATTGATTCATAAAGCTATTGACGCATTCGGAAAGGTGGACATTTTAGTAAATGACGCAGCCTACGCCAGAAGAGAGGAAGTTTTAGAGGTTACTCCCGATAGCTGGGACAAACAGTTAGATATTAGCCTCAAA
Source organism: Deltaproteobacteria bacterium (assembly GCA_029262255.1). Lineage (GTDB taxonomy): Bacteria > Desulfobacterota_D > UBA1144 > Nemesobacterales > UBA2774 > CR02bin9. The sequence continues at coordinate 13,019 of JAJCZT010000186.1, forward strand.
GGGCTTTTCTTCTTATCTCAACATTTCTCAAAACACATAATAGAGCAAAAAACTACCGGTAGGATAATAAACATCGGCTCTGTAGCCGGAGTAATGGACTTTCATCCGATCTCTATAGCGTATCACGCGGCTAAAGCGGGCGTAATGATTATAACAAAAGTAATGGCCGTTGACCTGGCCAATTACGGAATAACGGTTAACTGCGTAGCTCCGGGATCTATAGCAACGCCTATGTCCTCATCAGAGAACACTGAATACGACGAATACATGACAAAAGGAATACCAGAGGGCAGAAGAGGTAGGCCCGATGATATAGTACCCCCTGCGGTGATGTTTGCTTCAGATGAGGCTCAATATATAACCGGGCAGACGATATTTGTTGAGGGAGGAGCTCTATCTGTTTATCTCGGAAGAGATGAGCCCGACTTTAAAGCATAAGTTATTCCGGATCGAGTATTATATCAGCCCTTTTTTTATGGGCTTCTAAATAAGGCATATAATGGTTATAAAAGATATCTTTTTTCTGAAGCCAGCCCTGGTGGTCTAAATGTCTTACCGTCTCGTCCCGTACGTGCGCTCTTTCTAAAGCTACTTCAGGCGGAACATCAAGAAAGACCTTAAGATCTATTAAACCGTCGAGTTTTGCGTTACAGGAGAAAAGGCCTTCCAGAATAATATAATCATAGTCTCTGGCATCAATTTCCAATTCATCGTCGAATTGCCCGTTTGAAAGATTGTAAAGCTCCGTGACTGTATGCGGCTCCCACCTCTTCACTGATTCAAGCGCTTCTTTAATTTTTGGCAGGTCATACCATTTAGAGAGATCAATATCGTCTCCCATGATTTTTTCAGTCCATTCGGTCCTGGGAACGACTACAAACAAATCGGTAGGTATGAGTAAAGATTTACCATTAAGCTCCTCCACCATCTTATGAGCCTCGTAGCTTTTCCCGCTCCCTATCATTCCTTCAAAGGCTATAACATAGGGGTGATTCTTTTCTTTATTGAGAATTGTTTGAACAAGTTCTGGTAATTTCATTCCGT
>JAJCZT010000187.1 GCA_029262255.1 Deltaproteobacteria bacterium
GAAATTGGTTTCAACGTTATGTTAAAACCTCATATATGGATAGGAGGGCACGATCTTGATCCTGAGAACTGGCGGAGCAAGATAGATTTCTCAGATCCCGAAAAAAGGGCGGTGTGGTTTGAAAGCTATACGGAATTTATACTGAGTGAGGCTGAGCTTGCCGAGGGTGCCGGGGTTGAGATGCTGGTTATAGGTACAGAGCTTGTTGGTGTCTCAAAATATACCGAAGAGTGGAAGAAGTTAATCGATAAAGTTAGAAAGGTTTACAGCGGCAAGCTTACATATGCTGCGGAAGGTATAAATGCAAAAAATATAGAGTTTTGGGACGCTTTGGACTATATAGGAATTGATGCCTATTTCCCTCTAACTGATAAGAATAGCCCAAGTTTAGACGAGCTTATACAGGGATGGAAAAAATACGAGCCTGAGATTAGATCATTATCAGAGAAATATGGGAAGCAGGTTATTTTCACTGAGATTGGATATAAATCCGTTGAGGGAACGGCTATAAAACCTTGGGAGTGGAATCAGGATGGTAAGGTAAGCGAGCAGGAGCAGGCGCTCGCGTTTGAGGCAGCCTCTATGGTGTTTCAGAATAAACCATATTTAGCGGGGATATTTGTTTGGAAATACTTTACTGATATGAATAGCTATGAGAGGAAAAATAACAAGAAAGGCTTTACCCCATTCGGCAAAGAAGCTGAAAAGGTAATATCAAAATGGTTTGGGGCAAATAAGGGAAAAACCACCCAATGACGCTTGCCATTTAAGTGACTATTTTCAGCGCTATTCGAATCATAATTATTGCTGTTCTATCTTTAGCTCGGGAAGAAGCTCGTTGATTGAATTTATCAGAAACTCCCGCTCATAGACTTCTCTGTCTACCACTTCGCCATTCCAAACTATTATATCAAGGTCAATTGTTCTGGGACCGTCTTTGTTTTCCGATTCAACTCTTCCTAATTTTTTTTCTAAATTCTTTAGCCAGGATTTTAGAGCTGTAGCGTTCATTTCAGTCTCAATTAGGAATGCTCCATTTAAAAAGTTGTCCTGGTTCTTACAGCCGATGGGTTCGGTTTCAATAAAAGACGAGACTTTGATTAGGTTATGATGATTTACTACTGCGTTCTTAGCTCCCTCGACATTGTTTTCCGGATCAATGTTCGAACCAACGCCTATTACTACTTTGTTTAGTTTCATAATCTGATTTACTTGTTACCGGCTCTGCGTTTGTGTAACCGACACAGAATCTGTAAAACGGACAGCGCCAGGCTTATCAACCCGCACACTTGCTTTCTCTACCTTTTCATTTTCCATAACAATCTTCATAGCTTCCCCCGCGATTCTTTCAATCAAGTTAAACTGAGCTCCTTCAACCATCGCGATTATTTTTTTTGTTATGGTTTTGTAATCGACCGTATCCTCAATATTATCCGTCTCAATTGCTTTTTCCCCGTCGAATTCCATTTCTATGTTAATAAGAACATCCTGTTTGATCTTCTTTTCCCAATCATAAATACCCACTATTGTTCTTAGCTTCAGATTCTCAATTTTTATTATCATATTTGTTTTCCTATATAAGATGCTGCCCGCCGTCAACGAACAGACACTCCCCGGTGACGAAGGGGTTATCCAGGATGTATTTTACAGCAGTGATTATGTAATCCGGATTCCCCGGTTTTTTAAGGGGAGTATTTTTAGCTATTTGTTCGAGATATTTTATGTCTTTATCCGGAGGCGGGAGAATAGGACCGGGGCAGATGCCGTTGACCCTGATCTTTGGTCCTAACGCTTTTGCCGCCATTAACGTAAAGTCCCTAAGCGTTTTCTTGCTCAGATTATATGTAAAATGTTCTGTCTCGATTTTGTTGATACGCATGTCGAGCATGTTAATAATCAGCTCCGCATTCCCTCCCTTACTGAAGTCCTGAGAGAGAAAAAATGGCGCTTTGAAGTTTATATCAAAATCCCTATCAAGAATTTCCTCCGTTACATCATTGAAGCTGGTATTCTCAAATATTGATGCGCTGTTTACCAAGATCGAGCATTTAGGAAAAACCTCTAACACTCTTGGCAAAAGTGTGCGGACTTGTTTAATGTCCGAGAGGTTTGCCTGGAATATCTCACACTGTCTTCCCTTCTCTTGGATTAAATCCGCTGTCTCTTTTGCTTCTTTATCTGAGCGGTTGTAGTGTATGGCAATATCGTATCCCCAATCAGCTAACTTGAGAGATATTGCTTTACCGATCCTCTTTCCCCCGCCTGTAATAAGTGCCGCTTTGCTCATAGTTCTATTTCTCAATAGGTGTTTTTCTAAGGTGATTATAGCATACGCAGGATATGCAGCCTAAGTTGAACAACTCCTAATTAGCGTGAGCCTCTAACTCGATACCAATTTAAGCCCGACTATCCCTACTATTATAAACCCCAGGAAAACAAATCTTAATAGAAATGCCGGCTCTCCGAGAAGTAGTATGCCGAGTATAAAAGTCCCCACAGCTCCAATCCCCGTCCAGACGGCATAGGCAGTGCCCACGGGAATTTCTCTCTGCGCCAGGAATAAAAAGAATCCGCTTGCCAGAATACTAACTATTGCTAAGGTGGCGGGTCCAAGCTGGACGCCTTTCTCCGTCCATGCGTATTTTAGTCCCATCGGCCATCCCCACTCCATAATTCCCGCTATAAGCAGATAAATCCATGACATATTTATATCCTCCTAAAGATTTAAATGTAGATGATAATTTAACCAAATTGCCTAGTCTTTCTATCTCTGCGGTCCACATCTTTTTCAATATTTTCATATCTAATGAAAATAAATCCCGGGACTTTATTTATTGTATTGACTTGGTGTACAATAGTAAATCAAAAAGGATTTAAGAAAGGAATATCCAAAATGGCGAGACGAACTACCAGATCACCGAGACGAACTACTAAATCACAAAGTGCTGTTCTTGGAATTGATATTGGAGGGACGGGTATTAAGGCTGCGCCCGTTGATATTGATAAGGGCGAGCTGCTCCAGGAGCGGTTTCGTATTGATACTCCTCAACCCCCTACTCCAAGGGCGATGTTGTCAGTAATAGGCGAGCTTATCGAGCACTGGAACTGGAAGGGGAAAATTGGGTGCGGCTTTCCGGGAGTGCTTAAGAGAGGAGAGGTCCACACCGCCGCTAATCTGTCCCATCAGTGGGTCGGTATAAATATAAAGGATCAGATCGAGAAAATTTCTTCCTGTGAAGCTGTGGTTATTAATGATGCCGATAGTGCGGGGCTTGCGGAGATGAAGTTCGGCGCAGGAAAAGGATACAACAAGCACGGTGGCGGGGTTGTCATGATGGTAACTCTTGGAACAGGAATAGGTACGGCACTCTTTGTTGACGGTCACCTTGTGCATAATACTGAGTTGGGACATATTGAGATTGATGGAAAGGATGCTGAAAAACGAGCTGCTGCGAGTGTAAGGGAACGCAAAAGTCTGAGTTGGGGAAAGTGGGGTGGTAGGGTTAATACATATTTACAGACAATAGAAAAGCTTCTTTCTCCGGATTTATTTATAATAGGCGGCGGAGTCAGTAAAAAACCGGATAAATTTTTTCAATATATTGAGTTAAAAGCAAAAATTGCTCCTGCTGAAATGTATAATAATGCCGGAATTGTAGGCGCGGCTCTTGCAATAGAGCTTGAATTAAGCAATTAAGCTTTAAATTGAGAGCTTTAAAGTTAGAGTTTTCTTGAAAAATGAATTTTGATATGTGATAATCCCGAAAGGGTATTAATCATCATCAGGCGGGGTTGTTGGTTTCCAAATAGGTGAGGTTGTTATACTTTGTTTCAAATAGAAGCACTTAAACAGCTGTTCGAATGTGGATATATAAATAACTCTGAATTTCAGTACAGCTGTATTAGTAATAATAGCGCATTTAGAATAGAACCTGCAGTAATAACTCAACTTAAAAATACTAAGGATTTTAATCAAACCTTTAGATGTAAAAAACCTGGTAGCGCTATCAATTACTCGGTTCGGGGTTAATATACAGTATTTAATTTCAGCTAATATAAAGACAAATCATACTATTCCAAATTAATACGGAGTTTGTTTGGGTAAACAAAATCCAAGGAGATCGGTAATGGAAGCAAAGCCTAAGAAGAAGAAAGACAAATTAGAACAATTAATTATTAATACGATTAGAACGCTCTCAATGGATGCGGTACAAAAGGCAAATTCGGGACATCCCGGAACTCCTATGTCTATGGCTCCCGTTGGGTACACAATTTGGGATAAATTCATGAATTTTAATCCCCAGAATCCAGACTGGCCTAATCGTGACCGCTTTGTTCTTTCTGCCGGTCATGCCTCAATGCTGTTATACAGCTTACTGCACATAACCGGTTATGACCTTTCCTTAAATGACATCAAGACTTTCAGGCAGCTTCATAGTAAATGCGCGGGGCACCCGGAATACGGCGTAGCGCCCGGAATCGAATGCACCACAGGGCCTTTGGGGCAGGGTTATGCAACCTCGGTTGGAATGGCGATTGCGGAGAGATGGTTAGCCACATATTTCAACCGTCCCGGACATGAGATGATCAACTACAATGTTTTCTCAATAGGAGGGGACGGTTGTATGATGGAGGGAATTTCAGGTGAAGCGGCATCGCTTGCAGGTCATTTGGGGCTCAGCAATTTGGTGTGGATATATGATAACAACCACATAACGATCGAAGGACACACAGCTCTTGCTTTTAGCGAAGATGTTGCTGCCCGGTTTATGGGTTACAACTGGCACGTACAGCGTGTTGGCGATGCCAATGATTTGGAGCTCCTTGAAGAAGCGCTGGACAGGGCGCTAAAGGAGGATGAGCAGCCTTCTTTAATAATAGTGGATAGTCACATAGGCTACGGAAGTCCGAATAAGCAGGATACTTCAGCCGCACATGGAGAACCTTTGGGTGAAGATGAGATTAGAAAAACGAAGATTAATTATGGATGGCCGCCAGACAAGAAATTTTATGTTCCGGACGAAGTGAAAGGCTATAGAAAAGACATGCTGAAAAGAGGCAAGAACGACGAGGATGAGTGGAACGAAAAATTCTCTAAGTACGCCTTTGAATACCCGGATTTAGCTAAACAGTTTGAAATGATAGAGAAACGAGAGATGCCTGAGGGTTGGGAAAAATGCTTGCCCGTTTTTCCTGCCGATCCAAATGGACCTGCAACCAGAAGCTCTAACGGGAAGGTCCTAAATGCTATAGGGAAAGATATCCCATGGCTTCTTGGAGGTGCGGGTGACGTGGGGCCTTCAACTAAAACCTATCTGGACGATGCAAGCAGCTTTGAAAGAAATGTATACAGCGGAAGGAATTTCCACTTTGGTATTAGAGAAAACGCCATGGCCTCTGTGACAAACGGCATGGTTCTGAGCAAGCTAAGGGCTTATGCGGCATGTTATTTTGTGTTCTCAGATTATATGAAAGCGCCTCTGCGGCTGTCCTGTTTAATGCAGAATCCGGTTATTTACATATTTACACATGACAGTATAGGTCTTGGAGAAGACGGGCCTACTCATCAGCCAATAGAGCATCTTGCCGCACTCAGGGCAGTTCCTAACCTTGATGTTATCAGGCCTGCTGATGCAAATGAGCTCAGTGCTTTATGGAAGTATGTAATGGAAGTCAAAGACAGACCCGTAGCCTTGATCCTTACCCGGCAGAATGTTCCTACAATTGACCGGGACAAATACGCTCCGGCCGAGGGAGCGTTGAAAGGCGCATATATTTTGGCCGACAGCAAAGGCAAGCCCGATATAATATTAATAGGTACGGGATCTGAAGTTCAATTATGCCTGGGTGCATATGAAAAGCTTAAAAAACAGGGAATTAAAGCACGTGTAGTGAGTATGCCCTGCTGGTCTGTATATGAAATGCAGGATCAGGAATATTGGGAAGAGGTTCTACCCGATTCGGTCCGTGCCAGAGTATCTGTTGAAGCCGGCTCCACTTTTGGCTGGCGAAGATATGTTGGGCTCCATGATGAGGGCGGGGTAATTGGCGTAAGTACTTTTGGAGAATCAGCGCCGATTGCCGATTTGTTTCCTGAGTTTGGCCTTACGGTAGACCATGTAGTTTCCAAGGCGAAAGAAGTACTTAAAAAGAACGGAAAGAGTACTACTAAAAAAGCGAAGAAAAAATGAAGTGCTTTATAAAAACAGGTAATGGATTTTATTTTCATATTAAATTTTAATATTTGAAAAGGAGATCACAATGTCCAAAATTACAGAACTGACAAAGCTAGGCCAATCAATTTGGTATGACTACATAAGACGGTCTTTCCTCACCAAAGGCGAGCTCAAGGCTTTGATTGACGAAGGCCTCAGAGGGGAGACATCCAATCCCTCTATTCTGGAAAAGGCTATAGCCGGCAGTTCCGACTACGATGAGGATTTAAAAACGCTGGTGGAAGAGAATAAATCGGTAAATGAGATATATGAGGCCCTTGCGCTTGAGGATATAGCTCTTGCGGCGGATGAGTTCAGACCTTTATATGAAGAAACTGACGGAGGAGACGGATTTATAAGTCTTGAGGTTAGCCCTACGTTAGCGAACAACACAAAACAAACCATTCGGGATGCCAAAAGGTACTTCGTCGCTCTGGACCGGCCCAATGTGATGATTAAAGTCCCAGCTACAGCAGCCGGAATTCCCGCAATCACAGAGCTTATCGGGGCGGGTATCAACGTGAATGTAACACTGATGTTCAGTCTGGATCAGTATAAAGCTGTGGCTGAGGCCTATATTAAAGGTCTTGAAAGACTCGCTGCAAACGGCCCCTCAGTATTTAAAGGTCACAGGGTTAATAAAGTGGGTTCAGTCGCATCCTTTTTCGTCAGCAGAGTCGATTCCGCAGTAGACGCTGAGTTAGAAAAAATAGGCAACACAGATCTCCTGGGTAAAATTGCTATTGCTAATTCCAAAATAACTTATGAAGAATACAGAAAAGTTTTCAGCGGCCCCAGATGGAAGAAACTTAAAGACCTGGGTGCCAGACCTCAGAGGGTTCTCTGGGCTAGTACCAGCACTAAAAACCCCGCTTATCCCGATACCCTTTATGTTGATGAGCTAATTGGTCCCAATACCGTAAATACCGTTCCTCCGGCCACATACAAGAATTTCCGTGACCACGGCACCCCAAAGACCACACTTACCAAAGGTCTTAAGCAGGCACATGCAGAGCTAGCCAAACTGAAAAAAGCGGGCATCAAGTTAAACGATGTTACGGATTTTCTGCTTCAGGATGGCGTTAAGAAGTTTGCAGAGTCCTTTGAGACTTTAATGGCCAGTATCTCTGATAAAAAGGAGCAGATAATTCAGGGAAAAAAGCCGTATACGGCAAGCTTGGGTAAGTACCAGGCTGCCGTAGATAAGGCTCTGGAGAGTATACGTAAGAACAAAATAATTGAGAAAATCTGGAATTTTGACTACCTGGTTTGGGAAGACAATCCGACTGAAATAAGTAACCGTCTGGGGTGGCTCCATATACCTGAAGTTATGGCGGATGCCCTTTCAGGCATAAATGTTGTTGTTGATCAGGTGAGAGCAGAAGGCTATACCAATGCGCTCCTTCTCGGTATGGGCGGATCCAGTCTCGCTGTTGAAGTTATTCGCGAGACCTACGGGGTTAAAGACGGGTATTTAGACGTTGCTGTCTTAGACAGCACTGACCCCGGGATGATACTTGATTATAGAAGAAGCCTCGATATGAAAAAGACGCTTTTTATTGTCTCCACCAAATCGGGCGGTACTGCTGAGACCCTTTCTTATATGAAATATTTTTACAATGAGACGTTAGCCGAGGTCGGTAAGAAGGAAGTAGGAAAGCATTTTGTGGCAATTACCGATCCGGGGAGCAATCTTGAGAATATAGCGAAGGACCTAAAATTCAGAAAAACATTCTTAAATGACCCCAATATTGGCGGGCGTTACTCTGCTTTGTCCTTTGTTGGAATACCCCCTGCAGCTTTCCAGGGCGTAGACGTTCCACTCCTTTTGGAGCGCGCTATAAAGATGCTCCACAACAATGAAAGCTGTAACTGTGCCGTTGAAGGGGATCATTCCGGAGCATGGTTAGGCGCCATAATGGGCGAGTTAGCCAAAGCCGGGCATGACAAGGTTACTCTAATAACTTCACCTCCTATTGAGGGATTTGGCGCATGGGCGGAGCAGTTAATTGCTGAGAGCACCGGAAAAATCGGGAAAGGAATACTTCCTGTAGACCGTGAGCCTATAGGTCCTCCCGAGAATTACGCCAACGACAGGCTATTCGTTTATCTCCGTCTAGCGCACAACAATACGCATGATGACAAGGTTAAAGCGCTTGAAGAGCATGGCCATCCCGTGGTCAGGATTAATTTAAAAGATATATACGATCTTGGGGGCGAGTTCTTCAGATGGGAGATGGCGATTGCAATTGCCGGGATGATAATCGGTATCCATCCTTTTAATCAGCCCAACGTAGAGGCTGCCAAGATCCTGGCTCGCAATATGATCACCGCATATATGAAAAAGGGAAAACTGCCGTATGTAAAGCCGACTTTAGAAGACGACGGCATCACAGTTTATTCTGCTTTCAAAACGGATAGTGTAGAAGATGCGCTTAAGAAATTTCTTTCCCTTGCTAAAAAGGGTAAAAATGAATCTAAAGGCAGAAGCTACGTAACCCTACAAGCTTACGTGAAACCGGATGACGAGACCTACGAGGCTATGCAGAAATTGCGCAAGAAAATCCAGGCTAAATACCGTTTGGCAACAACTTCCGGATTTGGGCCCAGATTCTTACACTCGACAGGACAGCTTCATAAAGGTGACGCGGGTAACGGGCTGTTTATCCAGTTTACTTCAGAGATGCCTGAGGACGCCCCGATTCCCGATGAAGCTGGGAAAAAGGCTTCAACAATGAGTTTTGGGGTTTTGAAAAACGCCCAGGCCCTTGGTGACCGCCAGGCTTTACTAGACAACAAACGAAACGTAATCACATTCCATTTGGGAGAGGATGTTGTAAGCGATATTGAAAGATTGACAAAAAGCTTATAGAAACTTGGACAATTGATAAAAGCACTTATCTTTGATCTTGACGGCACTCTTGTGCAAACGGAAGTACTAAAGGCTGAGTCTTATGCGAGGGCCGCGGCTGAGTTAAACCCCGCTCTGAGCGAAGAAGAGGTGACCACCGCTTTTAAGAATTTTGTTGGTCTATCGAGAAAAGAAGTTGCAAAGGGGCTTTTAAACAGATTTGATCTAGGGCAAGCGGCTTCAGCAAGGATGGAAGAGTTTGATGTTGCCAAGCCGTGGCAGGCTTTTGTTGATATTAGAATGGAGACTTACTTTCAGATGATATCCGATCCGACGATTCTAAAAGAACACTTATGTCCGTACAATTTAGCTCTGCTGAAGTGGGCAAAAAAAGAAGGTTATCCGACGGGCCTCGGAACCATGTCTCACAGAAGGGAAGCTTACCGGGTATTGGACGTACTCAATATTCGTTCAGAATTTGATGTTATCTCAACCATTCAAGATGTAGAGTACGGTAAACCCGACCCGGAGATATATAATTTGCTCACTGAAGAGCTCAGAGTCTCTCATTCCGAAGCCTTGGCAATAGAGGATTCATCTTCGGGTATTAAGGCGGCATTAGCCGCGGGCATTAGCTGCGTTGCCGTACCTTCGGATTTCACAAGGGGCGGTGTTCACAAATTGCCGGCTAGCGATACTCTGCGTATTGTGGATAATCCTCCTGATTTGCTCAAGACAGCGAAAAATTTTATTTCCGAATTGAATTCACCAAAGGAGAAAGCCAATTGACACCTCCACCCTCTAACAACGGAGTTAGCCTTCAGGACCGCCTTAAGAAAGAAGCCGGAGTAAGCGCAGTGGATTTTGTAGAATCCGGAATGGTGCTTGGCTTGGGCACAGGAAGCACAACCCGTTTTGCGCTTGAGGAATTAGGGCGCAGGTTAAAGGAAGGCAGATTAAAGGATATAGTTGGTATATGCAGCTCTATTCAGACTGAGAAAAGGGCAAGTGATCTTGGGATACCTATTATTACTTTTGATGAAAAGCAGGAGCTTGATCTCACGATAGACGGTGCTGATGAAGTCGATCCACAGCTTAATTTAATAAAAGGCGGTGGAGGGGCATTATTGAGAGAGAAGGTGCTTGCACAGTCTAGCAAACGGAACATTATGATAGTAGATGAGAGTAAAATGTCTCCCATGCTGGGGACTCATTTCCCCGTGCCTATAGAAGTCATCCCTTTTGCCTGGATGCCTGTCTCGAACTTCATAAAATCACTAGGCGGAGATCCGGTTCTACGAAAGAATGACGCCGGAGAAACTTATAAAACGGATCAAGATAATTATATTCTGGATTCAAATTTTGGGCCGATACCAAATTTAGAAGAGCTTGCGCAAAAATTCGGCCAAAAAGCCGGAATAGTTGAATTCGGCTTGTTTTTGGGGACGGCAAGCGAAGTCATCGTTGCCACTTCAAACGGTATACGTTACCAGAAAAGAGATGATTCTTAAAAATAGAGCGTAAATTATGATAGTTATCGAACCTTCAATATTATCTGCTGATTTTACAAAACTTGGTGACGGCGTGATGGAAGCCCAGAGTGCCGGCGTCTCAGCCATACAAATAGATGTAATGGACGGGCGTTTTGTTCCAAACATTAATTTTGGCCCGGGTGTAGTGGCTGCCATAAGACCTATTACGAATATGATGCTCGACGTTCATCTAATGATTGTAGAGCCCGAGAAATATATAGAGGATTTTGTTAAAGCGGGCGCAGATAGAATAATCGTACATCAGGAGGTTTGCACCCATTTGCACCGAGTTCTTCAGTCAATAAGAGAGTCTGGCATAAAATCAGGCGTTACTTTGAATCCAGCGACCCCGCCTGATATGATAGAAGATGTACTAGAGCTCTCTGATTTTGTTCAGGTAATGGGAGTAAATCCCGGCTTTGGCGGCCAAAAGTTTATTCACAGTCAGCTAAATAAAATACGTACTATAAAATCTATGCTTGAAGACCGCGGGCTTGACGTTCCTATTGGGCTAGACGGCGGGATAGATATTAGAACTGCCCCATTGGTTGTTGAAGCGGGTGCCACGGTTTTGGTCGCCGGCTCAAGCGTCTATAACTCTAAGGGTTCTGTTAAAGAGAACGTAGAAGCTTTACTAAAGAGTGTGCAGTAATATAGAATTAGTGATATGATTAGATTTAGGAAGTTATATTTCAAAAATACAAATAACATTTTAAGGAGGGTAGCATGAAAATTGGAATGATAGGTCTTGGAAAAATGGGCGGGAATATGACGGAGCGTCTTATTCGAGATAAGCATGAAGTTGTAGTTTACAACCTTACTCAAGGTCCCATTGATGAGGCGGCAAAAAAGGGAGCGATACCGGCAAAGTCAGTTGCCGATTTGGTTAAGAAATTACCTAAGCCCAAGATTGTGTGGCTTATGGTTCCAGCGGGAAAGCCCGTAGACCAGAACATAAGGGAACTCAAGAAATATCTTAAGAAAGGTGACATAATAATAGACGGTGGGAATTCTGAATGGCAGGATTCTCAAAAAAGAGCCAAATCGCTTAAATCAAGCGGTATTAAATATATAGACTGCGGCGTTAGCGGCGGCGTCTGGGGATTAAAAGAGGGCTACTGCCTTATGTACGGCGGAGATAAACTAACCTGTGATAAAGCAGAGCCGATTTTTAAGACCTTAGCCCCTAAAAACGGCTATCTATACTGCGGTACTGAAGGCTCGGGCCACTATGTAAAGATGGTTCACAACGGTATCGAATACGGAATGCTCCAGGCTTATGCCGAGGGTTTCGCTGTTCTTCAGAGCTCCGAGTTCGATCTGGATCTCCGCGCAATCAGTAAAGTATGGCAATACGGAAGCGTTATTCGCTCCTGGCTGCTCGAGCTTGCCGAGAGGGTGTTTAAAGCTGATCCTACTCTTGAGGACCTTGATCCATACGTATGGGATAGCGGTGAGGGACGCTGGACTGTTGAGGCGGCGCTCCGTCAGAATGTTCCAGCGCCTATTATCACGGCGTCTCTTCTTGCGAGGATTGCATCCAGAGATACCAATTCTTTCTCCATGAAAACTATCGCAGCACTAAGGAATCAGTTTGGCGGTCACGCGGTAAAGAAAAAAGCGGATGATTAAGCAGTCGTTAGAACTGTAATAACAAGAATTTTAAAAAGAGGTGTTTAAATGGCACGAGAGAACAATTGCATAATTGTTATATTTGGAGCTTCGGGAGATTTAACGAAAAGAAAGTTAATGCCCGCAATCTATGCTCTATATCGTCAGGGCTTGCTTCCTAAGAAATTTGCGATACTGGGTACGAGTAGATCCCCTTACTCAGATGAAGCATTTAGGGAGAAAATTATAAGCGATATAAAAACTTACGCCAGTCTTAAAATGGCCGATCAAAAACAGCTCGGAGCTTTTTCAAAACACCTCTATTACCAGGCCCTTGATGCAACCGATATTAATCACTATCAGGATCTCAAAGTGAAATTGTCCGAGATTGATAAGAAGCTCAAGATCGGCGGGAATTATATTTATTATCTTTCGACTTCGCCGAGCTTATACACGGCGATTGCCAATAATCTTGGAGAAAAAGGTCTTCAAAAAGAGGGTAAAACCTCCTCCTGGAGAAGGATTATTGTGGAGAAGCCCTTTGGCAGAGACCTCAAGTCCGCCAAAGCCTTAAACGCCGACCTTCAAAGCATATTTGATGAAGATCAGATCTACAGAATAGATCATTATCTTGGGAAAGAGACTGTTCAGGATATCTTTGCGCTTCGTTTTTCAAACGGTATCTTCGAGCCCCTCTGGAACAGGAATTATGTCAGTCATATAGAAATCACCGCGGCCGAATCAATCGGGGTTGAGAACCGCGGCGGATACTATGATCATTACGGCGCGATGAGGGATATGATACAAAACCATTTGCTGCAGGTGCTGGGCACAATAGCCATTGAACCCCCCTCATTTTTTAACGCTACCGACGTGCGTAATGAGAGCGTAAAGGTTTTTGAGTCTCTTCGTCCTATTAAACCCAGTGAGGTAAAAAAGTACGCGGTGCAGGGACAGTATGTAGCATCAAAAATCCGCGGGGAACAGGTTCTAGGCTACCGAGAGGAAAAAGATGTTGCCCCCGATTCCCGTACAGCAACGTTTGTGGCGCTTAAGTTATATGTAGACAATTGGCGCTGGGGTGACGTGCCTTTTTACATTCGCACCGGTAAATATCTCCCGACGCGTGTTACAGAAGTCGTCGTGCACTTTAAGAAAACGCCCCATCACTTATTTACAAAGAGCGAGCTCTGCGAAGCCACTCCCAACCAGCTAATTATAAGAATTCAGCCCGATGAGGGAATACTCCTCAAGATTGGAATGAAAAAGCCGGGTTCGGGATTCGATATAAAAGAAGTCGGCATGGACTTTCATTATTCCGAGCTTGCCGATGCGTATATTCCTGAGGCTTACGAGAGATTGATAATAGACTGCATACAGGGTGACGCTACTCACTTTGCGAGGGCCGACGCAGTAGAGGCGTGCTGGAAGTTTGTCGACCCGATACTTAAGGCTTGGGAGAATAACTCCAAGATTAAGATGTATGGTTACCCGGCGGGCACGTGGGGGCCGCCTGAGGCGCGCAACCTCTTTGATGATCCCTGTGATGATTGGCGGTATCCGTGCAAGAACTTGTCAAATGACGGAGAGTACTGCGAGTTATAGTTAACATCTGTTAATAACAAGGTAGTCATAATTATGGAAAAGAAATATTATCTCTTTGAAGATAGTGCTGAGTTAGCCGCGCAGTTGGCAGTGGATTTTAAAAACGCTGTGGATGAGAAAGCCGCTTCAGGTGAGCCTATAACCGTTGCACTCTCAGGGGGGCATACACCTAAAGCCTTTTTTGAAATTCTCGCGGAGTCTCCATATCGAGAGGGTATTCCCTGGGAAAATGCAATATTTTTCTGGGGTGATGAGCGCTGTGTTCCGCCTGATAATGACGAAAGCAATTATAAGATGACCAATATAGCGCTATTCTCGCATATTGATATACCCTCTTCGAATATTCACAGAGTGTTGGGAGAAGACCCTCCTACCAATGAAGCACTTAGATATTCAAAAGTAATAGAAGAGAATGTCTCATCTGAGAACGGATTTCCCAGGTTCGACTGGATATTTCTTGGTATGGGTCCTGACGGACACACAGCGTCGCTTTTCCCCGGAGCTGCTACTCTTGAAGAAAAAGAAAAAATCTGTGTAGTAGCCCGCCATCCCGAAACAGGGCAAACCAGAGTTAGCCTTACGCTTCCCGTTCTAAATAATGCCGAACGTGTTTCATTCCTGGTAGCGGGAGACTCTAAGGCTCCGGTATTAAAAGAAATTATGGATATGGGCTCAAAAACATTGCCCTATCCTGCCTCTAAGATTAATCCCGATCACGGTATCTTGGAATGGTACTTGGACAAAGCGGCAGCTCCCGAGCTCTAAATATTAATTCTAAATACCTCTATTAAAGCCATATATATCTTGCAACAAAAAGGATAGCGAAAAGGTATAGGAGCCAGTGGATCCTTCTGGCCTTGCCGCTTACTACTTTAAGCAGCACATAAGAGATAATTCCAAAGGAAATCCCATCAGTAATACTGAAAGCAAGGGGCATAACCAAGAGAGTTAAAAAAGCGGGAATAGACTCCGTGTAGTCTTCCCAATCTATATTCGCTATATTTTTGAACATCATAACGCCT